>JAJDTF010000091.1 GCA_022827265.1 Acidimicrobiia bacterium | reverse complement strand
TCCGAAGATGGTGGTGTCGCGCTCGATGAGCGGCGACGCCTCAAGCTCAGCGATGGCGTCCCGCAGTCCCGTGGTGTCGTCGGCGAAAGCACCGATGGGCCATTCGGGTCGCTCGCCGAATCGACGTTCGAGATGGTCGCTTAATTCCGCCTCGTCGAGTCCGCACATGCCGCACGATGTGTGGTGCACCACCACGATCTCGCGTGTTCCCATCTTCTGCTGGGAGATGCACAGAGACCGGATCACGTCGTCGGTCACCACACCGCCTGCATTGCGGATGACGTGGGCATCGCCGATGTCCAGGCCGAGTTCGGCAAGCGGATCGAGGCGGGCATCCATGCAGGTCACGATTGCTACGTGCCGGCTGGGGGCGGCCGCCATGCCGGGTGTCTTCACGGCGTCCGCCACTTGCCGGTTGTGCTCGATCAATTCGTCGGCTGAAGGCAGAGAATCTGCTGCTTGCGGCTGGTCGCCTGAGTCGTGAATGCTCATCGAACCTCCCCGCAGCGTGCTGGCCGGAGCGCTCCGGCCAGCCTGTGGTACGCCCCCTGGGACTTGAACCCAGAACCTGCGGATTAAGAGTCCGTTGCTCTGCCAAATTGAGCTAGAGGCGCATGGTGCCCCGCAAGGCTAACGACAGCCCTCCGACACATGCGGTCGGCAACGGTGCGGGCGGATCGAGGGGAATCGAACCCCCGGCCTCCAGTGCCACAAACTGGCGCTCTAACCAACTGAGCTACGACCCGCACGGGGAGCCAAGGATGCCACGGGTGGCGCGGCCTCGCTACCGGTTTTCGGAGCAGCGCGGGAAGGTGCGCCCGCTGCGGAGGCGGCAGGATTCTCTGCGCCCGCGATCCAGCAGGTCGCAACGTCGCAGAGCCTCCTGCCGCCTCCTTCGCTCTGACATCTGTGCCTTCTGGCGCCTGTCCTCTGCCGGGCACTGTGCTGACCGCGTACCGTGGGAGCGTGAGCGCTGAGACTGTTGCTGCCCGCCAGCCACCTGTTGAGTACATCCCGCGGATCACTGCCCAGTACATCGGGCTGGGTTACGGCGAGTACCGCTGGGTGCACAGCGAGACGCCGCCGCCGTGGACGCCGCTGACCAAGCCGATCTCGGAGTGCCGCGTCGGACTGATCGCAACCGGGGGCATCTACTCAGTCGGCCAGACGGCGTTTCATTACCGCGACGACACGACCTACCGGGCGATCCCAACCGACGTCGACGTCTCTGAGCTGCGGGCGACGCACTTCGCCTACGACCTCGCCGACGCCCGCTCGGACATCAACTGCGTGTTCCCCATCAAGGCTTTGCGTGCCCTGCGTGACAGCGGCGAGATCGGCGAATTGGGCCCGAACGCCTACACCCTCATGGGCGGCATCTACAGCACCCGGCGTGTGCGTGAGGAGCTGATCCCCGAGCTGGCGAAGCGCTGCGTAGCCGACGAGCTCGACGTGGTGCTGCTCGTGCCGGTCTGACCTGTCTGCCATCAGACCGGGGGTCTGATCGCGAGGGCCATCGAGGCCGAAGGAATCCCGACGCTGTCGATGTCGAGCGCACGCGACATCACCCGGGCGGCCTGGCCGCCCCGTGCTGCGTACCTCGACTACCCGCTCGGGCGCACAGCGGGCAAGCCGCACGAATCCGAGCTCAACCTGCAGATCCTGCGCGACACGTTCGCCGCATTCGAGAATCTGCGCGTGCCGGGTTCCATGGCGCACCTGCACTACCGCTGGTCGGAGTCGGATCGCTGGAAGGACCGGGTGTTCGCGCCGGCCACCAAGGCTGCCGATTTGCCCGAGTGCGCCGTGCCGAACGGTGACGACTCGGCTAAGGCGAGCACCGATGCAGGCGCAGATTCAGCCGGTGACGGCGATTACGAGGACGACCGGGTCGAGCGCCACCCGACGCCGCAGTACCAGACCGACGAGGACGCAGCAGCGGCCCGTGCCAGCCACGACGGCGAAGAGTGCCTCGTCTGCGCGGGCATCGACTACTGACCTGTGCGTGGCGAGTCTGTGCGTCGGGATCTGTGTGGTGGCCAAGTGATGACGACCGGGTGTGCGCGGCTGCTTCTGTCGAAGCCGGCCGCGGTTCGCACTGACGCCGACTGAGCCGGGATTGGTCCGCTGATGAGTGAGCAACCCGAGCGCCGCGCCTCGGTTGGCGCAAAGTCACCCGGGAGCGGCGGCGACTACGACCCTGAAGCCGTGCCCGTGCGCGATGCGGCCACCGTGATGATCCTGTCCGAAGAGAACGATCCCCATGTGCTGATGCTGAAGCGCAACGCCAGGTCGATCTTCGTGGGCGACATGTGGGTGTACCCCGGCGGTGCCGTCGACCCCGAAGACGCCACCCAGGTCGCCGACGAGACGGTGTCTGGCCTGACTGATGACGACGCCTCGTTTCAGATCGGCATCAAGCGGGGCGGTATCGCGTTCTGGGTCGCAGCGTTGCGGGAGACGTTCGAGGAAGCGGGCATTCTGCTCGCCCATCACGACCACCCGGTCGGCGTCGAGGATCCGCGGGATCTGCCCTCGGGCATCATCGACCTCTCGCCCCCCGATGTGGCCGAGCGGTTCTCGCAGTACCGCGACGAGGTCAATGCCGGCGAGCGGGACTTCATCGAGACGGTGCGCAGCGAAGACCTGCTGCTCGACGGCGACAACGTTTACTTCATCGGCCGCTGGGTGACGCCGCTGGGCTCACCACGCCGCTACGACACCCGGTTCTTCCTCACTGCCATGCCGGACGGCCAAGTGCCGCTGCCCGATCACGACGAGGCGGTCGAGCACCAATGGGTTCGCCCGGCGGACGCCATCCGGCGCAACGAGACCGGCGACATGGTGATGATGACGCCGACCATCGGCATGCTGCACCGCCTTGCCAGATTCGGAACGGTGGCCGACGCGGTCGCTGCCGCCGGCAGGGGCACGCCTGGCGACGACGAACACGTGCGGATCCGTTACGAAAACGAAGGGCCGCACCGCATCGCATTCCCCGGCGACCCCGACTACCTCGAAGCCGACGGCCGCACCGAAACCGGAATCCTGCGCTGGCCCTCCCGCTAGCCAGTCGATTTTCGATATCCGACATGCCCGAAGTGTTGAATTCCGCTTGAAGGAGTGGGGAGCAAGACGTGTCGATGCCCGGAATCTGGACGGAAGACGATGACGGCTGGGTGCTGAGCCCGCCGGCGGGTTTTCCGGACGAGGCCACTCTGCACGATCTGATCGAACAAGCGCCTGAGATGCTGCCGCTGTCGGGCGCACCCCAACTTCTGATCCTCGGCAAGGAAGCGCCGCTCGGCTCGGGTTTCGCAGATCTCGTCGGCGTCGAGACCACAGGTAGGCCGGTCATCATCGAGGTGAAGCTCGCCCAGAACAATGAAGCCCGGCGGGCCGTGGTCTCGCAGATCTTGGCGTATGCGGCGAGTCTGCACGGAACGACTCGGGAACATATTGAAGAGCGTTTCGGCAACTACCTGAAGGCTCGTGGTCATGATTCGCTGGAGGCAGCGGTGAGCGCGACCGAAGGCGGCGCCTTCGATTCTGACGAGTTCACGGAGTCACTCGGTGAGCATCTTCGCGAGGGACGATTCCGGCTCGTCTTCGTCCTGGACTCGGTACCGCCGGAACTGATGACGCTGGTGGCGTACTTGGAACATGTCACTGACAAGCTGGTCATCGACTTGGTTGCAGTCAACGCGTTCGACATCAGCGGGAGTTCGGTCGTGCTCCCTCAACGTGTGACGCCTGAACGGCACGAGGTGACTGTCGAACGGACTCGCCGTCAGGATTCCGGCACGCTGTACACCGGAAGCGAGCGGTTTGAAGCCACTATCAGTTCGGTTCCTGATGAATCGCAGGCAAGGCTGCACCGCTTACTCGAGTGGGCACGCGACCTGGAGCGACAAGGCCTTGTCAGGCTCTCAACGTACGAAGGAAAGGGGGCGAAGCGTCACACCCTCCTGCCTCGACTCATGGGCGACAATGTCGGGCTGGTCACGATTTGGAACGACGGCGGGGCGTCTCTCCAGTTCTGGCGCAGTGTGTTCGAGAAGAGGGCGCCGCATTTCATCGGACAGATAGAGGAACTGGCCGACGTCCAGATCGGGAAGGGCAACACCGTTCGGGACTTCAACGAGGAGTTGTTGGCCGCTCTCACCGAGGCGTATCGCGACGCGTCGCAGGCGGAGATGACCTGACGAGATCGTCGTGTGGCCGACGATTCATCGAGCTGGCGCGGTTGGTTGTGTCGACGCAGGCGCGCAGTTCTGGCTGTGACAGCCGGGATTGTCGAGTCTCCCGACGAACGCAGCTAGTCCGGGCCGGCGATGAGCCACTCGCTGCCGAACCGCACAGCTTTGGGATCGGGCCGGCCAGATCCGCCGATGCTGCCGTCGGGCAAGACGAACCGGTGAGCGACCGCAATCCGCTCTCCGCCATCGAGGTACACGACCCGCTCGCTACGGGTGCCGGGCGGCTGTCCCGAGGACGGGCTGGCTGTACCGCTGCTTTGTACCAACTCAGCAACTTCACCTGACTGAACACGAGGTAGCACGTAGTTGTTGAAGATGGCCCGGACTTCGGTGGGCGACGTGTGTGAATACTCTGTCATGGCTACGAGTAGGAGAAGGCGCGCACCCGGCGGTTCCGACATGCTGGCGATGCGTCCTGTGAGCGCCCTGCGCACATCCTGATCCAGCGACGGCGAGCAGCGAAATCGTTTTTCGGTGGGAGCCGATGGGCAGCGCCGGGTACCGTTGGATTCGTGACAGGTTCGGCCCCTCGATCGCTGCCCAGCCGGAACACCGGCCAGCACAGCACGCGCGATGTTGTCGAGGCGTGGCTACGAGCAGGAGGTTCCGACCCCCTTGCGCTTCAAGCGGACCTGACGGCCGCGTTCATCGCGGGCGACGAAACGGCGTTGGGCTTCGAAGTGTGGCGATTGGTGTGTGAAGCCAACGAGACCGGTTGGGCGGACGATCGGCTGTGCGAGGCCTTGTCACGTGCACTGGCTGATGACATGCAACAGGCAGCGACGGCGGCAAGCCTGAGCGATTGACGCTCGCATGTGCCGATGCGCTATGGCAACGAGGGTCAGCTTGCGAGTTCGCGGGCCTGCTCTCTGAATGACTCGATGGTTGTCTCAGCCAGGATGTGGTAGTCGGCGTCGAGCACTTCGAACATCCGCCCGGTGGGCTCGTGCATCGAGAACAGCACCAGCGAGCCCTCGGGGCCGCCACGCTCCATGTGCACATCGCCGCCCGGGCCGCTGCAGTACGTGCCAGCGGGCCGGACATCGTGGTGCACCTCGTTGCCGTTGTCATCGACGTCGATCACGTGATGCTCGCCCTCGAGCACCAGCGAGGCGGTTGTCGCCACGTGGCGGTGGAAGTGGCAGTAGGCGTCTGGAGCCCAGCGAATGAGCAGGTCCAGCCGCCCGGCGTCCTGCTCGTGGCCGAGCACGGCGATGTCGTAATCGATCGGGTAGTCGAACCGCGGGCTGCCCTCGTAGTGGATCCACTGGAGCTCGTTGGTATCGAAGCGGAAGCCAGGGTTCTTCTCGGTCACGTTCGGTTCCCTCCGAGGGACGGCGCCATGGGTAGGCCGGACTCCCGAATGTACTGATGAGGCCCGTTGCTGCGCGGCAGCACCCTTGGACCGGCGGCGCTTCGGTGGCAGGATGGCGCTGGGTCGTCGTGGCCCGAGCCCCCGTGGCGCAACTGGACAGCGCAGCGGGCTTCTATCCCGCCGGTTGCAGGTTCGAGTCCTGCCGGGGGCGCATCGGCTGTCGCGGGCTGCGATGGCAAATCGCTATGGCGTCCCCGGTCAACGCGGGTAGGTTCACCGGATGCCGCAGGGCTCGGTTACTGCCTCAGATTCTGGTACCGACGTTGATCCGGCGTCCGGTATTGCTCCTGGGGCGATGTCGATCGCTGAGACGAATGGCGCCGTGACCGACCAGCAGGTCGACACGGACCGCATCGAGAAGGCAGTCCGGGAGATCCTGCTCGCGATCGGCGAGGACCCCGATCGGGACGGGCTGCAAAAGACGCCCAAACGCGTCGCCCGCATGTATGCCGAAGTATTCGCTGGTCTGCAGGAAGATCCTGAGCATCACCTGAAGGTGCAGTTCGAAACCGGCCATGACGAGATGGTCATGGTGCGTGACATCCCCTTCTATTCGATGTGCGAGCACCACCTCATGCCATTCGTAGGCCGTGCCCATGTGGCGTACATCCCCGGCGAGCGGGGCATGATCACGGGGCTGTCGAAGCTCGCCCGGCTGGTGGAGGCCTACGCCCGCCGGCCGCAGGTGCAGGAACGACTCACCACCCAAGTCGCCGACAAGCTGATGGAGGTGCTCGAGCCGCGGGGCACGCTCGTGGTTGTCGAGGCCGAGCATCAGTGCATGTCGATGCGAGGCGTGCAGAAGCCCGGGTCGCTCACCATCACCTCGGCGGTACGTGGGCAATTCCGCAACACCGCAACCCGTGCGGAGGCGATGCACCTCATCGGCATCGGCCGCTAGCGGGCCACATGCTGCGCCACAGGCCGAACTGCGGGCACGGCGCTGTGCCCAAGACACGTTCCGCGTGAGCGCAAGTCCTGCATGAGACTGACCGCAGACGCACTCGCCGGCCCACCCGAGTTAGGACGCTGTGTTCTGGTGCGGCCCGGCGACGCGGCGCCGGGCGCGTGGGCCGACTGCGAACGCCTGCACGTCAGCCTCGGCGATTTCAGCGCGGCGGCTGGCCGCCGTTTGCGTGACGCCTGGTTGCAGCGGACCCGGCTGGTCATTGAGTTCGACGGTGATCTGCCCGATGCTGCGCCGGTGTGGCAGTCGCCGTGGTGGGAACTGTCGCCGGGACTGACCATGCGATCGGAAGTGCTGACGCACCTCATCACCGCGAACACCGTCGACGCTCGGCAACCTGAGCAGGCCCGATTCGCCCCCGTCGAAGCGGCGCTCAAGCTCGGCGCTCAGCGCAGCGCTGGGCTGGATGCCGTCGGTGCCAGTCCAGCAGACTCGACTTCGGGGAGTGTCACCGGCGGCGATGTCGTCACCGATGCCGGGCCGGTGTGGTGCGATGGCGGGCCGCTGGAGGCGTTCGAACTGGCTGCTCCGGTGGTTCCTGCGGCCAATCTGGCGGCAGGCAGCCTGCGCGGGGTGCAGCCGGCCGCGCCGCGAGCCGACCTGGCATCGGATCAGCATGCGGCTGTCGGCCACCTGGGCGGGGCTGCGTGCATCGTTGCGCCCGCAGGGTCGGGCAAAACCCGGGTGCTCACCGAGCGGGCGCGCTATCTCGTGAGGGACCTCGGGGTTGCCGCCGGGGCGGTGTGCTTGGTGGCTTTCAACGTCCGAGCCCGCCGTGAGATGGAGGAGCGCACGGGTGACCTGACGGGACTGCAAGTGCGGACCCTCAACAGCATCGCCTTGGCCATCTGCAACGGCACTGGCCCCTTCGCACACCCGGCGGGCCGAAGCCGGGTCCAGGTCATCGACGAGATGGGTGTGCGCGACCGTCTTGACGGCCTCGTCAAGCGTCGCCGGAGGGCGATGACCGATCAGCTCGCACCATGGCTGGAGGCACTGAGCGCTTCACGGCTGGGGTTGCGTGACCCCGTCGAAGTCGAAGGCGAATTCCAGCCTGACGTGCCGGAGTTCTCGACGTTGGCGCCGCAATATGTCAAGGAGCTGTCGGCTGATGGACTGGTCGACTTCGACCACCAGATCATCGGGGCGATCGAGATCTTGCTAGTCGACCCGGCAGCCCGTGCCGCTGCACGCCGTGCGTGCGGTGCGTTGCTCGTGGACGAATTCCAGGACTTGACGCCCGCCCACCTGTTGATGATCCGTCTGCTGGCGGGCCCCCGCGCCGACGTGTTCGCTGTCGGCGACGACGATCAGACCATCTACGGCTACGCCGGAGCGTCGCCGCAGTGGCTCATCGACTTCGACAAGTACTTCCCGGGGGCGGCACGTCACCACCTGAAGGTGAACTACCGCTGCCCGCCGCCGGTGGTCGACGCAGCGATCAACCTGCTGTCGCACAATCGCCGCCGCATCGACAAGCAGATCACCGCGGCAACTCCCGATGCGTCCATCGGCGACGCGTCATCGACGATGGAGTCGCAAACCCGACAAGACGGCGACCGTAACGACGGGGCACTCGCCGTCAAGACGGGGCCGGAGTCGGCAGCGGCGATGCGCGAGACCGTGACGGCCCTGATCGACAGCGGCATCCAGCCTTCCGACATCGCGGTGCTGACGCGGGTCAACAGCACGCTGCTCGTGCCGCAGATCGTGCTCGGGGAGCTGGGCGTAGCGGCAGATGCTCCGCTGGGACGGGGGTTCATGGAGCGCACCGGCGTCGCGGGCGCGCTGGCATGGCTCAAGTTGGCGGTCGCGCCCCGTCACGCACTGCCTGGCGGCGCGCTATCGGATGCGGCACGCCGACCGCCGCGCGGAATCTCTCCTCGCGTGATCGAGTGGATCGGCGAGCAGCGCAGTCTCGGCGCGCTGCGGGCGCTGGCGGCCCGACTCAGCGACGACCGCACAGCGACCAAGATCGACCAGTACGCGGACGACATCGACATGCTGCGACAGCGAACCGCGAACGAGCAGCTCACCACTGAAGCCATTCTCGAGATCGTTCGGGATGAGCTGGGCTTGGGGTACAGCCTTGACACCCGCTTGGATGCGTCGCGCCGCTCCGTGGACAGGTCTGCTCACGGTGATGACTTGCGGGCGCTCATCTCGGTGGCGCACCTGCATCCCGACCCGGCCAGCTTCGCTGCGTGGTTGGCCGACCGCTTGTCAGGGTTCGGTGCCTCGGACGCAGCTGGCTTCGGCAATGACGAGGCTCGCCCGCCGAGCGGCGCTGCGCCGGTGAATCCGGCGCGGCGACCAGGTGTGCGACTCGCGACCGTCCACCGAGTGAAGGGCCTCGAATGGCCCCACGTCATCGTCTATGAGGCCTCCGAAGGCCTCATGCCGCACCGTCTCGCCCACGACATCGAGGAAGAACGCCGTGTCTTCCATGTGGCACTGACTCGCTGTGCTGCATCCGTGACCTTCATCAGCGACGATCCGCCGTCGCCGTTCTTGGTCGAGCTCAGCGAACTCGCTCCGCCGCTGCCCGCCGAACCCGTGCCGATACTTGCCGGATCAGCGTCGCGAGAGTCCGGGGGAGGCGCAGGGTCTGGAGCTGGCCCAAGGTCCGGCAGTCGCGCCTTCCCGGGCGACCCAGCTGACCCGGCTGTCCAGCCGGGCACCGAAGCGCAACCAGCGGCCCGTCGATCCAAGCCCGAACCGCCGACCGATCCGAGTGATGCGGCACTGTTCGAAGCACTGCGCGCGTGGCGCCTCCGGCGCAGCCGCGCCGACGGCGTACCGGCGTACGTCGTGGCCCCGGACGCAGTCCTCATTGCGCTCGCAACGCAGCGTCCCCGTACCGAGGCCGAGCTGCTCGCCGTACCGGGCATCGGACCGGCCAAGCTCGAGTCCTACGGCAGCGAGATGCTGGCCCTCATTGCCGAGCACGTCTGAGCGACCGGCTCGGCCTTAGACGGCGAGCGGGCCTTGGCCGGCGAGGAATCGCTGGGCCATCACCATCAGCACCACCCAGTATTCGGCCCCGGGCACGAAGTCGTCGAGGGTGACTTCGAACGTGACCTCGCTGGCGTCGGGATGCCCGGCTGACGAGACGCCCTGCACCGTGATCGAGCGAGCTCCGCCGAACAGTGCCAGAAGGTCGGCGATGGGCACGTCGAGCACGGCGTCGACCTCATCGCGGGCCAGCAGATAGTCGGTGAGCGGGCGGTCGTCGCGCAGCAGGTACACGCTGGTCAGCTCGCAGTTCAGCGTGCCCTCGCCGCTGTCGTCGGCCAGCCGGCGTATGCCGAGCGGCACGAGGTCGGTGCTGGCGGGCGACAGGCCGAGCTCTTCTTCGAGCTCCCGCACCCCATCGAGCGGTGTCTCGCCGGCGGCAAGATGCCCGGCCGCACTGACGTCGATCAGCCCCGCAAAGGCCGCCTTGGAGCGAGAACGCTGCTGCAGCACCGCGGTCGGCACGCCGTCACGCAGCGTGACGATCTGGCAGTGGAACACCTGGTGCCACTCGCCTCGCTGGTGCACCTCGTCGCGTGGGGCAGTGCGCAGGTAACGCCCGACCTCGTCGACGACGTCGAGCCGTTCCACGCCGGGCGCGCTGTCAGTCACCGCCACATTGTTCCCGCTGGCGAGGCCAGCAGTGCGCAACGTCGAGCGCTTGATCTCCGCGGCGGCATGAGATGCAGTTGACGCCGCTGGTTGTCTGTCAATGGTGTGGTCGCCCGTGAAGCTGCTGCCGAATGGGGCAGCGGGCGGCTACAGCAGCTCGGTGTACTTGTCGAGGATCGGCAGCACCGTGTCTGCGTCGGCCGGCGGCAGGCCGAGCACCACCCGTGTGCAGCCGACCTCAGCGAGGCTCTCGATGATCTCCGGCTTGGGCGGTGTGCCGAACTGGCCGAACTCGATCTCATCGGGGTCACGGCCGGCCTCGATCGCCGACTCACGGATCTGCTTGATCGGCACGTCGAAGTCGTAACGGCCCGAGATCGGCATCCAGCCGTCGCAGAACTCCACGATGTCGGCGATGGTCTTCGGCCCGGCGGCACCGCCGAGGATGACCTTTGGCCCGCCCTCCTGGATCGGCTTGGGCCACGCCCACGACGAGTCGAAGTTCACCCAGTCACCGTGGAACTCGGCCTCGTCCTTCGTCCACAGCTCGCGCACCGCCAGCATCATCTCGCGGGTGATGGCACGCCGGTCGGTGTACTTCACGCCGTGGTTCCGCAGCTCTTCCTTGTTCCAGCCGTAGCCGATGCCCAAGATGAAGCGGCCGTTCGAGATCCGGTCGACCGTGGCGGCTTCCTTCGCCAGCCAGATCGGGTCGCGCTGAGCAACGAGCGTGATGCCGGTGCCGAGCATGATGTTCTCGGTGACCGCTGCCGCAGCGCCCAGCGACACGAATTGGTCGTGCGTGCGCCAGTATTCCTCGGGCAGTGGCGGCGCACCCTCGCGACCGCCCCATGGCGTCTCGCGGCTGGTGGGGATGTGGCTGTGCTCGGGCAACCACAGCGACTCGAAGCCCCGTTCTTCCGTGGCTTTGGCCAACTCGACGGGCCCGATGGCCTTGTCGGTGGGGAACATCATCACGCCGATCTTCACGTCGGTCCTCCTGGTAGGTGACGAAGCGCTTGCGCTCGTGGCCGGTCGTGGCCGCCGCCGAGAGTAACGGGCACGCGTCACTTGCGCCGAAGTGCCCGCCCGACGGCTCGCCAGCTCGCCTGACATCGGCAACGATGCGTAGGGCACCGCCGTGGCGTCGCGTACCGTTGTAGCGCAGACATAACGCAACAAGGTCCGCAATCGAGCCGGACCGAGTCAGGTTCATCCCTATCTGGGAGGCAGAGTGAAGATCACCATCGACGTCGACAAGTGCATCGGCAGCGGCTCGTGCGAGATGATCGCTCCGGGCATCTTCGAGGTCGGCAATGACGGGCTCGTACAGCTCCTCGAAGACAGTCCCAGCGCCGAACACCACAGCGCCGTGCGAACCGCAGCAGCGAGCTGTCCCACCCAAGTCATCGCTGTCGACGATTGACCTCACCGCGTCGCACCGATTGCCGGCAACGCGAAGCGCCAGCGCAGATCCAATAATCCACGCAGGCCTCCCGTACCGCCAGCGGTACGATCGATCTTCGAAACAGAACTGTCAGCCCTGCTGACTCAGCTCTTCAGACTCGGGAAGTGGCGCAGCCTGGTAGCGCACCTGCTTTGGGAGCAGGGGGTCGTGGGTTCAAATCCCGCCTTCCCGACTGCCTCGCGCGAGCGTGGAGCTTTGCCACGTCCGCAGCAATGGTCAGCCCTACTGCCCGGTGGCCCAGTACTCGTCGAGTCGCTCGATCGCCTCGTCTCGCGACAGAGCGGCAATCTCGGCTTCTGACAGGCCGACCTGCTGCTTGAGCTGGAACAGGACCCCGATGGGGGTTCCACGCTGCGAACTGACCGGGGCTTGGCCGCGAGCCGGAACGATGCCCCGCTCAGCGCAGTCCCAGAATTCACCTTCAGTCACAGCGAGCTGGTCGCGGAGTATGTGCGCCCACGCACTGGGGCCGTAGGTCTCCTTGTTCGCCGGCCGTGAAACCCGGGTCCGCAGCACGTCGCCGTTCCCGAGACTCAACTCGTACGTGTCGTGGTGGGTGTTGCGCTTTCCGGTCGCCGAGCGCACTACCTGCCATCCCTCCGCCTTGCAGAATCGAGCATGGGCGATGCGCGTAGGAGCGCGATAGCTCACCGATCGCTGCCGCGAATCCAGTCCGCGAGCTTCGCATCGGTGCTCAGGCACACCAGTTGCACCAAGGGCCAGTTGTCCGCATGGTTCGGGGCGTTCTTCAGGCGCTCGATCCAATCCTCCGCATACTCGCGGAGCGCCACGATCAACTCCTCGACGGCATCATCAAGACTGTCTCCTTCAGCGGCGATCGGCGTGCCGGGCAGCAGCACCGACCAACCGCCGTCCTCAGCGACTGCCTCGGGGCGTTGGACCTGCGGACAGGAGGTCAACAGCTCCAGCAGCAGACTCACGTCGACGAGCGCGACTCGCCTGTCTCGACGGCTGATCCCGACTGGCACGCCGGCTTCTGCCGTGTTGAGCGCATCGCGCAGGTGTCGGCGGGTGTCGCTGTAGGACAGATACGTCATCGGAGCGTGTATCCCTTCGGCTGACGTACTTGAAGTACTTAACGTACCTCACCTGATGTGTCGCCACAGAGCCGAGGCCATGCCCACCGAATGGCGGGCCAGACTCGCCATGGCGGACGACATCACCGCCTTGGCCGACCGCGTGTACGACCAATCCACCTAGTGCCGATCTCGTCCGCCGCGGGTGTTCGTCAGGCTCGGTGAATGCTGACGCCGTCGGCATGGTCGGCGAGCGCGCCGAGGTCGCCGACATCGCCAGTGAGCACAGCGCCGCCGGGTTCGGCCGTCGCCACGATCAGGGCGTCGACGGCCGAACCGCGCCCAGCGAGTGTTCGCAGCACGCCCGCCCTGCGTGCAAGCTCCTCGGGGATCTCTTCCACCACGATGCATATCTTGAGGAAGCGGTTGACGGCCGCATCGGTTCGTGGCCGGCCGCTCAGCGACTCGGTCAGCACGACGGTCGGAACGACGGGAGGCCACGAAAGGGTGCGAGCAAGAGAAACGGCGAGTTGAGCGCTCTGGCTTCGGGGCTCGGCCAAACGGCTGAGCCCGCCGGAATCCAAGACCAGCGACGTCACGATGCCCGCCGAGGGCCTCAGCCCGCGGGCGAGCATCGAGGGTGCGTCGCAGCAGCCTGTTCGCCTGTACGCAGAGCGTCGGCGATTTCGCGCGCCTTGGCCTCGGCCCACTCGATGTCCTCGGCAGTGGGCGGCCCGAACTCGGCGAAGATCTCCTGGGCATACGCGTGCGCTTCAGCAATCTTCTCTTGACGCAGGCAGTGGCTTCGCACAGCGTCTTGCAGCAGGCGCGACGCCGACAGTCCTTGTGACTTGACGATGTCGTAAAGATCGTCGGACAGGTACACCTGCATCCGCGGCATACACCCAACATACACACACATCTGCTGAGCGCGACGCCGGAGCGTTCGCGCCATGCGCATGGCGCCCTAGCGGGGGCTCAGCGGGCGGTGGGGAATCCCAGGTCGACGCCGCGGTCGGCGGGGTCGGGCCAGTGCTCGGTGACGGCCTTCAGGCGGGTGTAGAAGCGGATGCCTTCGGGGCCGTGCATGTGGTGGTCGCCGAACAGCGAATCCTTCCATCCCCCGAATGAGTGGTACGCCATCGGCACGGGGATGGCTACGTTCACGCCGACCATCCCGACTGGGGCCTCACGCCGGAACCGCCGCGCCGCCCCGCCGTCGCGGGTGAACAGCGCCACGCCGTTGCCGAACTGGTTGTTCTCGATGAGCTCCATCGCCTCTTCGAACGAGTCCACCCGCACCAGGCACAGCACGGGACCGAAGATCTCGTCCTCGTAGACCTTCATCTCCGCCGTGACCTCATCGAGCAGGGTGGGCCCGACCCAGTAACCATCGGGGTGGCCGTCCACCACCAGCCCGCGACCGTCCCGCCGCAGCACCGCGCCCTCGGTCTCGCCCAGGTCGATGTAGCTCAGCACCCGGTCACGGTGCTCGGCGGTCACCAGTGGCCCCATGTCCATGGGCTCGGCGTCGAGACCTGGGCCGATGCGCAACGCGTCGATGCGCTCACAGATCGCTTCTGACAGGTCGTCGGCGACCCCGCCCACCGCCACGACCACCGAGATAGCCATGCAGCGCTCGCCGGCCGACCCGTAGCCGGCCGACACGGCGGCGTCGGCCGCCTGGCCGATGTCGGCATCGGGCAGCACGATCATGTGGTTCTTCGCCCCGCCGAGCGCCTGCACCCGCTTGCCGGCCATCGACGCCGTGCGGTGCACGTGACGGGCGATGGGCGTGGAGCCCACGAAGCTCACGGCGTCGATCCCCGGGTGCTCGCACAGCGCATTCACTGCATCGGCATCACCGTGGAGCACGTTGAACACCCCGTCGGGCAGCCCCGCCTCGGCGAACAGCTCGCCGATGCGCACCGCCACCGACGGGTCTTTCTCGGACGGCTTGAGCACGAAGCAATTGCCGCAGGCGATGGCCACCGGATACATCCACATCGGCACCATTGCAGGGAAGTTGAACGGCGTGATGCCTGCCACGATGCCGACCGGCTGGCGCACTGTGTAGGCGTCGTGCTCGGTGCTGATGTCGTCGGTGCGCTCGCCCTTGAGCAGCTGGCCGACGCCGCAGGCGAACTCCACCACCTCGATGCCTCGCCTCATCTCACCCATGGCGTCGGCGCGGACCTTGCCGTGCTCGGCCGACACCATCTCGGCCAGCTCCAAGCGGTGCTCCTCGAGCAGCTCGCGGAACGCGAACATGACCGCCGCACGCGACGAGATGGAGGCCTCCCGCCACCCCTCCCACGCTGTGCGTGCCGCGCTCACGACGGCATCCACATCGCCTGGCGAGGCCATGGGCACCGTGGCGATGACGCTGCCGGCGACCGGGTCGGTCACCTCGAACATCGTCTTCGGCGAGCCCTGCGTGCGCTGGCCTCCGATCCAGTGGTCGACCTGCCTCATGGGAGTCCTCCTTGCCGGCATCGCACAGTGTGGAGCGAGCGTGCCGAATGTCCATCTCCAATAGGCCTTGATTTTCGCAGCCTTGAGGGGTGAGGGCGAACGCCGGGGCGGCGGTATCGCGGCCAGCAGGCCGTGGCTAGAGTCCGCGCCCATGAGCGACGTCAATCCCATACCTGCAGATCGGCCTTTCGTCGTGCCCTACATGACCATCGGCGCCCGAACCGACGGATCTCCCGGAGGAGCGGCCGATGCCATTGAGTGGTACACAGCCGCCTTCGGTGCCCAGGAGACCAACCGCCAGATGGCGCCGGGCGGCGACAAGGTGATGCACGCCGAGTTGGTGCTCGGCGACGGCTTGCTCTTCCTGGCTGACGACTTCCCGGAGTGGGGAGGCGAACCCTCTGCGCCTGCGGCACTGAACGGTTCGACCGTGACGATGCACCGTTACGTCCATGACTGTGACGCGACCATCGAGAAAGCGGTGGCGATGGGCGCGGAGGTGCTGATGCCGCCCGAGGACATGTTCTGGGGCGACCGCTTCGGCAGCATCCGCGACCCGTTCGGGCACAAGTGGTCGATCGCCACCCATATGCGAGATGTGAGCCCAGAGGACATGGAAGCCGCGGCTGCGGCGATGTTCGCCGATGGGCCTCCGGAGGGCTGAGCAATGGCTGTGACTGAACTCGCAGGCCGCATCGCGGTGGTGACCGGCGGCGGCACAGGCATGGGGCGTGAGCTTGTTCGCCAGCTCACCGCGGCCGGTGCGCATGTTGCCGCCTGCGATCTCAATGCCGAGGAACTTGCGCTCACGGCGGAGATGGCCGCCAGCGGCTCGAGCGGGGTGCGCATCACCACGCACCAGTGCGATGTGACCGACGCGGACGCCGTGACGGCGTTTGCGGCGGAAGTCGCCGCTCAGCACGACACCGACCACATCAACCTGCTGTTCAACAATGCCGGCGTCGGCGGCGGGGGCAGCTTCGTGATCGACGACCAGCGCGCCGCCTGGGACAAGACGTTCGACGTGTGCTGGCACGGGGTGCTCAACTGCGCGCGGGCATTCATGGACATGCTCGTTCGTTCCGACGGGGGAGCCATGGTCAACACCAGCAGCATCAACGGCTTCTGGGCGACGATCGGCCCCGGCTTGCCGCACACGTCGTACTGCGCAGCCAAGTTCGCGGTGAAGGGCTTCACCGAAGCGCTGCAAGTTGATTTGGCCCTGCACGCACCGCATGTCAGCGCCCACGTCGTGATGCCGGGGCACATCGGCACGTCGATCGCGCTGAACAGCTTCTCCGCCCACGGGGTTGACATCCCCCTCATCCGCAAGAACATGGCGGCTCGGGGAGTCGATCTCGATGCGTTCAGCGACGAGCAGGTCGAAGCGATGATCGAGGATCGAAACACCCGATTCCGTGACGACGCACCCACCTCTGCCGCGCAAGCGGCGGAGATCATCCTGTCCGATGTGCTGGCGGGCCGGTGGCGCATCCTGGTCGGAGACGACGCGTACGCCATCGACCAAGCAGTGCGGGCCGACCCCGAAGACGCGTACACCGAAGCGTTCATCGAGCGCCTGCGCGATCGGGGGCACTTACAGGTGCTCGGCCGCTAGCGCCGCGTGGAACTGGTCGTCGGTCCCCGCACCAGGGTTACGCCGTTCACCGACCGCGCCACTGCAGCGGGAATGACCAAGGCGATGGTGTACAACCACACGGTCCTGCCGATCGGTACAGACGACCCTGCGGCGGAATACCGGGCGCTCACCGAGGCGGCGGCGATCTGGGATGTGGGCTGCGAACGGCAGGTGCAGATCGCCGGAGCGGACGCCCACCGGTTGGTGACCTACCTCTGCGCCCGGGATCTGCGCGACCTGCCGGTGGGCACGGCCCGCTATGCGCCGATGTGCGATCACGACGGCCGCTTGGTGAACGACCCGATGGCGCTGCGCATCGACGAGACGACGTTCTGGCTCTCGATTGCCGACAGCGACGTGCTGCTGTGGGCACGGGCGGTGGCCGGCGAAGGCGGCTACGACGTTGAGGTCACCGAGCCCGATGTCTGGCCGCTGGCAATCCAGGGCCCCCGAGCCGACGATGTGGTCGCCGCCGCACTAGGGGAGTGGGCACGCGACATCCGCTTCTTCCGTTTCGTCCGCCACGACCACCGCCCCCAGGGCGGCAGCGCAACCGACAGCATCCCCGTAGTGGTGTGCCGCTCCGGCTGGTCTGGCCAAGGCGGCTTTGAGCTCTTCCTGATGGACGGCACCAAAGGCGAGCAGCTCTGGGACCTGCTGTGGGAAGCAGGTGAGCCCTTCGGAATCGGCGTCGGCGCGCCGAACAACCCCGAGCGCATCGAGAGCTTCCTGCTGTCATTCGGTGGCGATACCGATCCCGACACCGACCCAGACGAAGCAGGCATCGGCCGCTTCGTCAACCTGGACGATGTCGACGGCAGCGGATCGGGTCACGACTTCATCGGCAAGGCAGCGCTGCAGGCGCGACGGGCGTCGGGCAACCAGCGACGCCTCGTCGGTCTCGTAATCGAAGGCGACCCCGCGTCACCACTGCGATCACCACGCTCGATGCAGAGCCCCGACGGCCACCCGGTCGGCACGCTGCGAGCCCTCGCACGCTCGCCACGCTTCAACACCAACATCGGCCTAGCACTGCTCGACCCACCTTGGTTCGAGCCCGATACCGAGCTGCAGGTCAGGCTCGACAGCACCGACCGAACGGCCACCACGACCCCGCTGCCGTTCAACCTCGACTGACCGGACCTCCGCGCGCCGCTACCCTCGGCCGTCGCCGCGGACGTAGTTCAATGGCCAGAACCTCAGCCTTCCAAGCTGATGATGCGGGTTCGATTCCCGTCGTCCGCTCCAGAGAACCTCAGCCTTCCGAGCTGATGATGCTGGCAGCACATGGTGTGCTGCGGGGGCTCAGTGATTCCCGTCGTCCGCTCCAGACCTATGGCTTGGTCGCGGCGGCCCCGCTCCAGTGAGGCGCTGTGGGTGGCGCCGAACGGGGCCCCGCAGCCCGCAGCTTGCGAGGACTGCGGGGTGTTCGGCGACAGGACCCGCAGCGCCGGACGCGGGCGTACCAGAAACCGCGCGCTAGGCGGCGCGGATCGGACCGTCTTCGAGCACCTGGCGGTTCGCGATCACCTCGTCGATGATCCCGTATTCCTTGGCGGCGTCGGCATCCATGATGAAGTCACGCTCCGTATCAGTGTGGATGCGCTCAAGATCCTGGCCGGTGTGGTGCGCAATGATCCGCTCGAGCCGCTCACGCATACGGTCGATCTCCCGGGCCGCCAGCTCGATGTCGGTCGCCTGACCCATCGCCTGCCCGTAGGGCTGGTGCAGCAGCACCCGCGCATTGGGCAGCGCCATCCGCTTGCCCGGAGTGCCCGCGGCCAGCAGCACTGCGGCGGCCGACGCCGCCTGTCCCAGGCAGATCGTGGTGATGTCGTTGCGGATGTACTGGCTGGTGTCGTAGATGGCGAACAGCGAGCTGATGTCGCCGCCCGGCGAGTTGATGTAGATGTTGATGTCCTTGTCGGGGTTTTCCGACTCGAGATGGATCATCTGCGCGCACACCAGGTTGGCCACGATGTCGTCGATGGGCGTGCCCAGGAAGATGATGTTCTCCTTGAGCAGCCGGGAGTACAGGTCGTACGCGCGCTCGCCGCGATTGGTCTGCTCCACCACGGTGGGAACCAGGTAGTTGATGGTGCGGTGCCGCTCGATGCTGTGGTCCCCACGGCGGCGAGCGTCATGCGAACTTGCGGAGAACTCGGCTGTCACGGTGTGTCCCCTCTGTCGTCAGAGTCTGTGCCGTCAAGATCGTCGTCGGTGTCTTCGGCGCCCCCAGCATCGTCAGCCGTGGGAAGTTCGAGCGCAGAACGCTCGATGGTGTCGCCGTCCGGTCCGATGAGTGTGGCGGCCTCGATCGCCCATTGCAGCGCCTTGCTCTTGCAAATTGCTGAGGTCAAGTGTGCGAGCCCGTCGGTCTCGGCGATGACCTCGCGTAGCTGGGCGGCGCTGCGGCCGTCGGTCGCCGCCATGCGCTCCAGCTCTCCGTCGATGTCATCGTCGTCGGCTTCCAGCGCTTCGGCCGCTGCCACGGCGCGCAGTGCCAAGTCGAGACGGACGCCTCGCTCGGCGTCGTCTCGCAGTTCTCCGATGAACGATGCCGGCTCCTGACCGGTTGCCTCGAGCCACTCCTCGATCGTCATGTTCCGCTGCTGCAGCCCGCTGCCCAGCTCCTGCATGCGGTCGGCGATCGCCTCACTGACCATGGCATCAGGCACTGGTCCCTCCACGAGGTCCGCAATCTGCTTCTGCGCCTCATCCCGCAGCACCATGTTGGCCTGCATGATGCGGCCGAAGCCCAGTTGACGGGTGGTGGCCTCGCGCAATTCGGCGACGCTGTCGTGCTCGGTGTTCTCGTCGACCCAGTCGTCGTTGAGTTCGGGCAACACCAGCTCCGACACCGTGTTGACGGTGATCTCGAAGTCGATCTCCATCTCCGGTTGCACCGGATGCGGCGCGCTGAACGACAAGTCGGCGCCGGCCTCGCTGCCGGTCAGGTGCTCGTCGACCTCCGGAACGATGCCGCCGCTGCCGACCTCGTAGAGATAGTCCTGCGCTGAGAGGCCGGGGAGCGGTTCGCCCTTCACGGATCCCTCGATGTCAATCGTGACGCGGTCGCCTTGCGCAGCGGCACGATCCACCTCGGCGATATCGGCGAACTGGCGGCGCGTCTCGTCGATGCGGATGTCGATCTCCTCGTCGGTCGGCTCGGGGCTGGGAATCTCGATCTGCAGATCCTCGTAGCCCGAGACGGACACCACCGGCCGGATCTCGACGGTCGCTTCGAACGCCACCGGCCCGTCGCTGCCGTCGAGGGTGAGCTCCAGCTCTGGCTGGTTCACGACGTCGACGTGGTTGTCACGCACCGCCTCGGCGTAATAGCGGGGCACCGCTTCTTCCAGCGCCTGAGCCCGACCGATCTCGGATCCGAAGTGCGACTCCAGCACGCGACGGGGTGCCCGGCCCGGGCGGAAACCCGGAATGCGCACCTCGCGAGCAAGCTTGCGGAACGCAGCCTCGACGTCGGCGTCGAATGTCTCGGCGTCAACCTCGACGGTCAGCTTGACACGGGGTCCGATGAACCGCTCATTCGTGACGTCGCCGTCGCTGGGATTGTCCTCGCCGACCGAGCCGGGGGCATCCTCGGCGCTTGCGCTCCCGGCGTCGTCGCCCGCCGACGCGTCGTCGAGTCGGGACGGATCAGGTTCAGTAACTGGCGCGGGCCCGATGAAATCCGCTGGATCAAGCGGCGTCAGCGTCGTCTTCACGAAGCGCGGAGCCTACCGGCGCGCCGGCAAAGCCCCCTTCGATGTCAGCTGCAACGCCTCGTTGCGATGTGTCGTGCCACCTCTGCCGCAGCCCAACGCATCATGTGTTATCGCTCGTGCTGTGCCATCCTTGGCGGACGACTCGGGTGTACGCCCCGGTGTCGCACAGGTGTGCAAGAGTCGGCAAGCTCATTCGCAGGAGGGAGGTGCAACGTGGCGAAGTTCGGCGAGGGAGGTGAACTGCTCAAGTGCTCGTTCTGCGGCAAGTCCCAGAAGCAAGTGCGCAAGCTCATCGCGGGCCCGGGTGTCTACATCTGCGACGAGTGCATCGACCTGTGCAACGAGATCATTGACGACGAGATCGAGACGACGACCGAGACGCCGTTCGAAGCGGTGCCCAAGCCTCGTGAGATTTTCGCGTTCCTCGACGACTACATCATCGACCAGGACAGGACCAAGACGATCCTCTCGGTAGCTGTCTACAACCACTACAAGCGCATGCGCCTCGAGCCTTCCGGCCCGGGCGCGGCTGAAGATGTCGAGATAGCCAAGTCGAACATCCTGCTGATCGGCCCCACCGGCTGCGGCAAGACGATGATGGCGCAGACGCTGGCGCGCATGCTCAACGTGCCGTTCGCCATCGCCGATGCCACCGCGCTCACCGAGGCCGGCTACGTGGGCGAGGACGTCGAGAACATCTTGCTGAAGCTGTTGCAGGCAGCGGACTTCGACGTGAAGCGTGCCGAGACCGGGATCGTCTACATCGACGAGATCGACAAGATCGCACGCAAGGCTGAGAATGCATCGATCACCCGCGACGTCTCGGGCGAGGGTGTCCAGCAGGCGCTGCTCAAGATCCTGGAGGGCACCGTGGCATCGGTGCCCCCGCAGGGCGGCCGCAAGCACCCGCACCAGGAGTTCTTGCAGATCGACACCAGCAACGTGCTGTTCATCTGCGGGGGAGCGTTCGACGGGCTCGAGCGCCTCATCGCCGACCGTGTCGGCGAGCGCGGCGTCGGCTTCGGGGCAACGCTGCGCAACGCCACGGACAGCTCCGCGCTCGACATCCTGCCGGACGTGCTGCCAGAGGATCTGCGGCATTTCGGCCTGATACCCGAGTTCATCGGCAGGCTCCCGGTGGTGGGCGTCGTCGACCCGCTGGGTCCCGATGCACTGCGGCGCATCCTCACTGAGCCGAAGAACGCCCTGGTCCGCCAGTACCGCCGGATGTTCGAACTCGACGACGTTGAGCTCGAATTCACCTCCGATGCGCTCGAGGCAATCGTGGATCAGGCGATGCTGCGCAACACCGGCGCCAGGGGACTTCGAGCCATCCTCGAAGAGGTGCTGCTGGGGTTGATGTACGACCTGCCGAGCCGCGACGACGTCGCTCGCTGCATCGTCGACCGGAACGTGGTGCTGGACAAGGTGAACCCGACGCTGGTCCCCCGTTCAACCGTGACGCGCCGCGCATCTTGAACCCTGGGCCGCCAGACTCCGGGCCGCCAGCATCAGCAGCTGGCCCGCTGCGCGACTACGAGGCCGCCGTCGACTGGTTGGATTCCCACATCGACCTCGAGCGTCTGCTCGGCAGTCCTGAGGCGACACCGCCCACGCTCGACCGCATGTGGACGCTGATGGGTGTCCTCGGCGACCCGCAGGACAACGTGCCGGCCATTCACATCACCGGAACCAACGGCAAGGGCAGCACGGCACGGCTAGCCGTAGCACTGCTCGGGGCGTGCGGCCTCGCTGCGGGCAGCTACACCTCGCCGCACATCAACCGTGTCAATGACAGGATCGCAGTGGCCAACGAGCCGCTCGACGACGACTCGTTCACGATGGCGATCAGCGAGATCGCCGTCTTCGAGCCGATGGTGATCGAGCGCTGCGGCGAGCGGCCGAACTACTTCGAGGTGATGGCCGCGGCCGCGTACAACTGGTTTGCCTCCGCGGCGCATGTCAACGTGATCGAAGTCGGCATGGGCGGACGCTGGGATGCGACCAATGTGGTGGATGCCGCGGTTGCGGTCATCACCAATGTGGGTGCCGACCATCTCGAGATCATCGGGCCCACGCTGGCAGACGTTGCTCAGGAGAAGGCAGGGATCATCTCCGCTGGGGCGACCGTCGTCTGCGGCGAGACGGCACCCGAGCTCAGCGACATCGTGGCTGCCGCAGCCAGGCAGGCGGAGGCCGAGCTGTGGCGGCGCGGCGTCGACTGGGACGTCGCTCACCGCCGGCTCGCTGTAGGCGGCCAGCAGGTGACGATCCGCACCCCGTTCGCAGAGCACACGGACCTCTTCGTGCCGCTGCACGGCGCCCACCAAGCGACGAATATCGCCACCGCGATCACCGCAGTCGAGGCGTTCTTCGGTCGCAGCCTCGACGACGACGTGATCGCCACCGCGTTCGGCGATATCTCGCTCCCAGCCCGTTTCGAGATCGCCGCCCGCCACCCCACTGTTGTCATCGACGGCGCCCACAATCCCGCTGGCGCCGCCGCATTACGCGAGACGCTGGCAGAGTCGCTGCTAGTCGATTCGGACGGTGCCGACAGCGCCAGGGTGCTCGTCATCGGAGCGAACAGGCCGCACGACCCCGGTGCGTTCTGCGAAGCACTCGGCCTCGACCAGTTCGACGCAGTAGTAGCCACCGCAGCCGACTGGCCGCGCGCCCTGCCGCCTGCGGACATTGCTGCGGCCGTGGAAGCTGTTGTGGGTGCTGACAGGCAGACCACAGGCCATCGGCACCCGCCCGAGATCATCAGCACAGCCGACGTTCCGGAAGCTGTGCAGGCCGCCTCTGAGCGGGCCGGTTCCGATGGGATCGTGGTGGTGAGCGGCTCGCTGTACGTTGCCGCTGAAGCGCGGCGACTTCTGGGGGTTGACCCGCATTAGCCTCGGACGCGCAGCCGACGGCGCATCGCGCCACGACGCGAGCCAGGCCGAGGGAGACAGCGATGCGGCAAACGCTGGTGATCTGCAAGCCCGACGCTGTCGAGCGCGGCCTCGTCGGCGAGATACTGGGCAGGTTCGAGCGCAAGGGGCTCGCCATCGCGGCCCTGGAGCACGGGGTCATCGAGCGCGACACGGCCGAGCAGCACTACGCCGAACACGCCGGCAAGAGCTTCTACGCCCCGCTGCTGGAGTTCATCACGCGCTCGCCATCGGTGGTCATAGTGCTCGAAGGTCCCGCCGACGCAGGCGACGACGTGTTCGCCGTGGTGCGCACCCTCATGGGCGCCACCAATCCCGCTTCGGCAGCGCCGGGCACTATCCGGGGCGACTACGGGCTGTCGCCGACCGAGAATCTCGTGCACGGATCCGACAGCGAAGCCTCTGCTCAGCGGGAGATCGCGCTGTTCTTCCCGTCGCTCGCGCAATCCAGTACCACAGGGAGCAACGGCGCAGCCGAGAGCGCTGCGTCGATCAGTGAGGCAAGCGGCTGATGGCGTCCAACGGCTCACCCCGACCCCGTCGGCGCGGATCGGTGTTCGGCGGCCGGGACATTGCGGTCGACCTCGGAACTGCGAACACGATCGTCTTCGTCCGCGGCAGGGGAATCGTGCTCAATGAGCCCTCGGTGGTCGCTGTCGACTCCATGACTGGCAACTCGCTGGCCGTCGGCCTCGAAGCCAAACGGATGATCGGTCGGACTCCTGGCAACATCACTGCGATCAGCCCCCTCAAGGACGGTGTGATCGCCGACTTCGACATCTGCGAGAAGATGCTCCGGCACTTCATCAACGAGGTCAGCCAGACGCGCTGGCCCAAGCCGCGCATGGTGATCTGCGTGCCATCGGGGATCACCGGGGTGGAGCAGCGCGCGGTGCAGGAAGCCGCCGAATACGCGGGCGCACGCCGCGCGTACATCATCGAGGAGCCCATGGCCGCGGCGATCGGCGCCGGGCTGCCGGTGCAATCGGCGCAGGGGAGCATGATCGTCGACATCGGCGGCGGCACCACCGAAGTGGCCGTGATCTCGCTCGGCGGCATCGTGACGGCTCGCTCGGCTCGCATCGGCGGCAACATGATCGACGCATCGATCAGCGCTCACGTCAAGAAGGAGCACGGTCTGGTGGTGGGCGAGCGCACTGCGGAGGAGATCAAGCTCGCATTGGGGTCGGCGTGGCCGCTGCAGCAGGAGATCTATGCCGAGGTCCGCGGCCGCGACATGGTCAGCGGGCTGCCTGAGTCGGTCAGCGTCGACAGCCTGGAGATACGCGAAGCGATCGCGGGGCCGGTCAGTGCCATTGTCGATTCGGTGAAAGCGACGCTCGATGACACGGCGCCGGAGTTGGCAGCCGATGTCATGGACTACGGCATCACGCTTGCGGGCGGCGGGGCAATGCTGCGCGGCCTGCCGGATCGACTGCGCTCGGAGACCGGCGTTGCAGTCCACATCGCGGAGGAGCCGCTGTTTGCCGTCGTGCGCGGTTCAGGCCAGACGCTCGAAGAGTTCGACGTGCTCCACGGAGTGCTGTACTCCTCCACTGAGGGGCGCTGACGCCCCCGGCTGTGGCCCGCCGCGCCGGCATTCGGAGACGCACTTGGCTCCGTTTGGCCCTGCTCGTTGTGACGGCCATTGCATTGCTCACGCTCGACGCACGTGGTTCGGGCGGTGTGCTCGACACTGCCCGCGGCGCAGCGCAGGAGGTGCTGGGACCGGTGCGGCGATTCGGCGACTGGGTGACCGGTCCTATTCGCAATGCGTGGCAGGGCTTGATTGGCTTCGACGAACTTGAGACAGAGAACGCGCAACTACGAGGAGAGCTGGCCCAGGCGCGTGCATCAGTTCTTCGGGTCGGCGAGCTTGAACGGGACCGCCAAGAACTGCTTGCTCTCTTGGATGCCCGAGATGTAGTCCGCGCGATTCCGCGTGTCACCGCGCGGGTCATCGATGCGCCCGTGTCGAACTTTGAACGCACGATTCTCCTGGACCGAGGCAGCCGCGACGGCATTCGCCAGGGCATGCCAGTGGAGAGCGGCGATGGGTTGATCGGACGGGTCGTGGAGGTGAACCCTTCCTGGGCGAGCGTGGAGCTGCTCACCGATCCGAACTTCGATGTCGGGGTGCGCATCGTCCGATCCGGTGACGGCGGCTTGGCCTCGGGACTGGGGCCGCGACGCGAATTGGATGTGAGTTATATCGAGCTGGAGACTGTCGTCATCCCCGGGGAAACCGTGGTGACGAGCGGCTTTGAGGGCAGCACATTCCCCGCAGGAATGCTGGTGGGCACGGTCACCGACGTCGAACCGGATGCGGTGCGGGGCGCGCAGCGGGTCACAGTGCACCCTGCTGCGGATCTTGAGCGCCTTCGCTGGGTACAGGTGCTGCTCTACGAGCCCAACGTCGCCGAGCCGGTGATCGTGGATCGCGAGCCTCCAGAGGCAGAACGATGATGGCCGGTGCCGGGCCTCTGGCCCGGTCAACGCTGGTGCTGGCTGTTGCCGTCGTCGTGCACGTGGGCTTGCTGGCGCACATCACTCCGGCAGGAGTCATCGTCGATCCGCTGGTCTTGCTGACAGTCGCAGGCGGGATGATGGGCGGTCGCAGTACGGGGGCGTCCTTCGGCGGAGGCTGCGGGCTCGCGTCCGATCTCATCCTTCACACGCCGTTCGGCATGTCATTGCTCGTGCTGACGCTGGTGGGATACCTGTCGGGTGCCATCACCGAGCAGATCCCCTCGGCCGGCAGGCTCACTCGCGCCGCGACCGCGTCCCTGCTGTCAGCGGGCGCGATCGGCCTCTTCGCGGGCGCCGGCTGGCTGATGGATCTCGTCTATGTGACGGAGGCACCGATCGTTCGCATCGCCATCGTGACCGGTGTTGCGTCGCTCGTGACCAATCCGCTGCTCGAGCGGGCGACTCGCTGGGCGCTCATCATCCGTCCGCGCATGACCGCCAGTCCAGAAAGCACGGCGCGCGGTGGATGAGCGGGTCCGCCGGCGGATGGCCTTCATCGGCATCGTGATGGTGGGACTGTTCGGAGCGCTGTTCACTCGCCTGTGGTACCTGCAAGTACTCGAAACCGAACAGTTCGCGGTGGCCGCGGAATCGAACCAAGTCCGCATCATCATCACGCCGCCGACCCGTGGCCGCATCCTCGACCGTCACGGCGTGGTGCTCGCGGACAACGTTCGCACCGGAGTGGTGACCTATGACCATTCGAGATACAGCGAGAAGCACACCGAAGCGGTGCTGACCGAGCTGGCTGACCTGCTCGATGTGCCTGCAGAGCGACTCAGCCAGGGTTTTGCAGACCAGCGCACCCACCCGCTCGCCCCGAAAGTGGTCGCGACGGGTCTCGACGAAGACGGCCTGCTGAGGGTGGCGGAGCGCTCGATTGCTGGAGTGGAGGCCAGGTGGGACTGGGTGCGGGTGTACCCGCAGAACGAGGTGGGCGCGCACATCGTGGGCTACGTCGGGGCGATGTCGGAGCGCCAGCACCGTGAGCTGATCGATGACGGCTACTTGCCGTACGAGCGGGTCGGCAGGGCGGGCGTTGAGGGCCTCTTCGAAGCGGAGCTTCATGGCGAACCGGGGCGTACCAAGCTCGAGGTTGACCGGCAGGACCGGGTGCAGCGGATCCTGGCCGATGTCCCCCCCGAACCGGGACACGACATCGTGCTGTCCATAGACGTCGAACTGCAGGCCGCCGCCGAGTCATACCTGCGGCAGGGGCTGATCGCTGCGCGCAAGACGGTGAGCGAGGACTCCGGCTTCTTCTACCCGGCCCTCACCGGGGCTGCTGTCGTGATGGACGTGCGCAACGGTGACGTGCTGGCCATGGTGTCGCACCCGACCTACGACCCCACGTGGATGGTCGAGGGGCTGTCATTGGCGGAATACCGGTCGGTATTCGAGAATCCCTACGCGCCCGGCGCGCTCAACAACCTCGCCGTGCAAGGCACCTACTCGCCCGGGTCGGTGTTCAAGCCGGTGACGGCGCTTGCCGGTCTGGATGCGGGGCTTATCTCGCCGCGGTCGGCGTTCCACGACGTGGGCTACTACAAGATCCCCGATGCGCGTGGCTGCACCGGCCGCTGCACGTTCTTCAACGCCGACAGGGCTGCCCTGGGCACCTTGGACCTCTCCGGGGCATTGACCCGCTCGAGCGACGCGTACTTCTACAAGGTGTCCGATGACCTGTACTGGATCGACGGCCCTGAGCAGTGGGCCATCCAGGACATGGCGCGCTCGCTCGGCTTCGGATCCCCGACCGGCGTGCAGTTGCCCTTCGAGAAATCGGGCCGGGTGCCCGACGGCGACGTCAAGCAGACCCTCTTCGAGCTGAGTCCCGAGGCCTACAACCCCTACGACGAACCCGCACGCTGGTTCCCGGGCGACAACATCAACACCGGCATCGGCCAGGGGTTGGTCGCCGTGACGCCCATGCAGCTCGCCAACGCCTACGCCACGATGGCCAACGGCGGGACGCTCTTCTCGCCGAACATCGTCGAAGCGGTGGTCTCGCGGCGCGCTGAGTCGTTCGGCGAGCCGGTGCTCACCTTCGAACCCAGGGTGCTCGATGTGGTGGACTTCCCCGCAGGAAGCGCTGTGGTGAGGGAAGGGTTGAGCAACGTCACGAATTCCCGGCTGCGCGGCACTGCTGCGAGAGCCTTCGAGGGCTATGACCACGAGGGCTACCCGGTGTCGGGCAAGACCGGCACGGCCCAGGCACAGGGGTTGAACGCGGTGCTGCGGCGCAAGAAGGAGGACACGGCGGTGTTCGTGGCGTGGGCGCCGTCACACGACCCGCGCTACGCCGTTGCTGTCGTCATGGAGGAGGCCGGCTACGGCGGTGAGGCGGCTGCACCCGTGGCTCGGCGGATCCTCGAGGCTGTACGGGCCTACGAGCAGCGCTGGCCCGAGCCCCAGATCGCGTTCTCGCCGCCCCAGCCCGAGTGCCCCGAAGTACCCGAGGCGCTGCGAGGTGATCCGGCATTCCTGGGCTACGTGCCCGAAGGCTGCCCGTGGGGCATCCAGCTGCCTCGTGCGAACACACCGTCGGATGCGGACGGCGATGGCATCCCCGATGTGGACCAGATCGAGGGCGCCCTTCCGGCCAACTCGCAGCGCCGCAGGGGGGCACTGCGGCGCGATCAAGCACGCCGCAGGGGAACCCTGATCAGGGCTGGAGCCGCGTCATGATCGCACGGCTGCTGAATCGTTCCCAGACGCGGCGCGAGCTGCAGTCTCCAGCGTGGTTCGCCGACTACTCCTTGGCGCTGGCTGCGATAGCGATAGCGCTGCTCGGCGTCGCAATGAACTACTCCTCCACATGGCGAAGCCTGTCCTTCGAGGGCAGCGACCCGTGGACCGTGGCGCGACGCCAGGCGATCTTCGTGGGCGTCGGCATCGTGGTGATGATCATCGCTGCCGTGGTCGATTACCGGGTGCTGCGCTTCTACGCGACGCCTGCGTACTTGATCGCCCTCGGGGCGCTGGGGGCGCTGCTGTTCTGGGGGCCCGAGATTCGCAATGCGCGGTCGTGGTTCGTGCTGCCCGGCGTCGGATTCCAGGTGCAGCCCTCTGAGTTCGCCAAGCTCGTCGTGATCGTGTCGCTCGCGGCGTTCGTCGCCAGCCACGAGGGATACCTGCGCTTCGACACATTGTTCAACGCAGGCCTGCTGCTCGTGGTGCCCATGAGCCTGATCTACCTGCAGCCCGACCTCGGCACGATGCTGGTCTTCGTGGCCGTCGCCATGGGCATGCTGCTGGTCGCAGGGGCGCAGCTGCGCCACATCGTCGTCATCTCGCTGATCGGAATCCTGGCGCTCGTGCTCGTGTTCAGTATCGATGCGTTCCAAGGCCCCCGCCTGCTCAGCGAGACGCAGCGAAACCGATTGACGGCGTTCCTGGATCAAGACTTCGAGCCTCTGGAAGCTTCGTACAACCTGCGCCAGAGCCAGATTGCCATCGGTGCGGGCGGCATCTGGGGCCAAGGCTGGAAACAAGGCACCCAAACCAACCTGGACTTGGTTCCCGAGCAGCACAACGACTTCATCTTCACGGCGCTGGGAGAGGAGTTCGGCCTCGTCGGCGGCACGCTCCTGCTTGCGTTGTATGCCTACATGTTCGTGCGCATATGGCAGATCGCCCGCGTCGCCAGCAACCCGTTCGGACGATTACTCGCCGTCGGCATTCTCTCCATGCTGCTGTTCCAGGTATTTCAGAACGTCGGCATGACCATCGGCATCATGCCCATCACCGGCATCCCGTTGCCGCTCATGAGCCATGGCGGCTCGGGCACGGTCACCGCCTTCGCAGCAATAGGCATCGTCATCAGTGTCGGAGCGAGGCGCTACACCCTCTAACGCTTCACTATCTGGCTGGGCCGGTAGCGTGGGGGTTGCAATGACAACGCTGTGGCCCCGGCTCGAGCCCTTGCTGCCACGTGTCTCCAAGCCGGCGAGATACATCGGCTGCGAGGACGGGATGCAACGACCGACCGTCGGCCCGCACCTCACGTCGTGGCTTCTGGCCTATCCCGACACCTATGAGATCGGTTTGCCGAACCAGGGCTTGCAGATCCTCTATGAGCTGCTGAACGAGCGCCCGGACGCCAGCGCCGAGCGCACCTACGCGCCGTGGATCGACCTGGAAGCCGAGATGCGAGCCGCCGGGCTGCCGCTGTTCTCGGTGGACACGCACCGAGCTGCAGATGAATTCGACATCATCGCCTTCAACCTGTCGGCTGAGCTCGTGTACACCAACGTGCTCAACTGCATCGATCTGGCGGGGTTGGAGGTGCGTTCGGCCCAGCGCAGTGATGCCGACCCGCTCATCGGTGCTGGCGGTCATTGCGCATACAACCCCGAGCCCCTGGCGGATTTCGTGGACTTCTTCGTCGTCGGAGATGGCGAGGAGGTGGTTTCCGAGATCACCGAAGCAGTCGGCGCCTGGAAACGAACAGGCAAGCGCCCGGGCACGCGCGCCACGATCCTGCGGGACCTCGCAGGCATCGAGGGCGTGTACGTGCCGGCGATGTATGACGTCGCCTACGACGGGCCGGCAGTTGCCGCCGTCACGCCGAAGTATCCGGACGTGCCGGCGCAGGTTGCCAAGCGCACGGTCGCCGATCTTGCCGAGTGGCCGTATCCCCGCCGGCAGCTCGTGCCGGTGACCGAGGTCGTCCATGACCGGCTCTCGGTGGAGGTATTCCGGGGCTGCACCCGGGGGTGCCGCTTCTGCCAGGCGGGCATGATCACCCGCCCGGTTCGTGAACGCCCTGCTGCACAGGTCCGCGAGATGGTGACGGCAGGCCTCGAGCGCAGCGGTTACGACGAAGTCAGCCTGATGTCGCTGTCCACGGCCGATTACAGCGGGATTGCCGAGCTCGTGCGCGACACGGTCACGGGCGGCAACATCACAGCCGGCGAAGCTGGCGGCACAAGCGACACCGCCGGCGGAGCCGGCGCAAGCAACACAAACGGCGCTGACGCCAACCGGATCAGCGTTTCGCTGCCCAGCATGCGTGTCGACGCCTTCACCGTCGATGTGGCAGCCCAAGTGTCACGCGCCCGCCGCACGGGGCTCACCTTTGCCCCTGAGGCCGGTTCGTGGCGGCTGCGCCAGATCATCAACAAGCTCATCACCGAAGAAGACCTGTACGGGGCGGTGCGGTCGGCCTACAGCCAGGGCTGGCATCGCATGAAGCTGTACTTCCTGACGGGCCTGCCTTCGGAGATGGACCCCGACACCGAGGCCATCGCCCACTTGGCCGATGCCTGTACCCGCATCGGGCAGGAGTACACCAAGCGCGCATCGGTGACGGTGTCGCTGGGGGGCTTCGTGCCCAAACCGCATACGCCGTTCCAGTGGTTCGGGCAGAACCCGCCCGAGGAGCTGGCACGCAAGGTGCGGTTGGTGCGCTCGGCGCTGGGTCGCAATCGGCGAGTGCAGTTGAAGTGGCACGACCCGGCCGCTTCGACAGCGGAAGGCATCGTCAGCCGGGGTGATCGACGCGTCGGAGCGGTCATCGAATATGTCTGGCGCAAGGGCGGCACGTTCCAGGAGTGGAGCGAGCGTTTCGACTTGGGCTTGTGGGAAGAGGCCATGGCCGCGTGCGGCCTCAGCCTTGACTGGTACGTGTATCGCCATCGAGGCCCCCATGAGGTGCTGCCCTGGGACCACATCGGTGCCGGGCTGCACCGCGACTTTCTCTGGCACGACTGGCAGGACGCCCTGGCTGGGCATGGCCTGCCTGACTGCCGATGGACCCCGTGCTACGACTGCGGGGCCTGTACTGAATATGGGATCGAGCACATGGTTGCGTCCCCCGTCGCCCCCAATGGCGGCAGTCAGGGGACGGGACAGGATCTCGCGACCGGCCATATGGTGCCGGTCGAGCTGCGTCCCCGCCAGTTGGCGGGCGCAGGCGCACCGAGCGGGAATGGCGCATGATGCGCTGGGCCCTGGCGCTGGTGCCGAGATGCAGTGCCGCTCCCACCCTCGTGGGTGGGAGATGTCGTTGAGGCTGCGCGTCCGCTTTTCCAAGGTCGGCAAGATCCGGTTCATCGGCCACCGCGACGTCGCCCGCGTCACCGAGCGCGCCGTGCGCAAGGTGGGGTTGCCGGTGGCCTACAGCCAGGGCTTCTCGCCACGGATGAAGCTGAGCTTCGGACTGGCGCTGCCCACCGGGTACGAGTCGGATGCCGAGTTCGTGGAGCTGCCGCTGGTTGCTGACGCGGTGCGTGACCCGAGTGCAGCAGAGCCCGGTGCCAGGCACGCAGCGGGACCCGTGATCGCCGGCCGGAGCGGAGATCACGCACCCTGCGAGCACGGTCCGCCGTCGGCTGCCCCGAGCTACTGCACCGTCGCGGAGGCGCTCAGCGAGGCGCTGCCGATGGGCATGGACGTGTCCGCCGTGACGTTGGTCGATGGACGCGGCCCGTCGCTGCAAGCGGCGGTTCATTCGTGCGGCTGGGAGTTCGACATCGTGGGCCTCGATGCGACTGCAGCAGCGAAAGCGGTTGCAGACTTCCTTGCCGCCGGTACCGTCGTGACTGAACGGGTGCACAAGGGCGAGACCGTGAGTTCGGATATTCGACCCAGCGTTGAGGTGCTGCAGGTGGTCGGATGCTCGGATCGAGGGGCGGTGCTGAGTGCCGAACTGTCAGCTACGCCCCGGGTCGTGCGCCCGAGCGAACTGGTGCCAGCGCTCGCGCCGGCACTTGAGATGGGCATAGCCCGGAGAACACATCAATGGACGAGTGGCGCCGCGGGACGAGCCGAACCGGCCGTGCCCGCCGTATGCGCCCAGAGACACAAGGAACCCATCAGTGGATGAATCAACACTGAACGACACAACACCCGCCGTGCGTAAGCGACGGCTGGTTGTTGCCCCTACCCAGAACGAACCCGTCGAGGAAAAACAAGAATCGAAGGCAAAACCCAAGAACAAGACGAAGTCGGGACCCAAGGCCAAGCCCAAAGCGGAACCCGGACCAGAGCAGAGGTCGAAGGCTGATCCCCCTCAAGCCAAGCCCGAGTCCGCGAAGCCGCCGGTCCCGCCGGTGCCACCGCCTGCTCGCAAGCCTCAGATCGGCGACAGCCGCCCGGCGCCGTCTCAGCAAACACCCGATGGCGAGGGTTCCGGTGGGCGCCGCCGTCGCAGGCGGGGCGGTCGCGGACGCGGCGGACGTGGCCGATCCGGCGAGGCCGCTGCGCCAACTGCGGAGACTCGCAATGGCTCCCACGCTCCGGTCGAGGCCATCCTGGCCGACCAGCGGCCGCTGGAGCTCGACGATGAGCAGCTCACTGAGCGCCGCGGCAAATACCGCAACGGCAAGCCGCTGGGCAGGTACCGGATGTGCGTTCATGTCTCGGAGGGCGCGACGCACATCTCCGTGCTCGAGGGCCGATCGCTCATCGAGTACTACGTGAGTCGGCCTTCCGACGACGTCTCCGAGATTTACGGGAACCTCTACCTCGGCCGGGTGCGGCGCGTGCTACCGGGCATGGAAGCGGCGTTCGTCGACATCGGCACGCCCAAGCAGGCCGTGCTCTATCGAGGCGATCTGACCGTTGCGTCCGACGAGAGCGATGACGACAGCGGATCGGAGCGCAAGCGAGCCGGCGGGCGCCGGGGGCGTTCCGTGGCAGGGCCTGCGATCGGCGAGCTGATCAAGAATGGCCAGACGGTCATGTGCCAGGTCATCAAGAACCCGATCGGTCACAAAGGCGCCCGCCTGACCACGGAGGTGTCGCTGCCCGGCCGGTTCGTGGTGCTCATTCCGAACAGCAGCGCGATGGGAATCTCGCGTCGCCTGCCCACCCGCGAGCGGCGCCGGCTGCGCAGCCTGCTGGCCAAGGAGATCCCCGATGGCTTCGGAGTCATCCTGCGGACGGCTGCCGAGAACGTCACTGCGGCCGAGATCCGCCGCGACATCGAACGGCTCACGCAACAGTGGACCAAGATCTCCGAGCTGGCGGAACGCTCAGATGCTCCTGTGCTGCTGTTCCGCGAGCCCGAGTTGGCCGTGCGCATCATCCGCGAGCAGTTCACCGCCGACTTCCGTGAAGTGGTGATCGATGACCCGGCGCTGTTCGAACAGGTCAAGGGCTATATGGAGGCGGTGGCGGCACCGCTGGTGGACCGCATCCGGTACTACGACCCCGTCGCCGAACGCTTGCCGCTGTTCGAGCGGGTGCACGTGGCTGAGCAGGTGCGCAAGGCCACCGACCGCAAGGTCTGGCTGCCGTCAGGCGGATCGCTCATCATCGAGCACACCGAAGCACTGACGGTGATCGACGTCAACACGGGGCGCAATGTGGGCAAGTCCAGCCTGAACGAGACGCTGTTCCAGAACAACCTGGAGGCCGCTACCGAGATTGCGAAGCAGCTGCGGCTGCGGGACATCGGCGGGATCATCATCGTCGACTTCGTGGACATGGACGACAAGCAACAGCGGGAGAAGCTCATGTCGACGCTGAACGAGGCGCTGGCCCGCGACAAGACCCGTACGGCCACCGAACCGATTTCGGACATGGGCATTGTGCAGATGACCCGGATGCGCACCGGTGAGGGGTTGCTGGAGTCGATGTCGGACCCGTGCGATGAGTGCGAAGGACGCGGCATCCAGCTGCGCGAGTCGCTGTTTGCCTGATGAAGAGAGGCTGAGCCGAAAAACCACTCGCCGATCCAGTGGCATCATCGGTATCCTCTCCAACCGATGTACGCAGTCATCGCTACCGGCGGCAAGCAGCGCCGCGTCGAAGCCGGCCAGCGGCTCGATATTGAGCTGCTCGCGGTGCCGCCCGGCGAAGAGGTCACCTTCACGCCGGTTCTGGTGGTGGATGACGGCGCCGTGCTGGCGACGCCCGACGAGTTAGTCGGCGCCTCGGTGACCGGCCGAGTCATCGGCGAGGTCAAGGGTCCCAAGATCGACGGCTTCACCTACAAGAACGCCACCACCAACCGGCGCAGGTGGGGACACCGGCAGCGCTACAGCACGGTCGAGATCACCCACATCGCCACCGCCTAGGGGCATCCCCGCAGGAACGCGAGACCGGACACCAAAGGACAGCACCATGTCGAAGACCAAGGGCGGAGGCTCCACTCGCAACGGGCGCGACTCTGTGGCAAAGCGCCTTGGCGTCAAGGTCTATTCGGGGCAGACCATCGACGCCGGCGGCATCATCGTGCGCCAGCGGGGCACCAAATTCCATCCGGGGCGCAATGTGGGCCGCGGCAAGGACGACACGCTGTTCGCGACAGCTCCCGGCGTCGTGCGTTTCGGCTATCGCCGTGGGCGCCGGCTCGTTGACGTCGTGGCGTCGTAGCTCTCCCGTACTTCTTCCCGAGACCTGCAAGCGTCTGCGAGGACGCTGATGAGCGACTTTGTCGACGAGTGCCAGCTGCACGCGAAGGGCGGTGACGGCGGGGCGGGCTGCGTGTCCTTCCGTCGCGAGTCTCACGTGCCGCGCGGTGGCCCCGACGGCGGCGACGGAGGGCACGGCGGAGATGTATGGGTCGTAGCGGACCGCAACGTGGCATCGTTGCTGGCGTTCCGGGACTTCCCATTCCGGCGCGCTACGGATGGAGGCCACGGCCAGGGGCGCAAACGGCATGGCCGCAACGGCTCCGATGAGCTGGTACGCGTGCCCGAAGGCACGATCGTCCGCGACCGTGACGGCGCTGTACTGGCCGACCTCGTACAAGCCGGCGATCGCTGGCTGGCGGCGCAGGGCGGGAGCGGCGGCCGGGGCAATGTCCGCTTCGCTTCGAATCGGATGCGCGCGCCTCATTTCGCTGAGCAGGCGGAGCCCGGCGAGGAGCGCTGGCTCGGCCTGGAGCTGAAGCTGATGGCCGATGTTGCACTGGTGGGATTTCCGAACGCAGGCAAGAGCACCTTCATCAGCGCTGTGTCGGCGGCGCGGCCGAAGGTCGCCTCGTATCCCTTCACGACGCTCACGCCCAGTCTCGGAGTAGTGCGGCTCGACGACGGCTCGGGAATCGACGCCGACAGCTTCGAGATGGTGATTGCGGATGTGCCTGGACTGATCGAAGGTGCCGCTCAGGGCAAGGGCCTCGGGCACCAATTCCTGCGGCATGTGGAGCGAGCCCGGGTGCTGCTGATCATGGCTGACTTGGCGGAAGTCGCAGATCGTGATCCCCATGAACAGGTGGATGTGCTGCTCGGCGAACTCGAGCTTCACGACCCCGCGCTCGCGGCGCGGCGCCGGCTGGTGGTGGGCACCAAGGCCGACGTGGCCCACCTCGCCTGGGACGGACCGCGGCTCAGCGCCGTGACCGGCGAAGGCGTGGCACCGGTCCTGGGTCGGCTACGTGACCTGGTCTCCGAAGCCAGGCAGGCCGATGAGGCCCCTGCCCAATACGTCGTGCACCGCCCCGAACCCACCGGCGTCACGGTGCTGCGCCTCGCAGACGGCGTCTTCGAGATTGAAGGCCGTCAAGCCCGCCGTGCCGTCGCTCTGTCGGATCTCACCGATCCCGCTGCGCTGGCATGGGCGCAGCGGCGCTTGGAGAAGCTTGGTGTGTCACGGGCCTTGGCTCGCCACGGCGCCCAGTCGGGTGACTTGGTGCGCATCGGCGAGTTCGAGTTCACATACGAGCCAGATACATGACTCAGGTGACTGTGTTGAGTACCGGAAGGCGGCAGGATTGACGTCGATGCCTGCCTCACTGCGGCTGATTGCCAAGATCGGGACGTCGTCCATAACCACGCCGGACGGGCGCGTCGATCTTGATGCCGTCGCGAAGCTGGCATCAGATGTCGCGGTCGTGCGCGCAGCCGGTCATGAAGTGATCGTGGTTACCTCCGGTGCGATCACTGCAGGCGTGCAGCGGTTGGACGTCGAGCGGCCCTCCGAGCCGGAACGGCTGCAGGCGCTGTCAGCCGTCGGCCAGATCGACCTCATGGCCTCCTATCGGGAGCTGTTCGCCGCCGAGGGGATGGTGGTCGGCCAAGTGCTCATCGCCCCGCACGACTTCCGTGACCGAGACCAGTACCTGCACGCCCGAGCCACGTTCCATCACCTGCTCGATCTCGGAGTCGTGCCGGTCGTCAACGAGAACGACGCAATCGCCGATGATGCCATCCGCTATGGCGACAACGATCGGATTGCCGCCCTCGTCGCCAACTTGGTGCGCGCTGATGTGCTGATCCTGTTGACCGACATGCCCGGTGTCCTTACTGCCGACCCGAACGTCGACCCGGAAGCCTCGCTCATCTCAGAGATCTTGGAGGTGAGCCCGTCGCTGCAGGCCGCAGCAGGCTCTGCGAATGCGGTCGGCAGTGGCGGCATGGCCTCAAAGCTGGCAGCGGCCCGGATGGCTTCGTGGAGCGGCGTGCGCACGGTGATCGCCTCCGCTCGCCGCCCCGACGTGGTCGCCGACGCCGCCGCAGCCCGGCCTGGTGTCGGCACTACCGTGCCGGCACGAGATGCACGAGTCTCCGCTCGCAAGCTATGGATCGGCTTTGCCGTCGCGGCGAGAGGGTCGGTGACTGTCGACGACGGCGCCCGTCGCGCCCTGTCGGCAGGCGGAAAGTCGCTGCTCGCAGCCGGCGTCGTCGGGCACGAGGGATCCTTCGCCGCCGGCGAAGCCGTGGACATCGTCGACCCGAAAGGGGAGACCTTCGCCAAGGGCCTCGCGGCTATTGATGCTGAGGGCCTGCGAGCCACAGCGGGCCTGCGCAGCGACCAACTGCCCGAGGGATTGCACCCATTGGTCGTGCACCGCGACGATCTCGTCGTCTTGGGGTGACGCCACTAGCCTGCTCAGAGGCTGAGCCGAATGGCGAAGCCGTGGCCCGAGCGGCCCGTGAGCCCAATTGCACGAGCATGAGGAACGAGAGCGGAAGACAATGGGTGACGCAAGGGGAAGCTCCGCCAATCTGCGTATCCTCGTAGGTGCCTGACGTGGAGATGATCGCCCTTGGCGAGCGCGCGAAGGCAGCGGCGACCGTCCTGGCGCAAGCACCTGGTGCCGTCCGAGACGAGGCCCTGCTGTCGGCCGCAGATCTGCTGGGGGAAGCAAGCGACACTGTGCTCGCGGCCAACCGCGACGATGTGGCCAACGCAGCAGCTGCCGGCACCTCGGCGACGCTCATCGACCGGCTTCGGCTCGACCCTGACCGCATCTCGGCCATGGCGGCAGGCCTGCGTAACGTGGCGGCCCTTGCTGACCCGGTCGGCCAGGTGGTCGACGGGTGGGTGCGGCCGAACGGTCTGGCAGTGGAGCGGGTCCGGGTGCCGCTCGGCGTGGTGGCGATCATCTATGAGAGTCGGCCCAACGTCACCTCGGACGCTTTCGGTCTCTGCCTGAAGTCGGGCAATACAGCGTTTCTGCGAGGCTCGGGGGCTGCGCTGAACTCCAACATGGCGATTGCCGAAGCACTGCGCGAAGGGTTGGTCAAAGCCGGACTGCCCGCAGACGCGCTGGTGCTGGTCACCGATACACGCCACAGCGCCGCCACCGAGTTCATGCGGCTGCGCGATCACATCGACTGTCTCATCCCCCGGGGCGGCCCTGCACTCATCGCCTCGGTGCTCGCGAACGCCACCGTGCCCTACGTCATCGATGGCGACGGCAATTGCCATGTGTATGTCGACACGGCGGCAGATCTGGACATGGCGGCCAACATCGTCGCCAACGCGAAGCTCAGCCGCCCCTCGGTGTGCAACGCAGCAGAGTCACTCCTGGTGCATCGCGACGTCGCTGACACCTTCCTGCCCCGCATCGTCCGCGACTTGGCCGGCGTGGAGCTCGTGGGCGACGCGGCGGCGCAGGCCATCTCACCCCAGATTGGCCCGGCCAGCCCAGACGACTTTTCGACAGAGTTCCTCGCGCTCAAGATGAGCGTTGCGGTCGTCGATGACCTCGACACTGCCATCGACCACGTCAATCAGCACGGCACGGGCCACAGCGAGGTCATCGTGACCGGTGATCTGGCCGCCGCCCAGGCATTCACCCGCCGGGTGGATGCCGCTGCTGTGCTCGTCAACGCCTCGACACGCTTTGTGGACGGCGAGGAATTCGGATTCGGCGCAGAGATCGGAATCAGCACCCAAAAGCTGCATGCCCGTGGCCCCATGGGCCTCGAACAGCTCACGACCACCAAGTTCGTGGTGACCGGAACGGGTCATACACGGGGGTAGCCGTGCCGAAGGTGGCCGCGGCTGCCACACTGTCTGACCGGTCCAGTTGCCCGGCGACGCAGTGCTGGCGGCCCGGCACCCACGCTGACACCCACAGGGGAGACACCCAGAATGAACGAGACAATGTTCGGAGACCTCTCGGGTGTCCGTGAAGGCTTGGCGAAAGTCGAATACCTCGCCGACGACGGCATCGCCAGCGTGGTGTTCCTGGCGGAGCGTCTTGGCAAGCCAGTCCTCATCGAAGGACCGGCAGGCACCGGCAAGACCGAGCTGGCCAAGTCAGTGGCAGCGATGAGCGGCGCCCGCCTCATCCGGCTCCAGTGCTACGAGGGGCTCGACGAGGCCAAGGCGCTGTACGAGTGGAACTACAAGAAGCAGCTCTTGCGCATCCAGGCCGACCGGGGCGTCGACGCCGAGCACGAGGACTGGGTGGAGCTGCAGGACGACATCTTCCAAGACGAATTCCTGCTCACCCGTCCGCTGCTCGAGGCCATCAGCGCCGAAGACAAAGTGGTTCTGCTGATCGACGAGGTGGACCGGGTCGAGATCGAGACCGAGGCGCTGCTGCTCGAGATCCTGTCGGACTACCAGGTCTCGATTCCCGAGCTCGGCACGATCATGGCCAGCCAGATTCCTCTGGTGTTCCTGACGTCCAACAACACCCGCGAGCTGTCCGAAGCACTCAAACGGCGCTGCCTGTTCCTGCACATCGACTATCCCGACCTCGAACGCGAGAAGCAGATCGTCCTCACCAAGGTCGCCGGCATCAGCGAGAACTTGGCCGAGCAGATCGCACGCGTCGTGCGCTCCATTCGCCAGCTCGAGCTGAAGAAGGCCCCGTCGGTGTCGGAGACCTTGGACTGGGCCCGCACATTGGTGCTGCTGGGCATCGAGAACATCGATGTCGAGCAGGCAAAGGAAACGCTGCACATCCTGCTCAAGTACCAGTCTGATATCGAGAAGGCCGCCAAAGAGCTGACGGTCGAGGCCTAGACAGCGCTCGAAGGGGACGGAGACCGGCCATGTTGGATCTGCTGAGCGGCTTCGTCGGAGAGCTGCGCAACGCCGGCCTGCCGGTCTCGTTGACGGAGAACCTCGACGCCATGGAGGCCGTCAAGCACATTCCCATCGAAGACCGCGACGCCTTCAAGTACGCGCTCGCGGCCACGCTCGTCAAGAACGAGCAGCACTGGCGGGCATTCGAGACGGTCTTCGAGGTGTACTTCTCGCTGCGCGGGCCGGAATACAACGTCGGCGACGAGGAAGGCAACGGGGAGTTCGATCCCGACAGTCTCGAAGAGTGGATGTCCCAGCAGATGCAGGGCATGGGCGGCCGCGGCGGCGGGCAGGACATGTCAGCCGAGGAGATCGCCGAGATGCTCTTCCGGGCGCTGCTGAACGCCGATGAGGCGATGATGGCGGCTATGGCCCGGGCTGCGGTGACGCAGTTTGCGGGCATGGAGCCGGGCCGGCCGGTGGGGGGCACCTACTACCTGTACCGCACGCTGCGCAACCTCGATCTGGACGGGATGCTCGATCGGCTGATCGAGGAATCCTCGCAGCGCTACGACGGCGAGATGACTCCGCTGGCGGAACGGCTCGAGCGCGAGGAGTTCGAGAACCGCATCGAGCAGTTGAAGCGCGAAATCGAGGCGGAGATCCGGCGTCGCCTCGTGGCGGACCGGGGCGTCGAGGCAATGGCCAAGACGCTGCGCAAGCCATTGCCCGAAGATGTCGACTTCATGCACGCAAGTCGTGAGGAGATGGCGAACATCCGCAAGGCCATCCAGCCGCTGACCCGCAAGCTGGCAGCGCGCCTGGCGCGCAAGCGGAAGCACAAGCGGCGCGGCCCCCTCGACTTCCGGGCCACAGTGCGGCGTTCGCTCAGCTACGGCGGCGTGCCCGCGGAGCCGCGCTTCCGCCATCCCCGGCCGAACAAGCCCGAGCTCATCGTGGTGGCCGACATCTCGGGCTCAGTGGCAGCATTTGCCCGGTTCACGCTGCACTTGGTGTATGCGCTGCAGAGCCAGTTCTCCAAGGTGCGCTCGTTTGTCTTCATCGACGGGATCGACGAGGTCACCCACATGTTCCAGAACGAGGAAGACATCACCAATGCGGTGCACCGGGTGAACACCGAAGCCGATGTCGTCTGGGTCGACGGCCATTCCGACTACGGCCATGCCTTTGGCGTGTTCTGGGAGAGCTTCGGCAAGGATGTCAACGCCAAGTCGACCATGATGTTTCTGGGCGACGCCCGCAACAACTACCACTCGACGAACGCGTGGGTGCTCAAGGAGTGCCAGAAGCGGGCCCGTTCGGTGTTCTGGCTGAACCCAGAGCCCCGGTCGTATTGGGACACCGGCGACTCGGTGATCACCGAGTACTCGACTTACACCGACGGCGTCTTCGAGTGTCGCAACCTGCGTCAGCTCGAAGGCTTCGTCGACAACCTCGCCTAGCCGGCGCCGTTCACTGCCGAACCACTTGCTTCCCGCTCTTGTTCCCAATTCCTCATGCGATTGGGCTCACGGGCCGCTCGGGCCCCGGCTTCGCCTACGGCTCAGCCTCTGGCCGACGCGAGCAGGTCGGAGGCCAGGAAGGCCAAGTCGAGTGATTGGCGGCCGTTGAGGCGCGGGTCACACATGGTTTCGTAGCGGTCGCCGAGCTGGTGCTGAGCCAGCTCGTCGCTGCCGCCGATGCACTCGGTCACCGCATCGCCGGTGATCTCGAGATGAATGCCGCCGGGCCACGTGCCCGCAGCGGCGTGGGCGGCAAAATACTGGCGGATCTCGGCCAGGATGGCGTCGAAATGGCGGGTCTTGACCCCGTCTTCGGTGCTGAAGGTATTGCCGTGCATGGGGTCGCATTGCCATACCACCGGGTGGCCGGCGTCGGTGACCGCTTGCAGGATGGGTTCGAAGCACTCCACGACGTTGCCGGCGCCCGTGCGGCTGATCAGGGTCAGCCGACCGGGAATCCGGTTCGGGTTCAGCGCCTCGCACAGCGCCAGCGCCTCGTCGGGCGTCGCGGTGGGGCCCAGCTTCGCGCCGACCGGGTTGTGCACCCCCCGCAGGAACTCCACGTGGGCGCCGTCGAGCTCGCGGGTGCGCTCGCCGACCCACAGCATGTGCGCCGAGCAGTCGTACCAGTCGCCGGTGATGCTGTCGGTGCGGGTGAGCGCCTCCTCGTAGCCCAGCAGCAGCGCCTCATGGCTGGTGTACAGCTCCACCTGGCGCATGGCGCTGTCGTCGGTGTCGAGCCCGCAGGCATTCATGAACCGCAGGGCCGCATCGATGCCGCTGGCCAGCACCTCGTAGCGCTGGCCAGCCGGGCTAGAAGCAACGAACTCTTGGTTCCAGTCGTGCACCTGGCGCAGGTCGGCGTAGCCGCCTCGCGTGAAGGCGCGCAGCAGGTTGAGCGTTGCCGCCGATGTGCTGTATGCCTGCAGCAGGCGGGACGGGTCGGGTGTGCGGGCCTCGGGTTCGAAAGCGATGTCGTTGACGATGTGGCCGCGGAAGACGGGCAGCGTCTGGCCGTCGCGAGTCTCGGTGGCCGAGCTGCGCGGTTTGGCGAACTGACCGGCGATCCGACCCACCTTCACGATGGGCAGCCCGGCGGAGTATTGCATCACCACGGCCATCTGCAGGATGACCTTGAGGCGGTCGCGTATCTGATCTGCGGTCGAAAGCTCGAACGACTCAGCGCAATCGCCGGCCTGCAGTACAAATGCCTTGCCGGCACAGACCTGCCCGAGCAGCTCGGCCAGCCGCCTGGCCTCGCCTGCAAACACCAGCGGTGGACGCCGGCGCAACTCGCCCAGCGATGCTCCCAGCGCGTCAGCGTCGGGCCATTCGGGCTGCTGACCGGCGGACCGGTCGGCCCATGAGCCGGGATGCCAATCCGCAGCGTGCTCGGGAGATCCGGCGGAGCTGGGCGCGCCGGATGGTGAGGCCGCGTCGTCAGACAGCGTCTGCGTCGGCATCGATGTCTACGAACTCGCCGTCGGCGGCGAGGCTCTGCAGCTCATCGACAGCGCGCTTGACCAGGCGGCGTGCCGCCTCGGCCGTCACACCCAGCTCTTCGCCGATTTCGCGGTAGCTGCGCTGCTCGCCGTCGATGAGGCCGTTGCGCCGCTTGACGGCGTACTGAGCCCGCTCGTCGAGGCGACCGAGCATGGAATGCACCATGGTCTTGCGGGCCGACTCGATGGCGTAATGCTCAGGGCCGGGCGCATCGTCGCCGATCAGGTCAATGAGCGCGCTGTCGCCGTCGTCGCCGACGGTCTTGTCGAGCGAGGTGGGCGTGCTGATCCGCTGCAGCCATGCGTTCTCGTCGTCAAGCGAGTCGCTGTCGCCTCCGTTATGCCGCAGCGCGGCCCGCAACGTGGCGGAGCGGTCCGAAGGCAGGCGGATGAGGCTGCCCTTCTGATCGAGCGCGCGCCCGATGGACTGCCGGATCCAGAACGTGGCGTAGGTGGAGAACTTGAAGCCGCGCCGCCAGTCGAACTTCTCTACCGCATGCTCGAGGCCGAGGTTGCCTTCCTGGATCAGGTCGAGCAGTTCCAGCGTCGGAGGCAGCGGGTAACGGCGCGCGATGGACACGACCAGGCGGAGGTTCGCCCGGATGAAGCGGTCGCGCGCTGCGGCGGCGGTCTGCACGGCCTTGCGCAGTTCGCGTCGCTCGGCCACGGACAGCTCCTCGTCGCTGTCGAGGCGCGTCCTGGCATCGCGTCCTGCCTCGATCTGCTGGGAAAGCATGCGCTCGTCTTCTGCGGTGAGCAGCGCCACCGCACCGATCTCGTTCAGGTACTGGCCAACTGAATCCATGACATTCGCTCCAACCGGCAGGGGGCAGCCGGTTCTTCGTGTTCGCTTGCATGCCGCCCTGACATGCCACCCGGTGGGGGGCACCGGGTATGTTCAGCCCTCGCAGGACTGTGGCAGCCCCGACTCAGGCATGGCACCGACGTTCTGACGGCACCGATCTTGCTTGTACGCCCGCATGCGATGCCAGGCCCGAGAAGCCGGACCTTGCGCAGCACTGCTTTGGGCGGACAGCCAAAAGTAGCACATGGCGCATGACGCGCGCAAACAGTCGCCACCGGGGGCTAACTGATCGCTGCAGTGGGACCCCGGTGTGCGCTGCAGAAGTGATGTGCGGCGTGACTCTACACTGCTGCGGTGCCGCCGCGACAAGCGATCTTCGGAGGCACGTTCGACCCTCCCCACGCCGGTCACGTTGCCGCCGCGATCCACGCGCGAGAGCAGCTCGACGTCGATCTGTTCCACATCGTGGTGGCGAACGATCCGTGGCAGAAGTCGGCCGAGCGGGTCGTCACGCCGGCCCGTCACCGGCTCGTCATGGCCCAGCTGGCGTTTCGCGACATCGACGGCATGGCGGTGAGCGACTTGGAGATCCGGCGAGGCGGACCGACGTACACCATTGACACCGTCGCGGAGCTAGAGAAGCCGGGTACCGAAACGTTGCTGGTGATGGGCCCCGCCGCAGCGAACGGTGTCTCGACGTGGCACCGGGCCGCCGAGCTCGCTGAATGTGTGAGGCTCGCGGTTGTGCAGCCACGAGGCGCGCCGCCCGTCCATGTCGAAGGCTGGCGTACCGAGACTGTGCTGATGGAACCGGTCGAGGCCTCAGCCACGCTCGTGCGCGAGTTGTTGACCCGCCGCGCCCATCAGGAGATCCCGCCTCAGGCAGTTCAGCTCGTGCCACCCGCCGTCATGAGCTACATCGTCGAGCACAGGCTCTATTCTCCGTGAACGTGGCATCGGTTCCGCAGGCATCCCCGGTCTCCTCCGGGGTTCACGCCTTGCAGCGGGACCCGATCAACACATGCGCCGACGTGCCGCCGCTGGTGCAAGCCGCTGTGGACGGCGCCGCGGAAATGTCTGCTGAGCGCATCGTGGCACTCGATGTGGGCGATGTACTCGCAATCACCGATTGGTTCATCATCGCGAGCGCCCCCAATGTGCGACGCGTGCGACGCATCGCCGAGCTGATGGAAGCGCACGTGAAAGCGGCCGGCGGTCTCGGGCCGATTCGAACCGAGGGGCTTGATGAGGCGCAATGGGTGCTGCTCGACTTCGGCGAGTTCGTGGCGCACATATTCCACGAGCCCAGCCGCGAGTACTACGACCTCGAACGACTGTGGTCGGACGTGCCTCGCCACGAGTTCGACTGATCGACGGGCTGAGTCAAACGGATCAGGGGACGATTTGCGCCGCACCCGCTGGGGCGAGAGCGATCCACGTGCGCCCGGGTGTCAGCGGCACGATGAGCGCGTTGTCGGACCGGAACACCGTGACGTCGAGCTCGGACAGGCGCTCCCAGGTGCCTCGCACCAGCATGCCGTCGCTGAAGACCCACGCCTCTCCGCTGCCCGTCAGCACGGGCTCTGGTGTGGCAGCGTCCGCTGGGCTCTGGCGATACCGCACGAACTGCACGATGACGTTCTCGGGTGCAATCCGCACGCCGCCGAAGTCGGTGTGGTCGTTGCCATTCTGCGTGCGAGCCCAGCCAGCCGCGGCAGCGTCCCAGTGATATGACACCTTGATCTGCCCATAGTCGACGTCCACACCGCTGACCGCCGTGCCCCGCGGCAGCGGCTCGCCCTCGGCACGGAACTGGAAGTACTTCGGGGGTGTCCTGCCTTCGGCTGCACCCGCTGCATAGATACGAGCGGTGTCGGTAATGAGATTGTGGGGGGCGTTCTTCTCTGGCGAGCGTTCGAACACGTCTTTGGCGATGGCGGCCCCGTCGATGATGGCGACGGCGTCGACGCTGCGGATGGCTCGCGCGGTGTAATCGTTGGCTCCCGAGTTGACAAAGATGGGACGGTTGAGGTTCGACAGCAGTGCAAAGTCGCCGGTGCGAGCCGATCGGACAGGACCGACCACGTCGACATTGGTGGAATGGAAGATCGCTGCGAATCGCGTCAGCCGGGCCTCGACGAGTTCCTCATAGACTACGTCGGCATGGTTGAGGCCCCACTGCGGCAAGGCTCGGGGGTGGTTGTCGATCTTCACGACTGCGGCGGGCCGCAGAATCTCAGTGGGTGTCGGCAAGCCGGTGAAGGGTGCTGTGAACTGCGGCCCAGCGGCAGTGGTGGGAGTCGCGGGCTCGGTGGCGGCCACCGGGGTGACCGGCGCTGCAGTCGTCGGCGGTGCCGTCCCAACGGTCGGTGCGGCAGTCGTGGGCGGTGTGACGGTCGTCGCCGGCGTGGTGGCCGGTGCGGATGGAACCTCGGTCGTCTCCGGCACGGAGATGGGTGAGCACGCCGCCAGCAGCATCAGTGCCACGAGCCAAGTCGCCCAGCTCGACGGTCGGTGCGTTCTGCCTGCAGGGACACCGGTGCGACCGCATCTCCTGACCGCGCCCTGGCGGCCTACGTCGAACGGTTTGCGGACATGCTCCAAAGGTCTGCTCCTTGACATGTGCAGCAGGGCCACGGCGGCCATCCGACCGAATATTCACCATACCGGTCGCCTCTCGCGGAAGGGTGGCACACTGCGCACATGACGACGCTCGTCTCCGGTGGCGCCGGATACGTCGGGAGCCACACGGTGGCGGCTCTGCATGCGGCCGGACGCGATGTCGTCGTGCTGGATGATTTCTCCAACGCCCGGCGCGACGCGGTCGGCGAGCTTCGACTGCTGACGACGCCAGACTTGGCCGTCATCGCAGGTGATGCGGCGGATCGCACCGCAGTCCGCCAGCTCTGCGACGAACACGACTTCGATTCGATCATGCACTTCGCGGCGCACAAGAGCGTTCCGGAGTCGTTTGCCGATCCGCTGCGGTACTACCGGAACAACCTTCTCTCAACGCTGTGCCTGGCGGAGATCGCGGTGGAGCGCGGCATTGATCGCTTCGTCTTCAGCTCGTCGGCAGTGGTGTACGGAACGCCCGAGCAGCTGCCGGTCAGCGAGGACACACCGCCTGCACCTCAGAGCCCGTACGGCACCACCAAGCTGATGTGCGAGCGCATCCTCGCCGACACTGCGGCATCCTCCGCCATGCAGGCGGTCATCTTGCGCTACTTCAACCCGGTCGGTGCGCACACCTCGGGACGTATCGGGGAGCAGCCGATCACCGCTGGCCAGAATCTCGTACCAGCGGTCATGCGTGTGGCGCTGGGCGCTCGCAGCCGGTTGCAGGTTTTCGGCGATGACTACGACACTCGCGACGGCACAGCCGTGCGCGACTTCGTCCACGTGGCGGATCTGGCTGAGGGGCATGTTGCGGCGCTCGATGCCGATCTCGGCACCCGCCGCAGCCGCGTGTTCAATCTCGGTACCGGGGCCGGCACCACGGTTCTCGAGTTGGTGGCGACGGCGGAGGCGGCCACCGGCCGGCTGATCCCCTGCGAGATCGTGGGCCGCCGGCCTGGCGATATCGCAGAGTCATGGGCGGACTGCCGCCGCGCTGCAGACGAACTCGGCTGGAGCGCGCAACGAGACCTGGGCCAGATGCTTGCCGATCACTGGCGATTCGCGAGTTCCTGCGCCGAGATCAACGTGTAGCTCTCGCCGGCGGCCAGAGGAGCGGCCATCGATTCGGGGGGCACGAAGGAGGGCACCCGGTCGTTGCGCACGAGAATCACGTCGGTGGCGGCGACGTGGCCGAGGCCGGACTCGTCGAGCATCCACACCGGCAGGTCGAGGTAGTACGAGATCCAACGCGGCGTCCAGATGCCCGAGGTGAACCACACCAATTCCGCTTCGCCGACTCGTGGATCATCTTGTGCCTGTTCCAGAACAGCCCCGGCGTCGGCTGGGTTGTCGAGATAGAAATCCCGCGTCGAGCCCGTCACCACGAAGGCCAGCGTCACTAGCGTGAGTGCCGCAGCGGCTGCTCCCAACGGTGCTCGCAGCTTGGCTGTGGGGCCCCGCAGCAGTCGACGGATCGCGTCGGCAAGGGCCGCGATGCCGATGGATGTGGGAGCCACCCAAGGGAAGTTCCACAGGCGATGGATCCACGCCCCCTGTTGCAGCGCGAACGTGAGCGACATGGCTACAGCGAGCGTCACCACCACCGGTCCACGGGTTCGCCGGTCGATGAGGCCGGCGATGAGCGCAGGGAGGAACAGCAGGCGCAGCCACCACGAGGTCAGCAGCTCGTGACCTGCGAACGTCCATTGGCGCTGGAGGAACTCGCCGAACGTGAACTGAGCCTGTTCGGCCGCGGTCGAGACGTCGTTGCCGGTTCGGAAGGCGACCCTCTCGCTGAGCTCCGAGATGTCGGTTGCGTTCAGCAGCCAACCGGCGGTCAGCAGACCTCCCAGCAGGGCACCGGCCGTCACCGCGGTCAATGCCGGTGACCATCCCCGGCGCAGCCACCCGGCCACGCCTCCGGCTGACATGGCGAGAGCGCCGGTGTCGGTGACCGAACGTCGCCGTTGCAGTGTGCCCCAGAACAGCCACGGCAACAGCAGGCCGAGCGATGCGATGGCGATCCAGGAGTGCATAGCCGTGAGGGCAGCCAGCGAGCCAGCGCCCACGAGTGCCCATCGGGATGGCCGTTCGACCTGACGCAGCCATGCGATCGCCGCGGTGAGCGCCAGCAGCATCGAGAAGCTGATGCCCATGCGGGCGTACACATAGAAAAAGCCGGTGCTCACCATCGCGAGCAATGCGAGCAGCGTTGGCCCCCATCGCATGCCGACGGCGCGCAGCAGTGCGGCCATGAATGCCACGGTGGCCGCTCCGAGCAGGAAATCGGTGATGCGTACCGCCTGCGGGCTGTCGCCGAGTGCACCCACGGAAACGATGGTGAGGAACTGCTTCAGGGGCGGGTGATGCGCGTAGGTGACTGCCTCGGCGGGCGGCTCGGTCCTGGGCGGCACCTCGAATTCAGCCCTGATGAACGGGTCGGTCCGGGCGCCCAGACTGGAGTCGAGCGGCCCGAGGTCCCAGAAGTTGCGTGCCTGGATGCCCGCGCGGCCGAAGATCCGGCCGTCGTCGCTGTTGCCGAGCGGCAAGTTGAGGTCCGGCGCCCACAGCAGCAGCACGCCTATGCAGATAAGGGCCACGGCGGTCCAGCCCGAGCGCAGCCGGGCGAGGACGATGCGCGGACTGCCGAACCTTCCTTGCAAGCCGCCCATTGCTTCCCGCTCTTGTTCGCTGCGCTCACGGGCCGCTCGGGCCACGGCTTCGCCCTGCGGCTCAGCCTCTGGACGTCCTGGAGTGAGCATGAGGGATCCGTCGTGTCCGATCGCCGGATTCTGACCGCTGCGATGCTGATCGCCGCTCCCACCGTCCGGAGGGACGCAGCGTAGTATCGGCCCGATGGTGGTCCAGGAGCGGCATCGACTGCCGGACGCCACACCGGATATCGCCGTAGGGGCTGAGCCGGCCGGCGAAGCAGTCACCTCATCCGTGGTGCCGCCCGGCCGGCGCGGATTCCGGTTCCTCTACGTCGTCGACGCTGTGACGTTATTCGCCTTGATGGTGGCAATCACCATCGTGCGCTTCGGTGTGGACTGGCCGACGTACCCGCGGATCCACTACCTGATCGGCTTCGGGGTCGCGACCCTGCTGCACATGACCGTCTATTACTTCGGCGGGCTCTACGAGTTCGAGCAACGTCTGGGCCATCGGCCGTGGTTGCCGCGCGCCATGCTCCTGACATTCATGGCCGTGGGCGGTGACGCCACGGTCACGTTGCTGACGGGCCGGTACCTGATGCCGAGGGGAAACCTGGTGGTGCTCGCCGTGACGGGCGCGGTGCTGATCTCGTTCAACCGCTGGGGTGCACATCGCGTGCGCCTGCTGCGTTTCGGGAAGCCCCGGGTGCTGCTGGTGGGTTCGGCTGCTGACATCGAGTCCGCCACCGAGCACCTCGCTGACGCCGAGGCGGCCGCAGTGGTTGCGGGCAGCCTGACCGACGCTGCGCTGATCATCTCCGAAGCAGATCGGCTCGAGGTCACCGAGCTGCTGCTCCTCTCGGGCGAACCACTCGAGTCCATTTATCCCGAGCCGCTGGGCGAACTGGAGCTGCGCAATGTCGGCGTCTTCCGGCGCATCACACCGGCGGACACACTGCTCGGCCTGCAGCGCAGTCGGCAGATCGGGGGAATGCCGTTCGTGGCGCTCCGAACCCATGCGCTGCCGGTGTGCCGCCTGCGCTTCAAGCGGCTGTTGGATCTGGCGTACTTGGTGCTGCTCGCCCCGTTTGCGCTGCCACTCGCTGCCGCCGTTGCTATCTACGTCAGGATCGTGGGCGGCCGCGGCGTGCTGTACCGGCAGGAACGTGTGGGGCGCAGCGGCGCGCCGTTCGTGCTGCTGAAGTTCCGCACGATGACGCGCGATGCCGAGGCCAACGGCCCTGTGCTGGCTGCCTCGAATGATCCCCGGGTGGTGAGCGGCATGGGTTGGCTGCGCCGCAGCCGGCTCGATGAGTTACCGCAGCTGTGGAACGTGCTGACCGGCGCGATGTCGCTGGTGGGACCCCGGCCCGAGCGGCCGCAGTTCGTCGCCCGGCTCGAGCGCGAGATCGCCGGGTACACAAGGCGCCACGACGTGCCGCCCGGCATCACTGGACTCGCGCAGACCCAAGGCCACTACCAGACCGACCCCGGCTACAAACTCGGCCACGACTTGCAGTACGTCGTCAACTGGTCACCGGTGCTCGACTGGGAGATCATGGCGAAGAGCCTCGTGGTCATGGCTCGCCGCAACGCCCGGTGAGCAGCAACGGGTACCTGCCCCTCGTCTCGGTGGTGATTCCGGCGCGCAACTGCGCCGCTGAACTGCCCGGATGCCTGGACGCGGTGAGCGCGCAGACCTACCAGGGAAGGCTCGAGGTGCTCGTGTCGGTTGCACCGAGCGCCGACGACACCAGCAGTGTCGCTGCGGCGGCCCACTGCACGCGGCCGTTGCAGGTGATCCAGAACCCGGCGGGCACCACGTCGTCGGGTCTCAACCTGGCGATCAGTGCCGCCGCCGGCGAGATCATCGTGCGAGTCGACGCCCAGGCCAGACTCCCAACTGACTACGTGGAACAAGCGGTGGTCACACTGCAGCGCACGGGTGCGGCGAACGTCGGCGGTGTGCAACGGCCGGTAGGCCAGGGTGACGTGGGCCAGGTCATTGCTTCGGCGCTGTCGTCGCCATTCGGGGGCGGTCCAGCCGCCTTCCGGCAGGGGAGCGATGAAGGACCCGTCGACACGGTGTACCTGGGCGTGTTCGACGCTGCCGCGCTCGCGTCTGTGGGCGGGTTCGACGAGTCGTTGGTGCGGAACCAGGACTACGAACTGAATTGGCGCCTGCGCGAGCAGGGCCACGTGGTGTGGCTGGACCCGAGCTTGGTCGTGGAGTACCAGCCCCGGTCGAGCTGGGCTGCGCTGGCGCGCCAGTATTTCGAGTACGGGGCCTGGAAACGTGTAGTGATCAGCCGCCACCCGCGCTCGATGCGGCCGCGGCAGCTTGCAGCGCCCGCGCTGGTCGTCGGCTTGGCGGTGTCTGTGTTCGAGCTGGCGCGTGGTCGCCTGCGAGGCGGAATCGTGCCGGCCACCTATCTGGCTGCGTGCGCGCTGGCCGCAGCCCGGCTCCGTCAGCGCCTTCCCTCCGTCGGTGATCACTTGCGGGCAGCGGTGGCCTTCGCCGTCATGCACCTGTCGTGGGGAACGGGTTTTCTGATCGGCCGCCGCCGCGACGAGCGCATGCCGCCGACGGATTGGGCGGCAGACGGCGAGAGGTGACGCAGCACCGGCCATTTCGATCTGCTGGGTGACCTCGGTTCCGGTTCGGTGCCACTCGGTACGCTCGCACACATGGCTGATGTCGTGATCCGCAACGGGACTGTCGTTGACGGGAGCGGCGGCCCGCCGCGTACAGCCGATGTCGCCATTGACCACGGGATGATCGCCGAAGTGGGAGAGGTGGTCGGCCGGGGTCGCCGCGAGATCGACGCCGAGGAACACCTCGTCCTTCCCGGCTGGGTGGACATACACACCCACTACGACGGGCAGGCCACCTGGGATCCCGAGATGACGCCGTCGTCGTGGCACGGAGTGACCACCGCGATCTTCGGCAACTGCGGCGTCGGCTTCGCGCCGGTGCAGCCGGGCACCGAGGACTACCTCATCAACCTGATGGAAGGGGTAGAAGACATCCCGGGCACGGTGCTCGCGGAGGGCATCGATTTCCGCTGGACCAGCTACCCGGAGTATCTCGATGCGCTCGCGGCGACTCCGCGGGTGATGGATGTCGGCAGCCAACTGCCCCACGGAGCGCTGCGGTTCTTCGTGATGGGCGAGCGCGGCGCGGATCACGCAGAGGTGCCGACAGCCGAAGAGCTCGACCGCATCACCGAGTTGGTCACGGAGGCGCTCGAAGCGGGAGCGCTCGGGTTCACCACCAGCCGCACCACCAAGCACAAGGCGGCGGACGGCCGGTTGACGCCGTCGCTGTCGGCGGGGGATCCCGAACTGGCCGCAGTGGCGCGTGCGATGCGGCAGGCCGGCGCCGGCGTGCTGCAGGTGAACTCCGACTTCGGGCCCGGCGAGTTCGAGACGCTTCGCGCAGCCGCCGAGATGTCTGGCCGCCCGCTGTCAGTGCTGCTGCTGCAGGTCGACAATGCACCGGAGCTGTGGCGGGAGACCCTGGATCACATCCATGCCGCGAACGCCGCGGGTATCGCCGCAAATGGGCAGGTCGGCTGCCGACCGATCAGCGTCATGCTCGGACTCGACGTGTCGGTGAACCCTTTCGGCAATCACCCGGCCTACCGCGACATCGCGCACCTGCCGACGCCGCAGCGAGCCGCCCGCATGCGCGACGACGAGAGCCTGCGTCGGGTGCTGATCGAAGATCGGCCGGTGGACGGGTTCAGCAAGTGGATGGACTACGCGCTCACCCGTGCTTTCGAGCTCGGCGATGTGCCCGACTATGAGCCCGATCCTCGTGCTTCGGTTGCAGCCCGGGCTGCAGACCTGGGCGTCAGCCCGTGGGAGCTGGCGCTGGATCTGCTCTCGGACGGAGACGGCGATGCCCTGCTCCTGTACCCCTTCGAGAATTACACGGGCGGCAGCCTGGAGGTGATCCGCGAGATGCTGGCCGATCCGCACACCATCTGCGGCATCGGCGACGCGGGAGCGCACGTCGGCACCATCTGTGATGCCTCCTACCCGACATACCTGCTGACCCACTGGGCTCGAGACCGCAGCCGTGGCGAGGGCCTGCCGCTCGAGTTCTTGGTGCACAAGCAGACCCGCGCCAACGCGCACGCCTATGGGCTGGCCGACCGCGGCCTGCTCGCACCGGGCTACCGGGCTGACCTCAACGTGGTCGACTTCGATGCCCTCGGCGTGGGACGCCCGCAGCTGACCTACGACCTGCCGAGCGGCGGCAAGCGCCTGATCCAGCGGTCGACGGGGTACCGGCACACGTTCGTGGCAGGAGCCGAGGTGTCGGCTGACGGCGAGTTCACCGGCGCCCGTCCCGGCAGACTCGTGCGTGGTGCACAGGCCGAACCTGCGGCTGCATGACCGCCATGGCGGTGCCGAAGACCTGCACGGTGCGAGCGTCAATGCTCCCGCCGACGGCACGCGGATGACCTCGGCCGTTGCGGGCGATGCTGGCAACGCGGGGCTGCCGCTGGCCGGCCTGATCGTCATTGACCTGACGATCGCCCGTGCGGGCCCGACGGCCGTGCGGCAGCTTGCGGACTGGGGCGCCGACGTCATCCGGGTGGACGCCCCCACCGACGGCTTCGAGGAAGGCCGGGAGGCATCGCCGGACCACCTCAACATCCACCGCAACAAGCGCTCGCTGGTCATCGACTTGAAGAACCCGTCGGGTCGTGAACTGCTCCACCGTCTTGTTCGGTCTGCCGACGTGCTCATCGAGAACCTGCGACCGACCGTCAAGTACCGGCTGGGATTCGACTGGGACACCCTGCACGCCGTGAATCCCGCACTGGTGATGGGATCCATCTCGGGTTTCGGGCAGGACGGCCCGTACGCGACTCGCGGCGGTGTCGACCAGATCGCGCAGGGCCTCGGCGGGATGATGGCGGTGACGGGGCTGCCGGGCCACGGTCCGGTGCGTGCCGGCGTGGCGATCAGCGATGTGACAGCCGGCCTGCAGCTTGCGATCGGCGTGCTGGTGGCCCTCATCGAGCGATCCCGAACACGCGAGGGTCGCTGGGTGCACACGTCGCTGCTCGAGTCGATGATCGGCATGCTCGACTTCCAGGCGGCTCGCTGGACGGTGGCGGGGGAGGACCCGCCGCAGGCCGGCAACGACCATCCCACGATGATCCCGATGGGCACCTACGCGGCCGCGGACGGCTACATCAACATCGCGGCGCCCGGCGGGCGGCTGTGGCGGGCGTTCTGTGCCGAGATCGGCCGGCCTGATCTGCCTGACGACGAGCGGTTCTCATCGATCAAACTGCGCTCTGCCAATCGGATCGAGCTGAACAAGCTCATCGGCGAGCGGCTCGCCACCGCAGGCTGCGACGAATGGGTGGAGCGCCTCAACGCGGTGGGTATCCCGTGCGGGCGCGTCAACAGCGTGGCTGAAGCCTTCGCCGACCCGCAGGTTCAGCATCTGGGCATGGCCGCGCCGGTGCATCACCCGGTGATGGGCGACATCCGCATCGTGCGCAATGCCACCCAGATCGACGGGGTGCCCGGTGAGATCCGACGGCCCAGCCCCGCGCAGGGCGAGCACACCGACGAGATCCTGGCCCAGTTCGGACTGGGGCCCGACGAGATCGCCGCCCTGCGCGACGCCGGCGCCGTCCGTTAGCGCAAACCGCAAAGGCCCGCAGGAGTTATCCCGCGGGAATCAGCAGGAGTTACCCCGCGAGTTCCTGCATGAATTGCATCTGGCAGCGGGCTGGCGACCTTGTGCCGCCAGCCCGCCCGCCGATGGTGCCAAGCGTCAGATGCTGCGAGCGGCCTCGAAGCCGGTGTCGAGGTCGGCGATGATGTCGTCGATGGTCTCGATGCCGACCGACAGCCGAACCAGGTTCGGTTCGACGCCGGTGTCGGACTGCTCCTGCGGCGTGAGCTGGCTGTGCGTGGTGCTCGCCGGGTGGATCGCCAGGCTGCGCACGTCGCCGATGTTGGCGACATGGCTGTGCAGCCGCAGGCTCTCCACGAACTTCTGACCGGCCTTGATGCCGCCATCGATACCGAAGGCCAGCACCGAGCCGGCCCCCTTGGGCAGGTACTTGCGGGCCCGCTCGTTGTACGGACTCGACTCCAGCCCCGCATAGAGCACCCAGTCGACCTGCGGATGGCCTTCGAGATAGTCGGCCACCGCCACGGCGTTGACCACGTGCCGCTCCATACGCAGCGACAGCGTCTCGATTCCCTGCAGGAACAAGAAGGCATTCATCGGTGACACCGCAGCGCCGATGTCGCGCAGCAGCTGCACCCGAGCCTTGAGGATGAACGACCCTGCACCGAGTGCAGGCCAGTAGGCCAGCCCGTGATAGCTGGGATCGGGCTCGGTGAACATCGGGTGCCGTCCTGACGCACCGAAGTCGAAGGTGCCGCCGTCGACGATGAGACCGCCGATCGACGTCCCATGGCCGCCGATGAACTTCGTCGCCGAGTGGACCACGATGTCGGCCCCGTGTGCCAGCGGCTGGCACAGGTAGGGCGAGGGCACCGTGTTGTCCACGACCAGCGGAACGTTCACGCTGTGCGCCGCATCCGCGACCGCCTCGAAGTCGAGGATGTCGTTCTTGGGGTTGCCGATGGTCTCGCCGTAGAACGCCTTGGTGTTGTCACGCACTGCGCCACGCCACGAGTCGATGTCGTCGGGGTCTTCCACGAAGGTGACCTCGATGCCCATCTTCGGCAGCGTGTAGTGGAACAGGTTGTACGTGCCGCCGTACAGCGACGGGCTCGCAACGATGTGGTCGCCTGCCTCCGCCAGATTGAGCACCGTCAGGGTCTCGGCCGCTTGGCCCGAGGCCACCGCCAACGCTCCCGGAAGCCCGACCGCGGTACGCACGCCGCCCTCGAGCGCGCTGATGCGCTCTTCGAGAACGTGCTGGGTCGGGTTCATGATCCGGGTGTAGATGTTGCCGATCTCCGCCAGCCCGAACAGGTTCTGAGCATGCTCGGAGCTGTCGAAGGTGAACGACGTGGTCTGGTAGATGGGCACCGCGCGGGCGTTGGTGGCGCTGTCTGGCGCTTGGCCCGCGTGGATCATTCGTGTCTCGAATCCCAGCTCTGCGAGTGGGTCTGTTGGTGTTTCGCTCATGACGAGCTCCATTTCTTGCGCCCCATGAGGCGGGCTATGCCTGTCTCGGCGGGATTGCCGAGCGCGCAGCAGGGTACCGGTAAAACCCGACCAATCCAGTCGGATTTTCTGTGACAGGTCGGTTGCAGTGCGGCCCAGGTGCGTGCGCCCGCCGCGAAGGCGGCGGGATCCTCTGCTCCCGCGATCCCGCAGGTCGCAACGTCGCAGAGTCTCCCGCCGTCTCCGCAGCTATTGGATCTGCTTCGTGCGCGGGTCTAAAAGCCGGTTTGCTTGTCGACGACGCCTTCGAGCGGGCGACCCTCGCGCAGGGCCACGAGGTTGCGGCAGAAGCGCTCGAGGTTGCGCCGTGCTCGGTGCTGGCTTGCGCCTGCGGTGTGGGGCGTCATGACGCAGTTGTCGAACCCCCATAGCGGGCTGTCAGCGGGCAGCGGCTCGACCGGGGCGACATCGAGGGCGGCCCCGCCGATCCGCCCGTCGGCCAGCGCTCGCTCCAGCGACGGACCGTCGATGATCTCGCCGCGGGTCACGTTCAGCAGCACGGCGCCGGCGGGCATCAGAGCGAACATCTCGTCGTCGAACATCGACCGGGTGTCGGCAGTGAGCGGAAGCCCCACAGCCAGCACGTCGCTGGTGGCCACGATGTCGCGAAGCGACTCGGGACCGCCGACTGTCTCGACGCCCTCGCCGGGCGGTACTGGGTACAGGTCCATGGCCTGCACCTTCATGCCGAACGCGGTTGCGCGGCGGGCGATGTGCCGGCCAGTGCCGCCGAAGCCGAGGATGCCCATCGTGAGGCCCTCCAGTTCCAGCTCGCTGTAGCGCATCTGCTCGCGCAGGTCGTTGTCCCATCCTTCGGGCCCGAGCTTCACTGCGGTTGCGATGCGCCTGACCAGCGCCAGCAGCAGGCCGAATGCGTGGTCGGCCAGGTGGCTGCCGACCAGTCCCTTCTCGCCGGTGAGCACCACATCGCTGGCGAGGAACTTGGGGTACATGAACATGTCGACGCCCGATGCCGTCGCATGGATCCAGCGCAGGTTCGGGGCTGCGTCGAACAGCCACTCGGGCACGATGCCAAGGATCACCTGTGCGTCGCCGGCCAGCGGGACGCCGTCTCGCACACGGTCCACGATGTTCACGACGGCGCCTGGCCCAGCCGCGTCGCGGATGGCGGCCTCGTCGGCGGGGCTGACATCGGGCAGCGTGAGGGTCTTGGTGACCAGCACGTTGAGCGGCCCGTCGGGCACGTCGAGGATCGTCGGGCCTGGCAGTGCTGAGCTCATGAGATCGTCGCCTCCACGTCTCCTATACCGCTGTAGTTGGTTACCCAGCGTTGACCGGGTTCTGCCCGGAAGCGGGCATACGCGCCGGTGATCACGCTCTGGCCCGGCTCGAGTGCCATGCCGTGCCGGTGCAGCGTGGCCGCGAGCCGGGCAATCGACAGGTAGGGGTTATCGACCTCGTCTGCGGCGGTACAGCTGAACTGCTCCTCGCCATCGCATGACACTGTCACCACGCAGCGGTCGAGTTCTCCCGCCGGCGGTGCGTCCACGCCTGAGCCTCGCACGATGGCCCAGTTCGTCAGGTTGTCGGCAACGAGCATGGCCAGGTTGCCTCCCACGGCAACCCGTGCCTCGTTCACCTCGTAGCCGGCGCAGACCAGTGCGATCCGGGCGGGCACCGAGGCCGGATCGACATTGTCGCCGGCGATGCGCTCGCCGATCACGAAGCACATCTCGGGTTCGATGCTCACCTTGCGGATCTCCGCCGACGGCAGATCGGCGGGCGAAGTGAGCACCCGGTTGACATGCCCGAACGGCCGGTCGTCGATGCCCACTGTCGTGCGGGCCCGGTCCGATGTGAGCCCGACCTTCCAGCCGGCATGCACAGCGCCGCCTGCGACGGCTCGTCGCTGCATCTCGCACTGGATGGCAAGCCCGTCCTCGAAGCCCAGCTCGGCGAACGCCTCGGACGGCGCCTCGCCTCCATCGGCGAAGTAGGCGGTCAGGGCGTCTGCAGCCGCGAGCTGATCGGTGTTGAGCGGTTGTGGCGGAGTCACAGCGGCGCACCTTAGATGGCTCGCGGCCAGCGGGTTCAGATGTCCGGGATCGTCCTGTGCGGTACACGGCGCTCGCCGTAGTGTGAGCCCATGAGGTTGCAGCTGGCACTCAATGTGGACGACATCGACGATGCGGTCGACTTCTACTCGCGGCTGTTCGGCGCAGAACCTGCCAAACGGCGACCCGGCTATGCCAATTTTGCGATCGACGAGCCGCCGCTGAAGCTGGTGCTGTTCGAGTCCGACGGCGACGGGGGCACCATCAACCATCTCGGAGTCGAGACCGAATCCGCCACGGAGGTGGAGCAGGCTCACGCCCGCATGGTCGAAGCCGGCCTCACCACCTCCACCATCGACGAGACCATGTGCTGCTACGCCGAGAAGGTGGAGACTTGGGCCACCGATCCGCACGGCATCGACTGGGAGTGGTACGTGAAGCAGGGCGATGTCGAGGTGAAGAACAACGTGGTGCTGTCACGACGTGGCGACGGTGTGGAGCGCGAGAGTCACGCTGACGACGCCTGCTGCGCATAGCGGCACTGAGCCCCAACGCGACGGGGCGCCGCAGCAGGTTGCCGCGCTGCTGGCCGCCGAGCCCGACCGCGGCAGTCTCTAGTTCTGGGGGCGGCGTTCGCGCAGCAGCACTTCTTGGGCGATCGTCGCGACGTGGCTGCCGTCGGGAGCGAACAGGTTGCCCACGGTCATGCCGCGAGCGCTCGTGAGACCGTGGCAGTCGAACTGGTACAGGTGCCACTCATCGGCGCGCATCGGGCGGTGGAACCACATGGCGTGATCCAGTGACGCACCCATGAACGACTCCTGGTACTGCTCGCGGGGCACCTGCAGCGGGTGCAGCGAGCGGGCGGCGTTGAACTGGATGGCATCGGAGGTGAACGCCAGCCCGCAGATGTGCAGCCGGGCATCGTCGCCGATTGGATCGATAATGCGCACCCAGCCCATCGACTGTCCCGCCCCCGGATGGCTCGGAAGCGGGCGGCGCTCCATGATCCACGGCCAGCGCTCTTCGTCGATGTTGCGGCAGTCCTGCGGGTCGGGGGCAAGCGGGATTCGTGCAGTCTGCACTTCGGCGTCCTGCTCGGCCACATGGAATGAGCACGACAGGTTCAAGATGGCGCCGCCGCTCTGGCGTGCCACGATTGCCCGGGTGCAGAACGAGCGGCCGTTGCGCAAGCGGTCCACCTCGTAGCGGACCGGCTCGTCGAGCGTGCCGCCGCGGATGAAATAGGCGTGCACGGAATGCGGCACGAACGTTTCGTCGACGGTCTGAAACGCTGCCCACAGGCCCTGGGCGATGACCTGCCCGCCGTAGATGCGACCCCACATGTACTCGGGGCTGACGCCCACATAGGTGTCGGGGCCGTGTTCCTCCAGGAACATGACCTCGCCATAGGTCGTGGGCCAGTCGCTCATGGTGGACACCTCGCTCGGGTTTGCCAGTGTCTAGCGCGGCTCGCAGGTGCTGACGATCGCGATCGAATTGGGCCGCGCCGGGCGCCAGTGCACGCGCCGCCTAGAGCAGTCCCCATCGGGAATAGCGCTGGCTCATAGCAATCCCCGCCGGGATTCGCGCCAGGGCACATCACGGTCGAGGCGGGGTTCGCCGGGCAGGCCGAGCACCCGCTCTCCCAGGATGTTCCGCTGGATCTCGTCGGTGCCGCCCCGAATCGACATCGAGGGTGCCGTCACCGTCTCGATGTAGCCGTGTCCGTCTTCGAGCATGCCTGCGGCTCCCGCGGCGCGATTCGCCAGATATGAGCGCCGTTTGTACGACGACACCGTCCTCAGCTTTGCACCGCTGCCGGCCGGTCCCGGACTGCCGCCGGACCGGGCCTCGTCGGCCGCCCGCTGCGCCGTCCACCGCGACGCCATGTCGGCGGGGTAGATCGACATGGCCTCGTCCCGCATCACCTTGTCATCGAGCGCGCCGAGCGCGGCCAGATCGGCGATCCACGTGGGAATGCGAGAGCCACGTTTCGCTCCGTCGCCACCGCCGCGGCTGCCGGCGCCTGCCCGTTCGTGCGAGAGGATCGTCATGGCCACCCGCCAACCCTCGCCCACGTCGCCGACCCGACAAGCATCGGACACCACAGCGCCGTCCACGAACACCTCGCTGAAGTGGGCGTCGTTGTTCATCTGCCGCAGCGGCCGCACGTCTACGCCAGGTGCGTCCATGGAGATCACGAACATCGTGAGGCCCTTGTGCTTGGGCTGCGCTGGGTCGGTGCGGGCCAGGCAGATGGCCCATTTCGACCACATTGCCCGGCTGGTCCAGGTCTTCTGGCCGCCCAGCCGCCACACGTCGCCGTCCCGCTCGGCGCTCAGTGCCACGTTGGCAAGGTCCGAGCCGGCCTCGGGCTCGGAGAACATCTGGCACCAGATCTCGGCGCCCGACGCGATCTGCCGCAGCCAGCGCTCCTGCTGCTCTGCGGTTCCGTGCGCCAGCAGGGCCGGGCCCACCATGCCGAGCCCGATGGCGAACGGGTAGAGGTCGGGCACGACGTACTCGCGCAGCACCGAGCCGATGAGCTGGTTCTCTGCCACCGAGGCATCCCGGCCGCCATGCGCGGTCGGCCAGGTCGGCACGTGCCAGCCGCCTTCCACGGTCGCCCCAAGGTAGGCCCGGCCGTCGTCGAGGTCATCGCTGCCGGCCCCCATCGACGTCAGGCGCGTCTGGTCGGTGCGTCGCTCGAGCAGCCCGTCGAGCGCCGCACGGATGTTGTCTGCGGTCAGCATCAGCTGCGCGTGAAGTCGGGCTTTCGGCGTTCGTTCATGGCGCTCACGCCCTCGCGCCAGTCGTTAGTGGTGCGCAGGCGATCCTGCTCGGCCTTCTCGTTGTCGGTGGCCACCTTGATGGCATCGGCCAGGTGGCCTCGCATGGTGTAGCGGATCGATTCGACGGCCAGCGGCGCCGAACCGGCGATCTCGCAAGCGAAGTCGTAGGCGGCCTCGCGCAGGTCGTCGAGCGGCACCAGCTTGTCGGCCAGCCCGATCTCAACGGCCTCGTCGCCCTTGACGCGCCGACCGGTGTAGAGCAAGTCCAACGCCTGCTGGTTGCCGACCAGCAGAGGCAGCGTCACGGTCAGCCCGAAGCCGTGGTGGAACCCGAGTCGGGCGAAGTTGGCCGTGAAGCGGGCCTCTGGTGCTGCGATGCGGAAGTCCGGGAAGCAGGCCACGCCCAAGCCGCCGCCGACTGCTGCCCCTTGGATGGCCCCGACCACCGGCTTGCTCTTGGAGAACAGGTCGAATGCCGCGTCGTACAGGTGGCGGGGGGTGCCGTCTGCGTTGGTGGCGGTGATCTCGCCGCCCCGGCGCCCGTCGCTGCCGAACTGGGCGCCCGCACAGAAATTCTTGCCCTCCGAGCACAGCACGCTGGCCCGGCAGCCGTCCTCTTCGTCGAGGTCGCCGAACGCAGCAACCAGCCCGTCGATCAGCTCCAGATCGAAGAAGTTGTTCGGCGGCCGGTGAATCTCCACGACCGCCACGTGGTCCTCGCTCAGCTTGACCGAGACATCCCCGTACTGGCCGAATTCGTCAAATGCGCTCTCATCCATGCGGCGAGCGTAGATGCGCCACCACCGGAGCGCTCAGTGCGACCTCCGACTCGGGATTGCCCACAGCCCCTGGCTGCGGAACCTCAGATCACGCCCGATACAGAAATTTCCTGACAGGCCCGCGCAAGACCCCGGCTGCGTCAGCGAATCAAAGCGCGTGGGTTGGCTGTGTTTCGGTTTCGGCCGCTCAGGCTGCAGGCTCTTCCCACAGCGACTTGGCGACGGCCGAGGGCGGCGGGACTCCGGTTGTGTTCCGTGTGCCCCGCGAGGCTCGGGGTTTGGGTTTGCGCTGGGGGGCAGGGTTGACGCGGTGTGCTGGGTCGGGAGGTGCCAGCCGGTAGCGGCCGGCGCGGATGAGCACCCGCCAGTTGTGGTCGTGAATGAGGTCGTGGCATGACCAGCACACGAGCACGAGGTTGTCGAGGCGGGTCTTGCCGCCGCTTTGGCACGGGATGATGTGGTGGGCTTCGCACTCGCCTGGCGGCTCCCCGCAGCCGATGCACGCCCCGTCGCGAGCGATCAGCGCGCGCCGTTGTGCGGCGGTGGGCGCTCGACTGACGACAGTCTCATACAGCGGTGTGAGCTCGTCGCCGAAGACCTCGATCCAGACATCGGAGTTGCAAGCCAGCCGCTGCAGGGTGCTGGGAGGGATCGGACCAATGCCGCAGATTTCGGCGATGCCGCCAGGTTCGCCAGTCAGGGCCGCAAGGTCTGCGCGAATGATGATCTCCGCCGCCGTGGAGCGCACGGCGTCGGGGCTGTCTGCCGGTTGGGTCTCAATTGCCGCAGAGAGGAGTGTGTCGAGGGCGTCGGCCATGCGTTGATCGCGGCTTCGAGTGGCCGTGCTGGGCGTCGCGCTGGCGGCGTCGTGGTCTTCTTCGGCGTTGAGCGCGGACTTCGAGGATTGGGACTGCGTCTGCCGCCGGCGGTCTGCCTGGCGCAGCTGCTCGGCTTGGCGCCGCAGGCGTTGCTGGATGCGGGCGCCCATCTCGGCATCGAACGAACCGCGCATCTGCACGGTGCCGTCGTCGCCGTTCCAGAACCGCACATGGCGGTTGCGCCGGTTGCGGCGATGCTGAGCGGCAAGGTCGTCGGTGCTCTGGTGCCGGATCGTCCAGCGCTGGGCAGCCTGGGCGAACTCGTCCTCGGGCAGCGTCTTGGCCATCTGGACCAGATCGGTATCGCCCTGCACTGCGTCGGGGCTGGTCTTGCGGGCTGCCCTTGCGAGCTTGGCGGCATTCGCAAGGCTCATCTCGCCCTCTGAAACCGCCGTGTGAGCCGCGGGCAGCTCAGCGAGCTCTGCGTCGGTTCGGACGTTGCGGGCGGCCTCGGCACGCGAGCGCCCGCCGACCTGGTTCAGCAGTCCGGCGCCGCCGTCGCCGTGGCGCTCTCGCCGCGCGATAAGCGACGCAGCCCTGGTCTCGAGCAGTTCGACACGCGACCGCAGCGACTTTGCCGTCTCGAGCGTGCGACGCAGTTCGGCCGTCGGTGCGGCATCGATGCCGGCAAGGGCTGAGCTGAGGCATTCGAGCGCCTGCTGCACTTGCGAGAACATACGTTCACTCTACCGGCGGAGTGTCACACGAAAGCACTCATATGCAAATCAATTGGTTACAAATATATTGCAAATAGTTTCAATTTATTTGAATCATATTCAATGTCGGTCAAGATTGCTTCGAGCCAATCCACCGCGCAGAACTTCGATTCAGTTCGATGCGGCGGCAGAGACCGGCCACTCCGGTGGGAGGTCGATCCTCCCGGTGTGCGCTGAGGCCAGGTTGCGTCGATCAACTCGGCCGGCCGCCGGTGCCCGCCGCTCTCAACCGGGCGTGCGTTCGAAGGGCGAGGTCATTGCCACGCCAGCACCTGCGGGGCATTCGGCGCCGCCGTGCGAAGCGACGTGAAGTCGTCGACATCGGAGGTGAGGATGTCGTGACCAATGCGCTCCGCCACTACGTAGAGATGCGCGTCGACAGCGTCGGCAGTGCCCGATCTGCGCAGGGTTTCGCCCACCACGGCAATGTCTGCCGGCTCAAATGGGTGCAGCGTCATTGCTCTGAGCGCCTGTGCGAGGCGAGCCTGTCGACCGCCGTTGCGCCACACCTGTGCCGCGACCGGTGCAGTCGTGTGGAGCGGCTCGGCGAGCCGGTCCACGCTAACGAGCAAGGCCCTGCCGGTCTCGGTGCCGCGATCAATCGCGATGAGCACACCGGCGTCGAGGATCACCGGTTGAAGTAGCGCCGCTGCATCTCGGCAACCATGTCTTCATCGACCGGGCCTGACTCGGCCTCCCAGTCCTCCAGCAGCGCCCGGAGCTCTTGTCGCTGTCGCTGTTCCTCGGCAAGTCTGCGGATGCCATGCCTGATGACGCTTGACTGGTCGCCGTACTCGGGGACCAACTGGGCCAGCAGTTGCCGATCCTCGTCACTCAGGCGGATCGTGGTCGTACCGCCCATGCCTGCATTGTAATACGTCCGTAGCACGCCTACTCCTGACATACCCGCCAACTGGGCCGGCGTCGAACACACGTTGGGATCATGGGTCCCCGAGAGCACCTCGACCAAACCGTTTTGTCGCGCGCCCGGCATTACCTGAACTGCCGTCCCCTCGGTGAACTGCAGTTCGTGCCGGTTGCGGCTCAGGCCAGGGCGGCGGTGCCGCTGGTGATGAGGGGGTACAGGCCGTCGGCGCCGACGCCGGTGGCCATCTCGCCGAGCACGGCCGACCAGCGAGTGGGGGACAAGCACTCGTTGCGCAAGTTCGCAGCGCCCACGCTTCCGCGGCTGGGTTCAGTGGTGAGTAGCGCAATCGTGCCGATTAGCGTGTAACTATGAACTCGCAGCGGCACGGGATGACTGCTCGTCATCAAGCTAGACGGTCTGAGCCGCATCCGAGGGCACGCTCATCATCCGGCGGGGTACCAAGAACGAAGCGACGGCGCCCGATTCTCGGTGCCATCCTTTTGCTCTACGGATTCGGCATACTCATCGGGACTGGCTACGAATTTGTTCAGGGCGTGTCCCGTGGCAATGCGTCCTACGTCTCCCTCGTATTCGTGCTCGGTGGTGCAACGCTTATCGGAGCTGGGCTGCGCTTCATGGCGCGAGGCCGTAGCTCACGTCGATCGGCAAGACTGTCGCGGGTCGATGGGGCAATAGAACTACAGAAGAACGTCGGCACGACTGTAACTGACCGCCCTTCACAAGCACGGCTTGCATCAGCGTCCCCGTCAAATCCAGCGAAGCTCGCTATCGGATCGTCATCACAGAGGTTGGTACGCATAAATCGAACTTGGCGGTACAGGGACAGTGAATCGAGTTATATCGCTCATTTGGCACTTAGGTATCTAACGATCGCCATTCTCTGGTTCGGGGTCATCACTGCTGAAGACAGTGACGAGATGACAACAGGTGTGATTGGCGTAGTTATCTTCGGGTTGGCGACATTGCTCAGCTTAGCCGTATGTCCCGAGCGTGAGGGCGGCCGGTTTCCCTTGTTGAAGTCTATAACTAGTAGCTTAGCTGCTGCGCTACCGATAATCGGATTGATTGCATTGCTGGCCAACTGAATGAACTAGCTGCTGCAGCTAGATAACGCGATGCGAGCGAGTTTCGTCAAATAGATTGAGTACGAACAAGATGCCCAAGTGAGGCGTGAGTTTGTTGTCACGGCGTTCAAATGAAGAATGTTGTCGGACCTGAGTGGAGACTTGGATGAAACGCGCGACCTGTTCGTATTGCAACTGCTATTCCCTCGGTCCACATCAACACTCATATGAACAAGGGGAATGTCCAGAGTGTGGCGACACAGATGTCTTGCTCGACCATCTAGTCGATTCCGATAGCAGATTCGAAGCTGCGCCCAGATATTTCTGTGCGGACTGTTGGCACGAATATCACAAGCCTTCTCGACCATGTTGTGGGTTGCATTCGTGTGAGTGGCGTCTTCGAGCCAAGAAATACAAATGGCGCGTCACACGCAATGAGCTAATTGCCACTTTCGCGGGAATCGTCGCCGTCATAGTGTCTTGGGTCGCAATTGACGTCATTCTTGACGGCAGCACTGATGAGTTCACAATTCCACCGCTTGAACAATACGCAGATCCTTACCCATACGATAGTCTCATTGATGGCCTATATATCTCTATGCTGCGGGGAGAAACTCATCCCTCTGATGTCGCTAGCTGTGACGACCTAGCGCATGTTTATGGCAGGAGAACGGCCGACGTGCGCAGATACTGGTATTTTGAGTTTCGCGATGGTGTGCCACTTGACTCGAGCAGGTTTGGTGATGCTAGCGTCGAAGCGTCTTGGCGGGCGGGTGACGATGACTTGGCTCGTGCAATAGGCAACGAGCTCAATTCACGATGCGACGACATAGGAACATAAGTCATCGCCTCGCCCTCTGACGTCGCATTACGGGATCTGTAGTTCAGCGAATTCACTACGCGTGGCCACGCGATGCGATTCCGGCGGAGGATCTACTATATGGCTCTCGTATTGGCCGAGGCGTTGTCGAAGTAGCACTCGACTGCTTCGCGGATGTTGTCGCGGATTTCCTCGATGGTTTCCGCTTGGGTGTGGATGCCGAAGCCGAGGGCGCTGGCAGAGTAGCCACCATCTACTTCATCATCACTGACCTCGAAGATGATCTCGGAGTCCATTGACGACACAGCCATCGTCCTGCGGCAGCCTGTCTCCGCTCAGGCCAGAGCGGCGGTGCCGCTGGTGATGAGGGGGTAGAGGCCGTCGGCGCCGACGCCGGTGGCCATCTGGCCGAGTACGGCCGACCAATGGGCGTCGGAGCCGTATTCCTTGCGCCAGCTCCACAGCCGGCGGCTGAAGTGGTGCAGCGGGTACTCCTGGGTCATGCCCATGGCGCCGTGGGCCTGGTGGCAGGCCTTGGTGGCCCGGGCCGCTGCCTGGTTGGCGACGAGCTTGGCCGCGGCGATCTCGAAGGGTGCATCGCCCCGGGTGGCTTCGCGGGCTGCGACCTCGGCGGCCATGCGCACCAGCGCCGCGTCCTGTGCTGCCCAGACCAGGTGCTGCTGGACTGCCTGGAAGCGCGCCACAGGACGGCCGAACTGGACCCGCTCGTTGGTGTAGCTGACGGTGAGCTGGCACATCTTCTCGATTGCTCCCGCCATCAGCGCCACCCGTGACAGCGCGCCGCGCTGCGCCAGCGCGTCGGCGTCGACGCCGTGGGGCGCGGGTGCCGCTCGCCCCGTGGCTCCATCGAAACTGACGGTGTCGCGGGGTTCGCCCGCCATGTTCGGCAGCGGCGTGATCGTGCACTCCGATGCTGGAACCGACACAACGGTCGACGTGCCGTCGAATCCGCAGACGCACACGACGGTCTCGGCGCTGCGTGCCCATGGCACCCGGTGGGCGTCGCCGCTCAGCACTGCGGTGCCGTCGCCGTTGAGGCTCACCGAGCATGTCTCGCCGCCCGACCAGCCTCCGTCGGCTGCGCGGGGCGGGACGACCGTGACCAGGCCGTCGGGGCGTTCGAGGCCGGCCTGGGCCAGCAGCCAGCCGCCGAGGATGCCGTTCTCGGCGGCCGGGATCGGTGCTGAGTGATAGCCGACCAGGCGCAGCACTTCGATGGCCTCTGCGAGCGTGCCGCCCGATCCGCCTGCTTCCTCGGGCACAGCGATCAGGTCGAAGCCGGTCTCGCAGAACGCCTCCCAGATGTCGGGTGCGCCGCCGCTGTCCTCGGCAGCCTGCACCGCTTCGTGGGTGCACAGCTCGCCGAACAACCGGCCGGCGGTCTCGGTGATCAGCTCGTCGACGACGACTGGCTCGGGCGCAATCCTGACGCTCATGCCGGCAGCCCCTGCAGACCCTTCGAGGCGACCGAGCGCAGGATCTCGATGGTGCCGCCCCGGATCGTGTTGCCCGGGAACGTCACCACGCACTGCGCCAGCAGTCGCTCGAATAGCGATTCGGACTCCGGCGAGTACTCCTCGTCGATGAGCTGCACCAGCTTCTCGACGACCTCCTGCTCGTAGCGGGTCCCCATCTCCTTCACCAGTGCCGACTCCACCGACGGCGCCTCGCCCTCGTCGATGAGCCGTGCCACCGACAGCGACAGGTTCCGAATGCCCCACCAGCGAGCTGCCAGCTCGCCGAACAAGTCTGACACCGCGTCCTCCATCGGCGTGCCCGCCGCCTCGCGCAGCAGCTGCTCCACCGTCGAGAACGGCGACAGCCAGCGGTCGGGTCCGCCGCGCTCGTACGCCATCTCGGTGGTGTTCTGGTGCCAGCCCATCCCCGGCTGGCCCACCACGTTGACATCAGGCACGAACACGTCGTGGAACGTCACCTCGTTGAAGTGGTGGCTGCCGTCGAGGAACGGGATCGGGCTGATCTCGAGGCCCGGCGATTGCAGGTCGATCAGGAACTGCGACAGGCCCGCGTGCTTGTTGCCGTCTTCCATCGGCGCCGTGCGCAGCAGGCAGATGAACCAGTCGTTCATATGCGCGTTCGACGTCCAGATCTTGGTGCCGTTCACCACCCATCCGTCATCGGCGCGCTCGGCCCGGGTCGACACCGAGGCCAAGTCCGAACCGCTGTCGGGCTCGCTCATGCCGATCGAGAAGCCCAGCTCGCCCCGGCAGATCGGCGGCAGGAACCGCTCCCGCTGCTCGTCGCTGCCGAACTTCAGGATGACGTTGCCGGTCTGGCGGTCGGCCACCCAGTGGTGCCCCACCGGCGCGCCCCAGCGCAGCATCTCCTCCACCACGATGAAGCGCTGCACGGCGGTGCGGTCCGAGCCGCCCCAGCGTGAGGGCAGCGCCATGCCCACCCAGCCCCGGGCGGCCATCTTGGCCGAGAACTCCCGGTCGTGGTCTGCCGCCATGCCCAGGCACGGCTCGTGGGCGCCGGGCGGCAACTCGGCCGCCAGGAACTCGCGCACCTCCGTCTGGAGGTCGAGCTCCGGACCGGTCAATTCGGTGGGTGTGAATCTCATCGGCAGGCCTCCGCAGGAAGATGCGCGATTTCTCTAGGTCAGGGCGAAGCCGCGGTAGTTGTCGGACGCCACGTCCTCGCAGACCTCGACATAGGGCGGGAAGCCCGGCAGCGGCATGAACACGCGAGTCTTGCCGGGGATATTGGCCCCGAGGTACCACGAGTTGCATGTGGGATACAGCGTCAGGTCGGCCACGGCATTGACGTAGTCGACCCAGTAGGCCTCCGCATCGGGCTCGGGCTCGATGGTGGCGGTGCCGCGCTCGCGCAGCTCGACCAGGCAGCGCGAGATCCAGTCGACGTGCTGCTCGATGGACGGGATCATGTTGGTCAGCACCGACGGGCTGCCGGGACCGGACACGGTGAACATGTTCGGGAAGCCCGTCACACCCAGGCCGAGGTAGGTGCGCGGGCCGGCGTCCCAGTGATCGGCCAGCCGCACGCCGTCACGCCCGGTGATGTTCATGCGCAGCAGCGTTCCGGTCATCGCATCGAAGCCGGTTGCGTACACGAGCGCATCGACCGGGTACTCCTGGCCGCCGACCACGACACCGGCTGGCGAGATGCGTTCAATGGGCGAGTCCGACACATCGACCAACTGCACATGCGGCTGGTTGAACGTCTCGTAGTAGTTGGTGTCGAGGCAGGGACGCTTGCAGGCGATGGTGTTGTGCGGGGTGAGCTTGGCCGCAATCTCTGGATCGTCGACGATCTCGGCGATCTTGGCGCGGACGAATTCCGCCACTCGGCCGTTGGACTCTGCGTCGAGTGCGACGTCTCCGTATGCCCGGTAGAACGTGAAGCCGCCCACCTCCCAGCGCTCTTGCATGCGCTCGTTGAACGACTCGTTGCTGGCTTCTTTGGCGAGGTCTTCGCTGTCGGGCAGTCGCTGAACCATGGCCGCGTTCTGTTCTGCCATCTTGGCCCGCAGCTCGCGATAGTTGTCCTTCCAGCGAGCCTGCTCAGCCGGGTCGAGCGGTTCGTTGCGGGCAGGAACCGAGTAGTTCGGCGTGCGCTGAAAGATCGTCAGCTCCCGGCATTCAGCAGCGATGACGGGAATGGCCTGTATTGCGGACGAGCCCGTGCCGATCACTCCCACCGACATGCCGCTGAAGTCGACGCCCTCGTGCGGCCACCGGCCGGTGTGATACGTCGGCCCCTCGAACGTCGAAGCGCCGTCGAACTGGGGGACGTTCGCCGTCGAGAGGCAGCCGGTGGCCATCACCACGAAGCGCGCCCGGTAGAGGCCCCGATCAGTCTGAAGACGCCACTGATGGCCGGCGTCGTCCCAATCGACACGCTCGACCGTCGTCTCGAAATGGATGTCACGCCGCAGGTCGTACCGGTCGGCGACATGGTTGGCATAGCGCAGGATCTCGGGCTGGCCCGAGTAGCGCTCGGACCATTCCCACTCCTGTTCGAGCTCGGGGTCGAACGAGTACGAGTACTGCATCGACTCGACATCGCACCGGGCGCCCGGGTAGCGATTCCAGTACCAGGTGCCGCCCACGCCGCCTGCTCGTTCCACCACCACTACGTCGAAGCCGAGCCCGCGCAGCTTGTGGAGTGCGTACATGCCGGCGAAGCCGGCGCCCACCACGACCACGTCATGTGCGTCCGGATCTTGGCCGTTCGAGTTCAGCCCATCCCCGCTGCTCATGGGCGCAGAGACTACCGATGCCGGTCCAGTGCGGTCTGAGGTGCGGCGATGTGCCACGCTCCGGGAATGGCCGAGCCGTGCGACCTCACCGCGACAAGGGCACGAGAGCTGATGGCAGCCGGCGAGCTGTCGGCAGTGGACTTGCTGGCGTCGTGCTTGGCGCGGGCCGATGCGACCGACAGCGCCGTGAACGCACTCGTCGTTCGCGACGACGACGCAGCGATGTCGACGGCGCAGGCGTCGGACGATGCCCGCGCTCGGGGGGAGCCCATGGGTCCGCTGGCGGGCCTGCCGGTGGCGATCAAGGACATCCAGGCGACTGCGGGGTTGACGACCACCTACGGCGCCGTGCCGTTCGCGCGAAACGTGCCGACCGCCGACGACGGCATCGTGGCGCGCGTCCGGGCAGCCGGGGCCGTCATCATCGGCAAGACGAACACGCCCGAGCTGAGCATCGGGGCCAACACCGTCAACCGGCTGTTCGGCGCCACCGGCAACCCGTTCGAGCCGTCGCTGACCTGCGGCGGCAGCTCTGGGGGCTCAGCCGTTGCACTGTCCTGCGGGATGGCGCCGCTTGCCACGGGGTCGGACCATGGCGGCAGCCTGCGCATCCCGGCCTCGTATTGCGGGGTGGTCGCCCACCGCTCCACGCCTGGAACCGTGGCTCACGACGAGCGCACGATCGGCCGCACCAACTACAGCGTGCAGGGTCCGATGGCCCGCACCGTTGCCGACGCGGCGTTGCTGCTGTCGGTGATCGCGGGCCGCGACCGCGCTGCCCGGCGAGACGCCATGGCATTCCCGCTGGACGCTGCTGCATTCGCCGATCTGCCTGAGGTCGACGTGGCCGGACTGCGCGTGGGTGTCAGCGCCGACCTGGGCGGGCTGCTGGTGTCCCGAGCCGTGCGGGCTGTCTTTGAGGACCGCGTCGAACGACTCGCCGGGATCGTCGGCTCAGTCGACGAGGCCGACATCGACCTGAGCGATGCGCTGGACGTCGACTGGCAGCTCCGCTCGGACATCTTCGCCACCAATTATCACCGCAGCATTCACAAGTTCGACTCCGGCACTGCCGGGGCTGCTGCCCAGACCTCTGACGGTGGCTTCAACCCGAATATCCGGGCCACCTACGACGAAGCGCTGAACACCACGGTGCTCGACATCGCCAAGGCCCGCCGGCGCCAGGTGGAGTTGTACCGGGCCACCGATGCGCTGTTCGACGAGTTCGACGTGCTGATCTGCCCGGGGGTCAGCGTGCCCCCGTTCGACTGGCACCAGCTGTACCCCGCCGAGATCGACGACCAGCCCGTCCGCAACTACATGGCCTGGCTGGGGCTGTCGGCGGCGCTCACCGTCGTGGGTCACCCCACCACGGCTCTCCCATGCGGTCTCGACGGCCAGGGCACGCCGTTCGGTTTGCAGATCGTCGGGCCGAGCTACAGCGACAGGCGGCTGCTCGGCGTCGCTGCGGCGCTGGAGACCGCCTTCGCCGACGACCCGGTCACCGCAAGGCCCGCACCAGAAGCGGACTGGTTGGCAACGGTGGAGACCACCTGTCGCACCGAGGGCAGGCTCGTGCACGCGTCCGCTCCGCCCCAATAGACCAGTACTCAGGCCAGTGATGGGCGTCCCGCTGCGGTGACCTTGAGCGTGGCCTCGACGAAGAGCTCGCGGCCGTTGCTCGGAGCCGTCCGGGTCTGGAAGTCGATGGTCAGTTCGGCATCGTGCGCGCCTGCGGCGGCGGCTTCGGCGCGGGCAGCCTCGGTTGCCTGCGCGGTGGCCCACTCCCGGGCCTCGTCCAGGCTGTGCCAGACCGGCGGATCGTCGCCCCAGTGCGCGCGGTAACTGCCGCGGCGGGGCGCCGTCACCGTCACCTGCTTGGTGACGCGGATGCGAGCGACCGCTGCGCCCACCGCATTTGCAACCTCGGCATGTGCCGGGACCGATGCGACGGTGCCCAGCAGGTCAGCGACCAGGGGCGCCAGGGTTGGCGCCGGTGCACCGATGACGACGATCGGGACGGCCACGCCGGCATCGATGCGCGCCAGCGGCACTGAATGGGATGACGCGGGCGCGACATCACCGGCGACTGGAACACCAGGCGACTCGCTGGCCTCGAGCAGGCCCCACAAGGGGTTTGCAGCTCCCGCAGGGACGCTGTCGGCGGGCGTGTCAGCAGCCGGGCTGGCGAGAGAGGACTGCCGCCGATCGAGGGCTGCCTGGACCAGGGGCCGCCGGGCCTCGCTGGCGAGGATGCCGTCTGAGCCGAGTGCCACGCCGAGCAGCGCCTCTGCGGCATCCCGCAACACTGTTCGCAGGATGCGACGCGACAGCTCGCGTGCGCCTGCGCCGATGTCCACCCCGTAGCGGTCGCGCTGGCGGCTGAACAGCTCGGCTCCCGAGTGCGCCGCGCCTTCGTCGCCGATGGCGCCGGCGTCGATCAGGCCGAGCACGACGCACGCATCGGTGGGCGTCAGGGCCGCTCGCCGGAGCGCGCCCCGACGCTCGAGCCGGCCCAGAGCGCCACGCCAGCGAGCCGATCTCTTCAGGTCCGCCAAGGCAAGAGCCCCGCCCGCTGCACGAACCAGCCGCAGCACTTCGCTGTCGATGCCGTCGGTCTCAGCCAACGCTGCGCTGGGTCGCGCGTCGATGACGACTTGGCCGAATTCGGCCAGCGGCGTCTCTGCGGCACGCTGGCTCTGGAGCATCGGCAGCACCACGTCGGGGTGTCGCAGGGCTGCGACGCACAGCGGTACGACGCGGCGCGGCCCCACCGTCAGTTCACCGCTGGCCCCGTCGAGCGGGATGCGTACCTCGCTGTCTCCTCCCAGTCCGACAGTGGTGGTGGGCAGCGCCGTCACCATCGTGGCGTGACCGGCGACGATCGCGCTGTCGTCGCCGTCGGGGGAGGCGGTCACCGCGACGCCGTCACGGATCGCTGCGATATCGGTCGTCGTGCCGCCAATGTCCGCGATGAGGCAGCCCGCATCGACCTCGTGTCCCGCCGGCAGCTCCGATGTTGCGAGGTGGCGCGCCCCGAGCACGCTCGCGGCGGGGCCCGACAGGACGGTCTCGATCGGGCGCTGGGCCACGAAGTCCGCTGCTACGAGCGAGCCATCGCCGCGCACGACCATGAGCGGAGCGGCGAGGCCCAAAGATGCCATCGCCGCCTCGATTGCCTCGGTGAACTGCGCCGTGACCGAGATGAGCTGTGCGTTGAGCAGCGTCGTCACGGCGCGGCGCGGCCCGCCGAGCTGGGGCGACAGCTCGTGGCTGCAGGTCACCGGCTTGCCGGTGAGTTGCCGGATCGCGTCCCGCGCTGCGAGCTCGTGAGCGTTGTTGCGGACGCTGAACTGCGCGGCGACCGCGTACGCCTCGACCGAGGCGTCGATGCGTTCTGTGACCCGCGCCAGCTCGTCGAGGTCGAGCGGAGCGCGCATGTCGCCTTGGGCAGTGTGCCCGCCGCCCACCAGAACGACCGGCGCCGATGCGAGCGTGCCCCGCACGCGGTCGGTCGCTGAAGCGTCTGGGGATTCGTGGGGGACTGCGCCGGGGCGGACTCCGGTGTGGCCCGCGGCGCCCACGTTCAGGCCTGCGCGAGCCAGAGCTTCGGGTTCGAAGCCAATGGCGATCAGCGCAGCCGGGCGGACCGCGCCTTCCACCAGTGCGTTGGTCGCAAGGGTTGTCGAGACTGCCACCAGACCGATGTCGCCAGCGCTCAGGCTCGCACCTGCAGGACTGTCGCCAGCGCTGAGCACCCCTGCCATGGCGTTGACCACACAGCCGTAGAGGTCATCGTGGCTGGTGGGAACCTTGAGGGCCGCCAACACGTGACCGCCGCCCCCGTCGGCACCCTCTGCGTACACGACGGCATCGGTGAACGTGCCGCCAGTGTCGATGCCCAAGCAGTAGCGGCCTGACGCCGGCCGGAACGGTGTCGTCACCGCTGAAAGTGTGCCAGCGGGAGCCGTCTGGGCGCGGCGACCTGTGCGTCGAGTGGACTCGGCCGCCCGCGTCGGTGAGACTGCGGGCACGGCGACCCGCCGCATGGCCTCGGGCAGTGCGAGGGTCAGCCGCTTTCCGATTGCAGTGCCACCAGGAGGACCCGATGGGCGTCAAGTCAGTGAATGAGATGGTTGCGGAGGCCAAGACCCGCATCGACAACATCTCCCCGGCAGAGGCGCACCGGCGTGTCATCGAGGAGAACGCGTTGATCGTGGACATCCGTGATGTGCGCGAGCTGCAGCGCGAAGGCGCAATCCCCGATTCGGTGCATGCGCCCCGCGGGATGCTCGAGTTCTGGGTGTCGCCTGACTCGCCTTACACCAAAGATGTCTTCCAGGAGGGTCGCGAGCTCATCCTGTGCTGTGCGGGAGGCGGCCGCTCGGCCCTGTCCGCGGACACCATGCAGGACATGGGCGTCGAGAAGGTCAGCCACGTTGAGACTGGCTTCGGCGGCTGGCGAGCGGACGGCATGCCGGTGACTGACTACGACACGTTCCGGTCACAGCGCTGAGTTCTGTACGCAGCCGAGCCCGCTGAGCAAAGCCAAAGCAGCCTCATGACTCAATCGCCCGCGCCCGAATCGCCTGCGCCCGACGCCTCCGGTGCCGATCCCTCAAAGCAGGTGACCGGGTACTGCGAGCCGTGGACACTGCGTGTCGGCGAGTCCATCGCGCTGATGGCGTCGTCGCACCAGCCTGGCCCGGCCGAGGTCGACATCACCCGGATTGTCTGCGGTGACCCGACCCGCTACGGACCCGGCTTCGACGAGCGACCGGTCCCGGCGGCCGGCAGCTGGTCGGTGACGCTCGACGAGCAGCCGCTCACTCCTGGCTCGTACGGGATCGCCGCTCTCGACGGCATGCCCGGCGTGCGCCGTGTCGGCCTCCGGGTCTGGCTGATGCCCACCCTGCCGGATCGGCCGGCGCGCATCGCGACGCTCTGCGCGCACGGCGCGGGCGCGTCGCCGGGCTCAGCGCCGATCGAGGCACTGCGACTCGATCTCTCCGGAGGGTGTGCCGTCGCGTCGACGTCGGCGCTCGGCGGCGAGTCCCAGGTCGTTATTGACGAGCTGCCGCTGAAGCGCAACCGGTGGTATCTGCTCGATGTCGAGCTGGACCTCGACGCGAGCACCCTGAGCGCAGCGGTGACCACCGCAGTCTCCGATTCTCCGGGGCGCGATGCGGTGGAGGGAAGCCGGCTGAGCGACCTGACGGTCTCGAAGCTGGAGGCGGAGCTGGCGGGATCGGCACATGACGGCGTGTCCCGGCACGGCATCGGCGGCACCGCACGCATGACGGCGCCGCTCGGCGCGGGCGACCTCGCCCTGACCGAGCTGTGGCTCGCGGCGGGGCCCGGGGGAGAGCGCTTCGACGGACGGCTGGCACGACCGATGCTGCGGATCGGTGAGGCCGTCGTGTCGTGGGATCTCGCTGCCGACATGGCCGGTCGCAGCATGCCCGCCGACGATGCTGCTTTCGGGCCGATCGTGCTGCACCAACTGCCGACACGCTCCATCACGGGTCCTGCGTGGGACGGAACGGCGCACTCGTGGGCCAGCCATCCACCGCACTACGACGCGGTGCATTTTCATCACGACGATCTGCATGACGCTGGCTGGCAGAGCACCGTGGAGGCGACGCTGCCCGATGACCTGCCGAGTGGGATCTACGCCTTCCGGGTGCGCAGCGACGCGGGTGAAGACCGGGTGCCGTTCTTCGTGCGCCCCGCACGCGGTGCCCGCAGCGCCGACGTGGCGCTGCTGATGCCGACAGCCACCTACATGGCCTACGCCAATCATCGGATGCTCATCGACGGGGCAGATTTCATGTCGACTCGGACTCGACTGCGACCCGAGCATGCCTATGTCCGGGACCATCCCGAGCTGGGTCTCAGCCACTACGAGAAGCACCCTGACGGCAGCGGTGTCATGTTCAGCTCGCGCCGCAGGCCGGTGCTCAACCTTCGACCCGGGGCCGACGGCTGGAACTTCACCCCCGACACCGACATCAACGCATTCCTCGAGCACCTCGAAGTGGGCCACGACATCGTCACCGACGAGGATCTGCACTTCGAGGGCGTCGAGGCCATTGCGCCCTACCGCGTGCTGGTGACCGGAAGCCACCCGGAGTACTGGTCGACGGCCATGCTGGACGCGCTCGCCGAGTGGCAGCGCAACGGCGGGCGGCTCATGTACCTGGGCGGCAACGGCTTCTACTGGAAGGTGGCGTTCAGCGACGACTGGCCGGGCGCGATCGAGCTGCGCCGGGCCGAGGACGGCGTGCGGAACTGGCAAACCGGGCCGGGGGAGAGCTATCACGCCTGGGGCGGCGAGTACGGCGGGATGTGGCGGCGTCAGGGGCGAGCACCCAACGAGATCTGCGGCATCGGCTTCGCCGCGCAGGGGTTCGACAAGGCCACCTATTTCGTCCGCGATCCCGGGGTGGACGACTCACGGGCAGCGTGGATCCTCGACGGGGTCCCGGGCGAGCGCATCGGTACATCGGGGTTGGGCGGCGGCGCCGCGGGGCAGGAGCTGGACCGTTATGACGTGCGGCTGGGATCGCCCCGTCACGCCGTGGTGCTGGCCTCGGCGACGACGTTCGGGCCCGACATGCTCCGAACGAAGGAAGAGTTCGAAGGCTCGGTGTTCTTCCCGACGCCCGACCCGATGGTGCGCGCCGACATGGTGTTCTACGAGACGCCCAACGGCGGGGCGGTGTTCTCGGTGGGCTCGATCTCGTGGTTCGGCGCGCTGGCGCGTGACGGCTTCGACAACGACATCGCGCGCATCACGGCCAACGTGGTGCGACGCTTCGCCGATCCAGAGCCCTTCCCGCTGCCCGCCGCATAAGCGGCAGCGCGGGGCTGCCGGTCAGTCGTCTTTGCGAGCCTCGGAGATGAGCTCGCTCACCCGATTCGCCGCCGGGGCGTAGTCGGGATCGACCTCAGGGCCCGGCACGAACTCCGGTATCTCGACGCGCTCGGGACCAGACGGCGGCGCTGAACGCGCCGGCGCGGCTGCAGGTGCGGGTGGGGGTGGGGGTGCAGCGGGTTCGGCTGCGGGTACCGGTGTCGGCTCAGCAGACGTGCTCTCTGCCGCGTCTGTCGAACTCTCTGCCGCTGGGGCCGGGCTGCTCTCGGGGGCGGGGACACCGGTGGCCTCGCGCGCGGACTTGGAACGGGCGAGTATCGCGGCAAGTCGGGGATCCGCTCCGCCGTCATCGGCGGCCGGTGCCTCAGGCGCGGGCGCTGCTGCCGCCGCGGCCTCGGCGGCTTCTGCAGCCGGCTCGTCGGTACTCCCTGCCGGCAGCCCGCGCGACTCCGCAGCTGCGGCGCGGGCTTCGGCGATGCGCGCTCGTTCCTGCGCGGCCTCGATCTCCTCTCGCGCCCTGCGGGCCAGGAATTGCGGCCACTCGCCCTCGGGCACCAGCTTGTTGTGGGCCACCGAGATGACTTCGACGCCGTTGTCGAAGCGCACCCGGTAGCGCTTGATGGCGAAGCCGAGGCCACGGCCGCACTTGCCCGGCGTGCCTTCGGGGACGCCGGGAAGGTCCTCGTTGACTACTACCCGGGTGCCGCGCTTGTACTCGCTCATGACCCGGTTCCGCTGACGCTCACGCTCATCGTTGCGGGAGCGTACCGGCGAATGAGGCCAGCTTCACCGGCACCCGTCGTAGATTCAGACCTCGTGAGCGAGCAGACAGCTTTGGTTGTGGGCGGCACCGGTCCGACAGGGCCCCATGTGGTGAGGGGCTTGCTGGAGCGCGGCTACCGCGTGACGATTCTGCACACGGGACGCCACGAGGTCGATGAGATCACCGATCTCGTCGAGCACATCCACACGGACCCGTTCGATGTCGACCAGTTCACCGCTGCCATCGGCTCGGCCACCTATGACCTGTCGGTGGTCATGTACGGCCGGCTGCGCGAGATCGCCCGGGCGATGGCCGGTCGCGTGTCCAAGTTCGTGAGCATCGGCGGCTTCCCCGTCTACAGCGGCTGGGGCGATGCCGATGCACTGTGGCCGGCCGGCATGCGGGTGCCGACGCGCGAGCACGATCGCCTGGTCTCCGACGAGCCGCCCGAGTTCCGTGTCAACAACAAGGTGCGCCAGATCGCCAATACCGAGCTCGTCGTGTTCCGCGAGCACCCCACGGCGTCGCACCTGCGCTATCCGTGGATCTACGGGCCCGGCCAGATCAGCCCGCGCGAGTGGAAGATCGTGCGCCGCGTGCTCGATGGCCGCACCCGCATCGTGCTGCCCGACGGGGGCGTGACGTTGCAGGGGTGTGCTGACGCCCGCAATGCCGCGGCGATGGTGCTGGCGACCGTCGATGCCGGGGCACGCTCGTCGGGCCAGGCGTACAACGTCTCCGACGAGTGGACGCCGACGCTGCTGCAGTGGGTCGAGATCATTGCTGCGGCGCTGGACCACAGCTTCGAGATCGTCTCGATCCCCTGGGAGTACGCAGCGGTGTCCCACCATTTCACCCAGCGCAGCACGCCCCATCACCGTGTCATCAACTGCGACAAGGCGATCTACCAGCTCGGGTATCGAGATGTCGTGGATCCGGTGCAGGGATTGACCGACACGGCGCGCTGGCTGGCCCGTGACGAGAATCACCCGGAGCCCGGCGGCGCCATGGAACGCTCGATTGTGGACCGCTTCGACTACGAGGCCGAAGATCGACTGATGGACGCTTGGCAGGCCGCGATCGCCGCCGACGACATCGCCGTTGCAGCGGCCGCGGCCGATCCCGGGTTCTTCGATCGCTATGCCGCCGAATTCGACGACCGCCCCGGCGCCCGCAAGGGGTGGGTTTCCGTCAGACGTTCAGACTGATCAGTCGCGGCGTCGGGGGCGAGTTCGACTTCGGTGGCCTTGACGGAAACCCACAGCGTGGTGCCGGGTCGGATCAGCAGCTCGTGGGCGGCCCCTGGCGTGATGTCCGCCGTGAGCGGCAACGGAGAGCCGAGCAGCACGCGGGTGATGTCGCCCAGCGGCTCGACTGCCTCGGCGGTCGTGCGCCAGACGTTGCGGGGGCTGCCGGTGGGCCGCTCCCGGTGCAGGGCGATGGCCCGCGGGTGGATGGTGGCCAAGACCGCCCCGAACATCGACGTGTCGGCCGCGTGCAGCACCACAGCGGGGTGGCGGCCGGGCTGCGACGGCGTCGCGTTGTCGGTCGTCACGCTGATCTCGCCGTCGCGTGCGGTGCCGCGCACCAGGTTGATGCCCGACAGATCGGCGGCGTACGCGGTCGCCGGAGAGCGTCGCAGCTCGTCGGGCGTTCCCGATTGGGTGAGCCGACCGTTCTCAAGGATATGAACGCGATCGGCAAGCACGAATGCGTCGGTGGGATCGTGGGTGATCAGCAGGCGCGGCACATCGCCCGCGCCGTGACGCGGGGCCGTCGGCGACGCAGTGCCGCCGTTGCGCCTGCTGCTGAGATGGGCGGCCAGGTTGCGCCGCAGCCGGTTGCGGGCGGTGACGTCCAACGAGCCCAGCGGCTCATCGGCAACCAGCAGATCGGGCTCGCAGGCCAGAGCCCGGGCGAGGGCCACCCGTTGACGCTGGCCGCCCGACAGCGCACGGGGCCGTCGATGACCCAGGTCGCCGAGATCCATGGCATCCAGCCAGTCCTGTGCCCGCTCGCGAGCAGGCGCCCGACGCATGCCGCGGGATGTCAGGCCGAACGCCACGTTGTCGAGCGCATTGAGATGCCCGAACAGCACTTGGTCTTGGAACACCACGCCGATGCGGCGCCCTTCGGGCGGAACGAAGACGCCGTCAGCGGGATCGTCGAGGACCCTGCCGGCAAGCCGTACCACGCCGCCGTCGAGCCGCAGCAACCCGGCGATCGCAGCCACGATCGTGGACTTGCCGGCGCCGTTGGGCCCGAGCAGTGCAGCGGTCTCGCCGGCTTCGACGCTCAGCGACACGTCCAGCTCGAAGTCACCGCGCCGCAGCCGGATGTCAGCCTGCAGCCCGCCGGCAGCGTTGCTCGTGGCGCTCATCGCGCCGGGGTCGTTGGAGCTCATCGGCTCGGCCACCAGCGGTCGCGCAGGGCGATCAGCAGGCCCAGCGACAGCGCGACGAGCACCAGGCTGATGGCCACGGCCGCATCCCGGTTCGACTCCAGCGCCACGAACACCGCCAGCGGCAGCGTCTGGGTGCGCCCGCCGAGACTGCCGGCAAACGTGACGGTCGCGCCGAACTCCCCCAGGGCTCGCGCCCACGCCACCACCACCGCGACGCCCAGCGCCGGCCCGATCATCGGCAGCGTCACCCGCCACAGCACGCGCAGCCGCGACGCACCCAGCGTGGCGGCTGCATGCTCGTATTGCCGATCCAGATTCCGCAGCGCACCTTCGACCGTCAGGATCACGAGCGGGGTGGCCACAAACGCGTTGGCCAGGATGACGCCCCAGATCGAGTAGGGAAGCAGCAGGCCGGTGGCGTCATGCAGCGGCCCGCCGACCACGCCCCGTCGTCCGAGCGCGAACAGCAATGCGGCACCACCCACGACCGGCGGCAGCACCATCGGCAGCGTCACGAGCGCTCGCACTACCGAGCGGCCTGGGAATGACACCCGCGCAAGCACCCATGCGAGCGGCACGCCGACCAGCGCAGCAACCGCCGCCGCAGCGATCGAGGACACCACCGACAGCACGGCCGCGTCCACCACGAACCTGCTCGACAGGTGCGCCCACAGCCCGGTCCAGGGCGCACGCGCAACAAGGCCCACGAGCGGCAGTGCGAACAGCACGACGCCGATGCCAGCGAGCAGCGCGATCGGCCAAGGAGGCAGTTCACGCGCCGTCCGGCGCGCCGGCCGACGAGCGGACTCAGGGGCACTGGTGGAGGCGGTCGTGCTGGTCATGGTGCCCCAAAACCGTGGGAGACAAACGCGTCTCGGGCGGCAGCGGAGCCCAAGAAGTCCAGGAATGCCTCGGCCGCCTGGGTGTTGGGCGCTTCTGTGAGCATGGCGGCCTCGTAGGTCGTCTCGGGGGCCGAACCGGCGCCCCAGCCCAAGCTCTCGATTCCAGCGGCGGTCCGTGCGTCGCTGGCGTACACCACGGCGGCGTCCAGCTCCCCGGCAGCCAGCTTGGTGACCAGAGCGCGCACATTGGGCTCGTCGGTGTCGGGCACAGGCTCGATGCCGGCACGGGACAGGCCTGCCCGCGCATGGGCACCGCACGGCACTTCGGCGGCACACAATCCGATCAGCAGCTCAGGGCGAGTCAGGTCGGCGAGCGCAGCAACTCCGGCGTCGTTGCCCGCAGGCACTGCGAGCACCAACGAGTTGCGAGCCACTACGACGGACTCGCCGCTGATGCCGACCTCGTGGCGGACTGCCTGCAGATGACTCGGGTCGGCGGGGATGAAGACATCGGCTGGCGCACCGGCGAGCACCTGCTCTCGCAGCGTCGAGCTCCCGGCTCCCGCGATCTGCACATCCACTCCCGGATGGAGCAGTTCGAAATCACCAGCTAGCACCTCGGCCACCGGCAACAGTGACGCAGCGACTAGGACATGCAGGCTGCCTTGGAGCGTTGCTGCGCCGCTGACGCTTGCGCCAGAGCGGTTGGGTCCATCAACGTCGCCTTCAGCCGCCGCGCAGCCTGCTGCCAGCGGTGTCATCACCAGCAGCGTCAGTGCGGCACAGCGGCGTGTCCACGTCGCACGGTGCGCGACATCCGTATCGTGCGTCGCCGCGCATACGCCGCCCATAGCTTCGCCAGTGTGCCCGACGCTCACGGATGTCGAAAATTCGGCGCGATGTCCAGCAGCAAGCGCTCTATGGTGGAGCCATGGTGGCCGAAGTTCCCGCTGCCACTCAGATCGTGGTCGACGCGTGGGCGCTGCTGGTGGCCGCTGCGGGCATCGTGATCACTGTCTTGGGCACCGGCCTGTCGATCACGTTCCATCTCGCTGGCCGCATCGACCATCAATCCGATGAGATCGGGCATGTGCGCGAACGCGTCGCGCGCTTGGAGGTCCTCTTCGCGAATCGGGGCGACTCATCGGGACCAGCAACGGAGCCGCCAGCAGCGGACGAATAGGGTCCTCAGCATGGCTACGACGCTCGACTGGTACGGGTGCGCGACGTTCCGGATGCGCACGGCCGGCCTCACGATCTTTCTCGACGCATACATCGACCGGGCGCAAAATGCCGTGGGTCCTGGCTTGTCTGCCGACGACGTCACCGAGGCGGACTGGGTGCTCGTGGGCCATTCCCATTTCGATCATCTCTACGGGGCGGAGCGCATCGTGGCCAATACCGATGCCACCCTCGTCGCGTCCTACGAGTCGGTGCGGGTGATGGCGGAGGCGGGAATCCCCGAAGACCGGATGATCTGCGTGGCGGGCGGCGAGACGGTGGATCTCGCTCGGGGAGACCGGGGAGCCGGCGTGCGAGTGTCGGTATATCCGAGCCAGCACTCCTGCGTCTGGTCGCACACCCAGATGGACCAGCCCGACCACGTCTGCCTGGGCGATCTCGGCGTGACCTGGCAGGAGCAGCAGCAGCGCTTCGCCGAGCTCATGAAGTACTTGGCGACGGAGGTCGATGCCGACACCAGCGCGCACATCGCTGCGTCGGCCGCGGGCCACAGCGACCGGGGCGACGGGGGAGCGCTGCTGTTCCTGATCGAGGCGCCGGACGGCTCAGTGCTGTTCCAGGACACCTCGGGACACTGGTCGGGGGTGATGCGCGACCTCCGCCCCGACGTGGCGATTCTCGCGGCGGCCGGCCGCGGCAATATCGACGGCGAGCCCATCCAGGGTTCGCTGGCACAGTTCATCGGCCGCCAAGCCGACCTGCTGCGGCCCCGCAAGGTCATCCTCGGACACCACGACAACTGGCTGCCGGGCTTCTCAGTGCCCACCGACACGTCGTCCATCGCGGCCGAGCTGGCCCGGGTCACGCCGAACGTCGAGTTCCTCGAACCCGGCTACATGGAAGCGACACCCATCCTGCCGTAGTGCGCCCTCGTCACGCACGAAGCGGCATCTTGAAGAGTTCCGCGACGGCTTGCTCGATTTTGGGGCCGAGATCGCTCGATGCGAGGCACTCTCTGACTCGGGCGCGCATTCTGCCGTGGGCCCTCATCTCCGGAATCTCGAGTGTTGCCACGAATCGCTCTGCCTCGGCACCGAGAGATGCCAGATTGCGATGTAGGCGGTTGAGGCTGTCGTAGAGAGGTATCGGCAGCTTCCAGAGGTGCGACCCGATGTGGCGTCCGCCTCCCTTTCCCGAGACCATGTACGGCTCGACGGCCTTGGTGACAGCTGCGCTGTTCAGGACAGCGCACAGATACTGGGCTTCTTCCACTGAACGCATCGGTGCCCAGTCGAGTTGATGCTCGACCAGCGCATCCGGGGCAGTCACCCGGCATGCGGTGACGTGCATGCCCGAGACAGCGCACACGACTCGTATTCCCGAGAGGGGGTATTGCGACGAGAGCTTGCCGTAATGGTCCAACGACTCTTGCAAGCTCAGTGATGAGACGGCGTGCTCATCCCAGAGAGATGACGCTGCCTGCCACCAGCGTGCGAGACCTTCATGAGCGTCGATACCCGCGTCGTCCAGCATCTTTCTTCCGTCGAACGGGAGCAGCGCTTCCATCGGCTGCCGTTGCATGAATGGAAGGACCGACTCGCCCATCAGGAGAGGAAACACAAACTCCTGCTCCACTACTCCGCGTAGATCAGGCAGTGTCTTCCATGCATACTTGGCATATATCCCACGGTCCGAGCGCACGGCCCGACGGCCGGACCCGGCGCCGAGCGGCGGTGCCACGTCTGGTTTGACTGTCGTCAAGAGACGGGGGTAAATGTTGGCCCCGTTTCGAAATATTGGCTTGTAGGGCGACAACGGCTGGGTTGCTTCGACAGATTCGTCAACCTGAACCGTGCGCGAGAGGGCGGCGCGGACGGAGTCCCAATCGGCGTTCGGGTTGTGCAGCTTGCCTGTCCACCGCTCGAACTGGGGAGCGAGCGTCTGGCCTTCACGAGATCTTGTGCCGAACACGACGCAGGCCGTACGAGGAAAAAAGGTATGACTGATGTCCGACAGCTCCCAAGGCATCCGCCAGTTGATGCACACATTGTCACTCTTCCCGACCGCGTACCGACCTGCGCGAAGCCCCTCCGACTGTGCTCTCGTTCGCACTCCGGCCGGCATGACAAACGCCAAGTGCCCGTCGTCCCGCAGGTATTGCTCCACAGCCCGGACGACGAACAAGTCGGCGAGATCCTGATGCGTCGCGACATGCCTGCCCGACCACAGTCCACGTGTGGTCGACATTTCGCGAAAAATCACCTTCATGGACTCTGTCATGTGCCGGTACGCCAGCCATGGCGGATTGCCGATCAAGACATCACAGCGATTGTCCGGCAGCGCCAGCCAAGCGGGGCGGGCCAGATTGCGGACGTAGTAGCCCCAGATGTGGTCGCGGCGCTCATCGTGAAGGCGGCACATGGCCTCGAAAGTGGCGCGCACGGTGACGGCATCCGCTTCAGAGAGACCATGTCGATTCGCAATCGAAGCAAAGACGGTGGGACGAGAGCTGGGTTCGCGTGTCGTGGCCGTCTCCGCAAGATCAGACACGAGCGCGTCGAAGCGATCGGCATCGGCCAAGAGGGCCTGAGGGAACCGAAGCTGGTCGGCAAACAGGTGTGCACCGTCGCTCGTGGCCACGTTGAGCGTTTCGGACGCAAACATGTCGCCACGTTGCCCCCATTGGAGCGCGTCGCCGAGAAATACGGGAATTCTCAGCGGCCCTCTGTCGGACGCTGACAGCCGCTCGGCGCCGATTGCGAGCAGATAGGTGACGCGAGCCAGCGTCACCGCCACCGGATGCACATCGACGCCGAAAACCCGCTGAGCAACTCCTGCCACAGCTTCTCCATTGGCGATGCCGGCGCGCTCGGCGGCCGCCAAGTAGCCGCGCACTGCGTGAAAGAGGAACGTGCCAGAGCCGCAGCTGGGATCCAAGACCGTCATCTGCACAGGATCGGTCACGACTTCTTCGATCATGGCTTCGGCCAGAAAGTCAGGCGTGTAGTACTCACCGAGCCGCTTTCGAGTGTCGACGCCGATGACCGACTCGTAGATCGTCTTCATGACGTCATGCGTCACGTTCGACCAATCGAACTGTTGCAGGCGCCTCGCGAGAGCTGCGATCCACACGGTGCCAGACTCGCCACAGTTGAGGGGCCAGTCGAAGAAATCGTGGTCCACGACTCCGTGTATCTGTGACTGCTGTCCGAACAGCTCGCCACGCAGCAGGCTGGCCGGCGTGAGCTGGGTGATCGGATAGCCGAGCACTGCGTGTGCCACGCACTCGGCGGTGGCGACGAGAAGAGTGTGCTCGACGAAGAGGCCGTCTTCGTTGTCGCCGAATTGCGTACCGAGCGCCGTCGTCAGGAGCTTGGCCCACAGCTCTCGCTTGATCCGGATTTCCGGATTGCCTCGGTTCGTTTCGTACATCTCGCGCAGCGCGACGCGCTCGAGTTCATGCCCAGGGCTGTCTGCACCGAGCCGACTCGACAGCGCCTCACGGGTCGGAACGACCTCGTGCTGCGTGGCTAGCACTGCGGCGAGCCATGTGATCAGCGGCTCGGGTTCCGGGTACGCGAGATCCGCCTTGTGCACGGCCACCGGCCTGAGGCCGTCTTCGACATGGTGGAAGAGGTGCCAGTCGCAGCCGTCCGTGACGATTCCGACGTAGCGCTGACTGAGTTGGCGCTCGCGTTGGGCGACGTAGCCGCTCAGCTGCGCAGTCGCGTCTTCGAGCGACGCACCGCTGGCGAGCGATCTCTTGACCTCGATGACGGTTCGTCCGATCTCGATGTCGATCCTGCGGCGGTCGCCGAGTGGGGCTTCCAAGGTCACATCGAGGATGTCGTCGTCGGCAATGTTGAGTCCCGAGGCGATCAGCAGGAGGCGGATGTCCGACTGGACGGTGGCCTCGGTCCGGCCTGGATCGTTGCGATCGCAGAGCCTGCGGACGACGGCGTTCACGTCGACCGCGGCCTGTGGATTCACCTATTCGACTGTAACGGCGCGCCGTGGCAGCCTTCTAGCAATTTGGCCTACTCAAGTCCGAATGATTGCGGTTCAGCAGTTCGCTAGCGGGAGCGCAACGGTTGCCAGCGGCGGTACGTCGCGCAGCGCCACAGCCATTCGACGGGACCGAAGGCGAAACGGTCCAGCCAGGCCTTCGACCACCACAGCTGCACCATCCACACGGCCACGACGAACACGGCGATGCCGCTGCGGCTCAGGTCTAGGTCTTCCAGCAGAGCGCCCAGCACGAGCAGGCCAAGTGCGGTCTGGGTGAGGTAGTTGGTGAGCGCCATGCGTCCCGCAGCACGGATGCGCTGCCGCAAGCCACCGTCGCTCGCCGAGTTCCACAGCGCAATCAGGCTGAGGTAGGCCAAGCACAGCGGCAGCGTGGCCAGCGTGTTGGGGATGGTGCCCGCCACGGCCCAGTCGATATCGAAGCCCGTGCCGGCCATCAGGACGAACCCGGCAGTCGACTGCGGCAACCCGATGCCGAGGCCCCATGCGGCCATGCGGCGGTAGAACGACGGTGCCCGGTTGCCGCTGATGACACCGGTCCGGTAGAGCGCCGCCCCGATGAGCATCGCGCCCAAGGCTCTGCCGAAGTAGTCGGCCAGGAACCACGCCTCGATGACGCCGTAGTAATCGCCGTAGTGCCAGAAGTCGATGAGCACGCTGGAGAAGCTGCGCAGCGACGACTGCACACTCCAAGAGATGGCCGCAACAGCGACGTAGCACCCGCCGCCCATTGCGAGCAGCACCTTGGCGGGCAGGCGTCGCAGTACCAGCACGACCGGCGCGCACAAGGCATAAGCGAACAGCACGTCGCCTTCCCAGTACAACAGGTGCACGATGCCGATGCCCAGCAGCAGCGCGTTGCGCCACAGGCTTAGCAGCACGCTGCGCCTGCCCTTCGCTGCGGCACGCTCGGCGAACAGCACAACGCCGGCGCCGAACAGCATCGAGAACAGGCCCATGAACTTCTGGTCGGCGAAGATCTCTCCGGCGCCGCCGACGATCCAGTCCAGCCACGTGCGTGTTCCGCCGGCATTGAGGTTGGCGTAAGCCGCCGCGGGCAAGCCGAATGCCACGGCATTCATCGTCAAGATGCCGAGCACGGCCACGCCGCGCACCGCGTCGAGCGTCGTGATGCGTTCAGCCCCGACCGTCGCAACGGCCATCGGCTCCGGGCGTCAGTCGAAGGTGATGACGGTGCGGGTGGCCTCGCCGGCCTTCATCCAGCCGTAGCCCTCGTTGATCTGCTCGAGGTCGATGCGCGCCGAGATCATCTCGTCGAGCATGAGGCGGCCGTCGAGGTAGAGGTCGATCATCATCGGGATGTCGCTGCGGAACTGGTTCGAACCCATCATCGAGCCCTGCAGCTTCTTCTCCGACAGGAAGTCGATGCCTCGCAGCTCCACTCTCGTCTTCGACGGCACCATGCCGATCACGGTGGCCGTGCCGCCGATGTCAAGCATGTTGAACGCCTGCTGCACCGTGGTGGCCAGGCCGATGGCTTCGAAGCTGTACTCCACGCCGCCCTTGGTCATGTCCTTCACGGCGGTCACCACGTCGTCCACCTCGGCGGCATTCACGGTGTCGGTGGCGCCCATCTGGCGGGCGGTCTCAAGCTTCGCCTCGGTCATGTCCACGGCGATGATGCGGCCGGCACCCGCCACCCGGGCGCCCTGCACAGCCGACAGGCCGATGCCGCCGCAGCCGATCACGCACACCACGCTGCCCACGCCGACGCCTGCGGTGTTGACCGCTGCACCGAAGCCCGTCGTCACGCCGCAGCCGATCAGGCACGCCCGGTCGAGCGGCATGTCGGGACGCACCTTCACGACAGCGTTCTGATGCACCAGCATCTGCTCGGCGAAGCCGCCGAGCCGAGCCATCTGGTCAACCGAAGTGCCGTCTTCGCGGGTCAGCCGGGCTGCGGCATCTCTCGACCGGGAGGTGGCCCGGACATTGGTGCAACGGTGCGGGTTGCCCGACAGGCAGCGACGGCACTGGCCGCAGAAGATCGACAGGCACGCAACGACGTGGTCGCCGGGCTTCACGTAGCTCACGTCGCTGCCCACGGCCTCCACCACACCGGCCGACTCGTGGCCCATCACCATGGGAAGCGGCGTCCGGAACAGCCCTTCCATGAAGTGCAGATCGCTGTGGCACAGACCGGCGCCCAGAGTCTGGATGAGCACCTCGTTCGGCCCCGGCGCGTCGATGCGCAAGTCCTCGAGCTCCAAGTCGCCCGGCTGTTCGCAGAGCACAGCAGCCTTCATGTCACGCCCCCTCGCGTAGTGCGGCCACGTGAGTGGCTTCGCTTGACGCTGCCGAGATTAGGCGCGTCGCCGCAAACGCGTGCCCGCCGCCGCCGATCGCGGCCGGGCCGCAATCGGCCACCCAGGCGGAGGGTGCGGTAGCGTCGTTTACAGCGGACCGCGGCCGTCGAGGGGAAGTCATGGCGAATGAGCACGGCTACTTGCCGAAGGTGAGCGAGCTGGACGACAAGCAGCAACGCCGCTTGGACACGTGGTACGCGAAGGCCTACACCGACGACAACCTGTTCCGGACGCTGGCTGCGGACGGGACGACGATGGACATGTTCTTGGGCTGGGTGGGCACGGTGTACGGAGGCACGCCCGAAGAAGACCCCGGAGCGCTCGATCGTCACATGCTCGAGATGTGCCGCATCCGCATGGCGAACCGCAACGAGTGCTTCCACTGAAGCTTGGTCAAGAGCGCATCGTTGGTGCGCACTGGGCTGACCGACGAGGTCGTGGCCAAGCTGGACGACTACGAGAACTCCGATCTCGACGACGGCTGGAAAGCTGCGCTCGCCTTGGCCGACTGGCTCTCCGGACAGGAGCATTCGGGGAAGATCCCGCCCGAGCACTACGAGCGGCTGCAGCGACACTTCAACGAGCAGCAGATCCTGCGGCTCGGCGCCTTGCTCGCGGTCTGCAGCGGCTGGCATCGGATGATCGAAGCCTTCGGCATCCGGCCCGACCACTACCAAGCCGGCCAATCTGCCCCTTGGGCCGCCGCTGCAGGTTGAGTCTGGGCGCGCCGGTGCGCGCCTTGGACCCGTGTCCGCAGTCTCGGCAGCACTAGCTTTCGGCTGCGTGAGCGCCGAGGCTGCGATGAGTGATGCTGCGCCGCAGGATCCGCACGTCGGCGAGGTGATCGAGTTCTTCGGTCTCGAGTCGACGGCCGAAGAGTTGCGCTGGATGCTGCCGGTCACCTACGACGTGGCCGGTGCCACGGGCACATTGCATGGCGGGTGCGCGCTTGCGGCCGCCGTGGCGGCCCTCGAAAGCGTCACCGGCCGGCCGATGGCCGCTGCATCGGCCCAATACCTGGCGCGGCTGCCGGTGGACGGATGCGCGGCCGTCGCACTCGATATCGGCGCCAGCGGCAACCGCATGACCCAGGCCTCCGCTGAGATCACCGATGCTGCCGACGGCCGGGTCATCCTGCGTGCGCTCGTGTCCCTCGGCGGTCGGCAGCTGGGCATCGACCAGACGTGGACGACCGCCCCGGACGTGCCGCCGCCGGAGGTATGCGAGCCCCGCGGCCCGACGTCGATCGAAGGCCGCTCGTTCACCGACCACGCAGACATCCGGCTCGCCGGGCAGCAGCCGGGCGAGCGCCACGTGCGGTACTGGGCGCGCCTCGACGGCACGCTGGCATCGACCGGGCCGGGCCTGACGGCGCTGGCCGACCTGCTGCCGAGCGGGATGCGCGTCAGTCTCGATGCCGGGTTCAGGGGGTCCAGCCTCGACAACACGGTGCGGATCTCCGGTGAGGCCGAGAGCGAATGGGTGCTCCTGGACATCGAATCGGACGCCGTGCACAACGCCATCGGCAACGGCATCGTTCGCATCTATGCCTCCGATGGGGGACTGCTGGCCACCGGCACTCAGTCGTTCGCGATCACACGCATCACGGGCCCGCTGGGCTCGCCGCAGCAATGACGGGCCTGCGCACGTGGCTGGCCGGGGCACGGCCTCGCACCTGGCCGGCGTCGCTGGTGCCGCCCTTCGTGGGCGCCGCGGCGTCCGATGCCGCAGCAGACGGCGGCATCGTGTGGTGGCGAGCCGCGTTCGCGCTGATCGTGTCGCTGTGCATCCAGATCGCCGTCAACTACGCCAACGACTACAGCGATGGGGTGCGGGGCACCGATGTGGCCCGGGTGGGCCCGCAGCGCTTGGTGGCCTCGGGGGCGGCGTCGCCGGCCGCAGTGCGGAACGCAGCGTTCGCAGCCTTCGGCGTAGCCGCCGTGTTCGGCATCGCGGTGGCAGCAGCCGTGTCGTGGTGGCTCATCGTGGCCGGTGGGGCGTCGATGCTCGCAGCGTGGTACTACACCGGCGGCCGACATCCATACGGCTACCGGGGTCTCGGCGAGCCGTTCGTATTCGTCTTCTTCGGCCTGGTGGCGACGGCAGGATCGGCGTTCGTGCAGGACGCCCGCATCACCATGCTGGGCATCGCTGCGTCGATCCCGGTGGGGCTGGGCTCGGTGGCGCTGCTCATCTCGAACAACCTGCGCGACCTGCCGACCGACGCGCAGGCCGGCAAGCGCACGCTGGCGGTCCGGCTGGGCGACGGCCCCACCCGCGCGATGTACGCGGTGGTCGTGGTGCTGATGGTGTTCTCGCCCATGTACCTGTCGCTGCTGCGGCCGTGGACGATGCTGGGGCTCGCCGCCGTCGCGTTTGCTGTCGCGCCCGTTCGCGCTGTGGTCCGCGGCGCCACCGGTGCTGCGCTGGTGGGGGTGCTCGCCGCAACCGGCCGCCTGCAGATCGTGGTGGGCGCGCTGCTGACTGTCGGCTTGGCTCTGGGGCCATGACATCGGCGACACCCCGGCTGCGACCCGTGGCCCTGCCCGCGCCATCCGCACTGATGTCCCGATGAGCACAGAACCAATTTCGGGAGCAGTGCTGGATCATCTCGCTGCGCTGGGCGTGGCGTACGAGGTGGTGGAGTGCGATCCCGACTTCGCCGACACGGCGCAATTCTGCGAGCGCTACGGCTATTCGATGGATGCGTCGGCGAACGCCATCTGCGTGGTGGGCAAGTCGGCCGAGCGGCCGATGGCGTGCTGCGTCGTGCTGGCGTCGACGCGGCTCGATGTGAACGGTGTCGTGCGGCGCCGGCTGGGCACGCGCAAGGCATCCTTCGCCGACGCCGACGAGACCATCGCACGCACCGGGATGATGATCGGCGGCGTGACGCCGTTCGGGCTGCCCGCAGACATCCCGGTCTGGATCGACAGCCGGGTGATGGACTGCACCGAGGTCATCGTGGGCGGCGGCTCCCGCGACTGCAAGATCCTCTGCCCGCCCGCCTCGCTGGCCGAGCTCCCCACGGCTGAAGTCGTCACCGATCTGGCCAAGACGATCCCGCCGGCCAGCTGAGAGGCTGAGCCGAATGGCGAAGCCGTGGCCCGAGCGGCCCGTGAGCGAAAGCGAACAAGAGCGGTCAGCTAAGGGGCAGCGCCCTCTCGCGTGGCCGTGATGAGCTGGGCGATGCCGCCGCTCAGCAGCGCCCTGTCGAGGGAGTCGAATCCGGCATTGGCGAGCTGGGCCAGCAGCACCCTCGCCTCCGGCAGGTATGCCACCGACTCGGGCAGGTACCGGTAGGCGGATCTGCTGGAGAGCAGGCTGCCGACCGCCGGCACCACTCTGCCGAAATATACCTGGTGACCGGCCCGCAGCAGCGGGTTGGCCGGCTCGGCAACCTCGAGCAGCGCGATCCGGGCGCCGGGCCGGAGCACCCGGGCCAGCTCCGCGAAGAACGGTTCGAGGCTTGTGAAGTTCCGCATTGCGAAGCCGCACGTCGCGCCGTCGAGCGACGCGTCGCGCACGCCGAGCCTGAGCGCGTCGGAGCGCACCAGGGGAGCAGCCGTGGTAGCTGCCGCGAGCATCCCTGTGGAGAAGTCGACACCCACGGGCCGCAGCCCGGCCGATTCGAGCTCGTTGCACAGGTCGCCGGTTCCGCATGCCACGTCGAGCACGGTTTCTCCGGGCGTCAGGCCGAGGGCCGCAACGGTGCGGCGCCTCCAGCGAGTATCGAGGCGGAACGTCAGCAGCCGGTTCAGCAGGTCGTAGCGGGGCGCGATCTCGTCGAACATGTCTTCGACGGCCTGGGCCTTGTCATGCGGGCGCGGCAGCTCTGACGCACGCCGCCGGCGAGACTTCACGTGAACCAGACGCGGCGATGGCTGCGGCTCATCGGGTGAAACAGCAGTATCAGCAGCAGTCCTCGGACCATGAGATGCATGAGCACGCCCAATTGAAAACCCCATCGGACACCCCACCACAGCGTCGCGATGGCCGCGTAGACAGCCGCAGCGGAGCACAGCCAGTGGCCCCAGCGACGTTCATTGGCGGTGCCGGCACCACCGGCGACGTACGCACCGGCGAGCAGGAGGGTGACGGCCGGCGGAATGATGCTGTCGCTCAGATCGGCCGCTGTGCGGTCGCTGGCGAACAGCGAGACGATGGTCTCGAAGATGTCGTTCGCCAACTGCGGGTCGATGCGAGTTCCGAGCAGCAGGAATCCGGCTGAGAAATAGCTCAGCAGCACGGCGCTGAACAGCGTCTGGGGCTGGCTGCGGTTGAGCCACCGCATCTGGTTCACCGCGCAAGTGTGGCACCCGTTGCCGCTTGCCGGCTGCCAGCGGCACAGTCGCAGCGCAGTCTTGGCAGAAGACCAGCGTGCCGCCCGGACACTGCGCGCGAGCAGCAGTAGCCTCGCCCCGGTGAGTGCCGCAGCGAGTGCCGATCCCGTGATCTCGATCGGCGCCGACCAGCACGGCGCTGTCGTGGAGGCCAATGCCGCGCACTGGCCTCCCGGCGCACTGGCTGCCGCATTGCTCCCGCATCTCCGCGAGGTCTCGGGGCCCGTGTCGGTCTGGATCGACCACCCGGACCATGGCGAAACAGATGGCGGCGATCTTGCGCCGACCGGGACGGAGTTCGGGCGAGGGCTCACTGCGCTCGGCCTGACGTTCGAGCGCGATCTCTACCGCATGGAGCGATCCCTGCCGATGGATCAGCCCAGCGGCATCGAGACCCGTTCGTTCGTGGTCGGCCAGGACGAGCAGGCGTGGGTGGATGTCAACAACCGGGCATTCTCGTGGCACCGTGAGCAGGGCGGCTGGACGCTGGCCCAGGTTGCCGAGCGCCAAGCCGAGCCGTGGTTCGACGCCGACGGCTTCCGGGTGCACGACATCGACGGCCACATCGCCGCCTACTGCTGGACCAAGGTGCACGCCGATGAGGACCCGCCGGTCGGCGAGGTGTACGTCATCGCGGTCGACCCGCAGTATCACGGCCGCGGCCTTGGCCGGGCGCTGACGCTGGCCGGCTACGAGCATCTCACCGAAGCAGGCCTGACACGGGCAATGCTCTACGTCGACGCCGACAACACACCGGCCGTCACGCTCTACCTCGACCTCGGCCTGGAGGTGGCCGTAGTGCGTCGGCTGTTCACCGGCACCGGCCTGCTGAACTCCTAGCGAGCTGAGCGGCCGTGATATCCGTCGGCACCGATCCCTCGCTCGGCGACTTGGGCCGGGCAGAGCTGGGGGAACTGCTCGACGGCGAGCCGGCCTACCGGCTGGACCAGGTGTGGGACGGCCTGTACCGCCAGCGCCGCCCGTTGTCTGAGCTCACCAATGTGCCCAAGAGCCTGCGCCAGGCCATCGGCGAGCTGCTGCCGCCTGCGCTGACGCTCGTCCGCACGCAGTCCGCAGACCGGGGCGCCACCGCCAAGCACCTGTGGTCGCTGCGTGACGGCCGTCTGGTGGAGTCGGTGCTGATGCGCTACCGGAACCGGACGACGCTGTGCATCAGCAGCCAAGCCGGCTGCGCGATGGCGTGCAGCTTCTGCGCGACAGGCCAAGTGGGCTTCGACCGCAACCTCAGCGTGGGCGAGATCGTCGAGCAAGTGCTGGGCACGCTGCAGGAGGCAGGCCCGGATGATCGAGCCGCCCCCGGCAGAGCCGTCAACATCGTGTTCATGGGCATGGGCGAGCCGCTGGCCAACTACGACGCGGTGTGGGCAGCGGTGGAGCGGTTCCACGGCGACATGGGCATCGGCGCCCGGCACATCACCGTGTCGACCGTCGGCGTCATTCCCGGCATCGAGCGCCTTGCAGCGGAGGCACTGCCGGTCAACCTGGCGGTGTCGCTGCATGCCGCCAACGACCGACTGCGCAACCGTATTGCGCCCATCAATCGCACGTACCCGCTGCGTGACCTGGCGCGCTCGCTGGCCGGCTACCGACGCGCCAAGCGACGGCGCATCAGCTTCGAGTGGGCGATGATCGGCGGCGTCAACGACACCGACCGCGACGCGGCCGAGCTTGCTGCATATGCACGGCCGCTGGCGGCCCATGTCAATCTCATCCCGCTCAATCCCACTCCGGGATACGGCCACCAGCCCTCGCCGGCCGGGCGAATCGAGCAATTCGCTGCCGAGCTGTCATCCCATGGCGTGAACGCCACTGTGCGCCAGAACCGCGGCACGTCGATCGACGCTGCATGCGGTCAGCTACGCGCCGACAAGCTCGTCTCGATCCGCACTGAGGCGAAGCGATCACGCTCTCGCGTTCGTCCTGCTCATCAGCCTGCTCCCGAGCCCTGAGTCTCCTCCTGAACTGAGGCTTCGCTGTCGTGCGTGGTGCCGACCCGAGGCTCGATTTCGAGGACGGTCTCGATGCGGGCCAGCCGGTCCGTGTGATCAAGCAGGATTGTGTGCACCTCGGCGAACCGCTGGTTCGCCTCGGCGCGGAGGGTGTCTATCTGCCCGTTTGTGTCGGCGAACCGCTGGTTCATTTCGGTGCGCAGGGCGGCGATGTCGGTGCTCAGGCTGTTGAGGCTGAAGAACAGCAGGCCGAACATTCCGGCGACGAGCGCGCCCACGACGGCTGTGGGGAGCCGGATCGTCAGCGTGCGGGGTTGCCGTCTCCGCCCAGCCGCCGTGACGTCACCTGCCGCATCTGTTGTTCCAGCGGCCGTCGTCGTCGGGGATCCGGCCGGGGCGTCGCTGTCGGACACAGTGGCGATGGTACTCATGGCGGCTCCTGCGCTCGTTCCACTGTCGATGGCTGAGGTAACGGTTCTCACTGTAGATCGCTGTATTTTGTTGCACCCAATGATTTTCGGAGCTGATCGGGCGAGTGTGCAGTGGCGACCTCCGGGGTCTGGGGAGAGCGCATCCCGCTATTGCGTGCGCTGTCCCCTTCTGATTCACCGTTAGCAACCGTCAAGACACAGGTAACGAGTTGATCCCCTTTACGTTGTTGAGTGGCCTCGGCGTGGTTGCGTTGGGGTTGGTTGCTCGTTCTGGCGGGTAGGGCTGTGACCACTTGTCATGTTGATGGCCTGGGGGGTGTTGCCGCTTGCTGGGGTCGGGTGTCGTATGACCTCTGACAGGGACATGCCTTTTGGGCTGGTCGTAAAGTGGTTGAGGCGCAGGCGCCGGGAGCATCCGTGCCAGATTGCCCCCGGAGTCACTGGAGCCTCAGATGCAAGATTGTTCCCCTGTCGGCGTTGAGGTGTTCGTCGGCGTCGACGTCGCCAAGGGCGACCATTACGCGTGTGCTGTGAGGGCTGCGGGCGGCGAGGTGCTCGCTCGCGGTGTGCCCAATGACCAGAGCTCGATCGCTGCGTTGATCGATGACGCCGAGGCGCACGGCGCGGCGTGCTTGGTGATCGACACGACCGGGTCGGCGGCGTCGCTCTTGATCGAGGTCGCTGCTGTGCGGGCGGTGCGGGTGGCCTATGTGACGGGACTGGCGATGCGCCGGGCAGCGGACCTGTACGCGGGAGCGGCCAAGACCGATCCCAAGGACGCGTTCGTGCTCGCGGACTACGCCCGCCGCAACGCCGACCGGCTCAGCTGGGTGGTGCCCAGCGACGAGGAGACTGTCATTTGCTCTGTGTAAGGGGGGTGGTCTGAGACAGTTGCTTCGGTGATGGATTCCGGAGCGGCGGAGAGGACCGCCGGACGCGGTGTCGCTGGTCGACGGCGAGACGCTGGACGCGCTGTTGGAACGCGCCCATGGCGAGGGCGTCGAGCTGCTCGGCCCCGACGGGCTGCTGGGGCAGCTGACCAAGGCAGTGCTCGAGCGTGCTCTGGGGGAGGAGCTGACCGGTCATCTGGGCTATGAGAAGGACGATCCTGCCGGCGCGGGGTCGGGGAACTCGCGCAACGGCACCACCCCCAAGCGGATCCACACCGGGATCGGGTCAGTCGATCTGGACGTGCCCCGGGACCGCAACGGCGATTTCGAGCCGCGGATCGTGCCCAAGGGCCGCACCCGTTTCGAGGGGTTCGACGACAAGATCGTCGCCCTGTATGCGCGGGGCATGACCGTTCGCGACATCCAGGCGCACCTGGCCGAGATGTACGGCGTGGACGTGTCCCACGATCTGGTGTCGAGGGTCACCGACGGTGTGTGGGACGAGGTCGAGGCGTGGCGCAGCCGGCCTCTCGACGCCGTGTACCCGATCGTCTTCATCGACGCGCTGCAGGTCAAGATCCGCGACGGCATCGTCGCCGACCGGCCCGCCTGTCTGGCCGTCGGCGTCGACGTCGAGGGCCCCAAGCACGTGGGGGACATCCGGGGTCGGCGACACCGACGGCGAAGGCGCATCGTTCTGGCTGGGGGTGCTCACCGAGCTCGCCAACCGAGGCGTCGGCGACGTGCTGATCGTGTGCTGCGACGGACTCGCGGGCCTGCCCGACGTCATCTGGGCCACCTGGCCGCGGGCCACCGTGCAGACCTCGTTGGTTCATCATGGGCGGGCCCCGAAGGGTTCGGGGTGTCATCCGCGTCGGCGGGAGAGAACCAGTGCAGACCGACCTCACAGGTCCGGACGCAGACCTCAAGCCCGTCTACACCGCCATCGACGCAGCCGCCGCCGAGGCGGCCCTGGAGGCGTTCGAGGCCGGCATCGGCGCCCGCTATCCCGCCATCGGCCAGATGTGGCGCCGCCAATGGGAGCAGTTCACCCCGTTCCTGGACTACCCGCCCGACATCCGCAAGGTGATCTACACCCCCAGCACGATCCTCGTCTTGTCCTCCACGGACTTCACAGGCTGACGGCCCATCAGGACACTCCTTCAGGTCAGCACCAAACAACGACCTGTCTCAAAAACCCTGACACGGGACAGGACGAGCACACCGTCGCCCGCTATCCCACGTTCGAGATCAGCCCCGCCCTCCAAGGCGCCATCACCGTCCGTTTCGCCATCGACACCAACGCCTCCACAGCCGAGCTGGGCGTCGATTACCGGATCTGGTGGCACCAGCACTACACGCTCCACGACAACGACCGGGACGGCATCTGGGAAGGCACCATCACCGCGCCTGTGGCTGCGCCTGCCTATGGCTACTGGCGGCTGCCCACGGTCTATTTCATCGACGACAGCGTCCGAGAACCCAGCGAGACCATCGTCATCCGCTTGCTCAACGGCCCCGGCTACACCCTCGGCGACATCGCCACCTACACCATCACCATCAACGGCAACGACTAGCCCGACCCGTCACATCCACTCGCACCAAGGTGCTGCCGGAAGCTTCTTGAACTGCCTGCTAGACACTCGCCATGGCCAAGCCGCGCTCGCCGAAGGGGCGCGCCCAGCGAACCCACGAGCGGCTCAAGGGCGAGTACGAGGCCGTCTGCGAGCTCGAGCATCGCAACCCATTCGAGCTGCTGGTGGCAACGATCCTGTCTGCACAGTGCACCGATGCTCGTGTCAATGCCACCGTGCCTGCTGTGTTCGCGAAGTATCCCGACGCCGAAGCACTGGCTTCGGCTGATCTCGAAGACCTCGAAGAACTGGTGCATCCCACCGGCTTCTTCCGCAGCAAGGCGCGCAACCTGCAGGGAATGGCCCGCCGGCTGCTGGCCGACTACGGCGGCGAGGTGCCGACCAACCTGAAGGACTTGGTGAAGCTGCCGGGCGTCGGCCGCAAGACCGCCAACGTCATCCGTTCGGTGGCGTTCGATCTGCCGGGGCTGCCGGTGGACACCCATGTCGGCCGCTTGGTGCGGCGCCTCGGCATCACCGCCGAGGAGGATCCGGTGAAGGTGGAGCTGGCCTTGAATCCGATGATCCCCCAGTACGAGCGGGGCGACTTCAGCCTGCGCCTGATCCTGCACGGCAGGCGCGTCTGCTCGTCCCGCAAGCCTGCGTGCGACGACTGCGTGCTCAACGACTTCTGCCCGAGCGCCTTCGCGGTCTGAACCGGCGCCCAAGGCGGCTGTAGTGCGAATGCGAGACCCGAGAGGTGCGACCGAATGATTGAGTCAGCGAATCCCGCCAGCGGCACGGTGCGCAGGTCATCGCACTTCGTGCCCGGTGCGAACGAGCGCATGCTGGAGAAGTCGATCGCGACAGATGCCGACAGCCTCGTGCTCGATCTCGAAGACGCCGTCACCCCTGACAACAAGGACAGCGCCCGCACCACGGTCGCGGGCTGGCTGGCCGATGTCGACTTCGGCGCCAAGGAGCGGGTGGTGCGGATCAACCCGCTCGACACCCCGTGGTGCGCTGCCGATGTCGCCGAGACGATGGTGTCGCCGCCCGACGCCTACCTGGTGCCGAAGGTGAACAATGCCGCCGAGGTCGCCGAGCTGGACAGCATGATCGCCCGCTGGGAGCTGGAACACGGCCATCCGCCCGGCGGCGTGGTGCTGCTGGTGCTGGGGACCGAGACTCCGCAGGGGCTGCTGAACATCGGCGAGCTGGCCCGCCATGACCGGGTCGATGCCCTGAGCTGGGGTGCCGAGGATCTCTCCGCGGCCATGGGCTCGAAGGCCAACCGGGACGCCACAGGCGCCTACCTGCCGGTGTTCGAGTACGCCCGGGTGATGTGCCTGGTGGGCGCCACGGCGTGGGGCAAGCAGCCGCTCGACACGGTGTTCGTGGATTTCCGTGACGACGAGGGGCTGGCCGCCGAGTGCGCCACCTCAGCCGCCATGGGCTTCACCGGCAAGATCACCATCCATCCCGCCCAGATCGACATCGTCAACGCCGCGTTCACGCCGAGCGACACCGAGATGGCCGACGCCCGCGAGCTGCTCGAAGCATTCGCTGAGGCCGAGGCGGCCGGCCTCATGGCGTTCGCCCACAAGGGCCAGATGGTGGACGTGCCCCATCTCACCCGAGCCCGCAAGATCGTCGCCACGGCGGAAGCGATTGCTGCACGATCCTGATCGGGTCGGAGGCCCTGCGGGCAGCGGCCACCGACTGGGAGTTCAGCGAAGTGCTTCGGTGGCCTGGGCCAAACGGCGGCGAGCCATCCGCAACGAGCGTTCCACCTCGTAGAGCTCCACGCCGACATCCTCATTCGGCGTGCCCATCAGCTCATCGGCAGCCTGCACGACGCGGTTGCCAAGTTCGCCCACGGCAGTCTCGATCGACGACAGCTCAGCAGCGCTGATCACCCGCGGCACGCTAGCCATCGCTCAGGCCGCCCAAAATCACAACAGTGGCGAACCAGGGCGCAGGTACCCTCAGCGCGGTGCTGGAGCGGCTGGATCTGCGAGGTCGGAGCAATGACCTGACTGACCTGTTGCCGCGCCCGCAGGCGGGCCATGCGGTGTCGCATGACGCAGTCCGTCGGCTGATTGACGAGGTTCGCGACGGCGGCGACGCGGCTGTGCGGGAGCTGACGGCTCGCTTCGATGGCGTCGATGTTGCCGACACGCTGGTGCCGGCTGCGGAGATGTCTGCAGCGTGGGAGAGCCTGTCGCCTGACCTGCGCTCGGCGATGGAAACCGCCCACCGGCGCATCTTGGAGTTTCACCAGGCCGAGGCCGCCGCCGGTCACACGTACGAGCGCGATGGCGTCACCGTGCGTTCGGTCAGCCAGCCGGTGGATCGGGCTGGCATCTACGTGCCCGGTGGCCTGGCTGCCTACCCGTCCACCGTGCTGATGACCGTGCTGGTTGCCCGCGCTGCCGGCGTCGACGACATCGTGCTCTGCTCGCCGCCCGGTCCCGACGGCGACCTCGCCGCACCGGTGCTGGCGGCAGCGCACCTGTGCGGAGTTACTGAGGTGCACCGGGTGGGCGGCGTGCAGGCTGTCGCCGCGCTCGCCTACGGCACCGAAACGATCCGGCCCGCTGACGTCGTGGCGGGTCCCGGAAATGCCTGGGTGGCCACCGCCAAGCAGCTCGTGGCCGGTGACGTGGGCGTGGCCTCGGCGTTCGCCGGACCGTCGGAGATCGTGGTGATCGCCGACGCGACCTGCCCGTCGGCAGCGGCCGCAACCGATGTGGTGCTGCAAGCCGAGCATGGCCCCGGCGGGCGCGCCTGGCTGGTCACGTGGGATGACGGGTGCGCCGATGCCGTTTGCGAAGCCATCGGCCAGATCGTCGACCTGTCGCCCCGCCGGGAGGAGACCCTGGCCACGCTGGAGGCTGACGGGTTCGTGTGTCTCGTGGACGGGCCGCCGCAGGCCGCCGAGGTCGCCAACTTCGTCGCACCCGAGCACCTCCAACTCATGTGCGAGGGTGCCGAAGAGCTCGTGGGCAGCATCCGTCATGCTGGTGCGGTCTTCATCGGGCCCTGGGCACCCGCATCAGTCGGTGACTACGTGGCGGGGCCGTCTCACGTGCTGCCTACGGCCGGCACGGCCCGATTCGCCGGAGCGCTTACCACCGACGACTTCACCAAGCGCATGCACGTTGTGGACGTGTCCGAAGCCGGGTTCGATCAGCTTGCACCGGCGGTGGCTGAGCTAGCTGAGGCCGAGGGCCTGTGGGCGCACGCCGCCTCGGTGTCGCGCCGCAAGGAGTGGTCAACCTCGGGAGTACGGCCGTGAAGCCGCGAGTGCGCGACGATCTGCGCCTGCTCGACGGATACCACTCGCCGCAGATCGACGTGGAGGTGCGGCTCAACACCAATGAGGCGCCCGTGGGCCCGCCGCCGGAATTCGCCGACGCCCTCGCTGCCGAGCTGCACATGGTCGAATGGCACCGCTACCCGGACCGTACGGCCGCTGCCTTGCGAGCCGATCTTGCCAAGCTGGCCGGCACCGATGCGGAGCGGATCTTCGTGGCCAACGGCTCCAACGAAGTGCTGCAGACGCTGTGCCTCACCTACGGAGGGGCAGGTCGCAGCGTGGCCACCTTCGAGCCCACCTATGCGATGTACGGCCAGATTGCCCGCAGCACCCAATGCGCCGTCGTCGAGGGCGAGCGCCAGGCCGACGGCAGCGTCAGCGTGTGTGAGCTGGAGCGCATCGTCCAGCGGCACCAGCCCTCGATCGTGTTCCTGTGCTCGCCCAACAATCCCACCGGCACGCCCGAGCGCCTCGAAGTGCTCCAGCGCGCGCTGGAGATCGCACCCGGCCTCGTCGTCGTCGACGAGGCCTACGGGCAGTTCGCCGACTGGAGCGCGATCGATCTGTGCGACAGCGTCGGCGGACCCGACAACCTGGTCGTCACGCGTACCTACTCGAAGACGTGGGCGATGGCCGGGGCGCGGCTGGGCTACGCCGTCATTCCGGCGGGCATGGCCGCAGAGTTCGAGAAGGTGGTGCTGCCGTACCACGTCGACACCTTCAAGCAGATCGCCGGACGGGTGGCCTTGCGCTTCACCGATGACATGGAACAGCGGATCGCCGCGATCGTGTCCGAGCGAGAGCGGATCGAAGCCGCGCTGAGCGGGATGGGCCTCGACGTCTGGCCCTCGCAGTCCAACTTCATCCTGTTCCGCACGACTCCCAGCGGGCACAGCGGCGACGGCACCTGGCAGGCGCTCGTGGACCGATCGGTGCTCGTGCGGAATTGCTCGGGGTGGCCCCGCCTGGCCGATTGCCTGCGTGTGACGGTGGGAACCCCGCCCGAGAATGATCGCTTCCTTGAGGCGCTGGCTGAGATTGTCTCGTGAACGTGCGATGGCGAGGGTGCGAAACCTGCGTCGGGGCCGCAGGCTGATGTGGCCGAATCTGCAACACCCAGAGAGTGCACCATGACTGCTCGACCCGTACTCCAACGCGCCAGCACCGTGCAGCGCAACACCAAGGAAACCCAGATCGACCTCACGCTCGACCTCGACGGCAGCGGCCAGAACGACATCTCGACCGGCCTGCCGTTCTTCGACCACATGGTCGCCCAGCTCGCCAAGCACGCCCGCTTCGATCTGCAGCTGCGCACCGTCGGCGATCTCGAGATCGACGCGCACCACACCGTCGAGGACACCGGCATCGCGCTCGGCGAGGCAATGCGGCAGGCCTGGGGCGACAAGGCCGGTGTGCGCCGCTTTGCGTCCTATGTGGTGCCGCTCGATGAGGCGGCCGTCGAAGTGGTGCTCGACCTGTCGGGCCGGCCGTTCCTGCACTACGACATCGAGCCGCCCGGCGAGAAGATCCTGGGCGATCCGCCCTTCGACCCCCAGCTCTGTGAGGAGTTCTGGCGTGGACTCGTGATGTCCGCGGGCATCACCTTGCACTTGGTGATGCTGCGCGGCCGCAACACCCACCACATCATCGAGGCCAGCTTCAAGGGAGCGGCACGCGCCTTCTACGACGCCATCCGCGTCGCCGACGACGTGCTGCCCTCCACCAAGGGCGTCCTGTGAAGGACGTCATGTGAATGGCGATCGTCCTCTCGTAGCGGTCCTCGACTACGGCATCGGCAACCTGCGGTCGGCGCAGAAGGCGCTCGAACGGGTCGGCGCCGACGCCCGCTTGACTGCCGACGCCGGGCTGATCGCCGACGCCGCCGGTGTCGTGCTGCCAGGCGTGGGGCATTTCGGCACCTGCATGGATCAGCTGCGGGCGACGGGCCTCGAACCGCCTGCGCTCGATGCCATCGAGAGCGGGCTGCCGTTCCTCGGCATCTGCGTGGGCATGCAGATGCTGTTCGAGGCATCCGAGGAGGCGCCGGGCGTTCCGGGCATGGGCGTGATGCCCGGCACGGTGCGACTGCTGCCCGACGGCATCGTGCGCCCGCAGATGCAGTGGAACCGGCTCGATGTGCAGCGGCCGAGCTGCCCGCTGCTGGCCGGACTGACCGACGGCGCCTGGATGTACTTCGTCCACAGCTACGCCCCCGATACCGACGACGGCCTCGTGGCGGCGACCTGCGACTACCCCACGCCGATCACCGCCGTTGTCGAGCGCGGCCGGCTGTGGGCCACACAGTTCCATCCGGAGAAATCCGGCGATGCCGGCAAGCGGCTGGCACAGAACTTCCTCGCCGCAGTGAGGGCCGACAAATGCCGCCGGTGAGCTTCGATCTGTATCCCGCGATCGACCTGCGAGGCGGGCGCTGCGTGCGCCTGGTGCAGGGCGACTACGACCGCGAGGTGCGCTATGACGCCAACCCGGTCGAGGTGGCGCACGAGTTCGCAGAGGCGGGCACCCGCTGGATCCACATGGTCGATCTCGACGCTGCTCGCACGGGTGAGCCGCAGCCGCAGAACCGGGCCGTGATCCGGTCGGTCGTGGCCGCGGTGGGCGACGCCGGTGTGCACGTGCAGGTCGGCGGCGGCGTGCGCAGCCGTGAGCGCGCCGAAGCCCTGTACGACGCGGGAGTCGCCCGATGCGTGGTGGGCACCGCTGCGATCGAGAACCCCAATCTCGTGGGGGAATTGACCTCCGCCGGTCACCGCATCGCAGTGGGTCTCGATGTGCGGGGCACCGAGGTGGCCACCCGGGGCTGGGAACACCAGAGCGGGGTCAGTCTCGGCGATGCCATCGCCCGGCTGGCCGGCAGCGGTGCCGAAGCGGTGATCGTGACGCAGATCGCCCACGACGGCATGGGCGGAGGGAGTGACCTGGCCGGGCTGCGGGACGTGCTGGACGCGCCCCAGCGGCCTCCGGCGATGTCGGTGATCGCCAGCGGCGGGGTGGGCTGCCTCGCTGACATCGCCGACCTGCGCGACCTGCGCTCGCCGCACGGGCACACGCTCGCTGGGGCCATCGTGGGCAAGGCCCTCCATGACGGCGTGATCTCGCCCGTCGCCGCGGTGGTGGTGGCCCGCGGCAGTGCAGCGGTAGACGAGCCCGGCCCGGGGCTGGGCCAGTGACCGGGGCACCCGCACGAGAGGCTGAGCCGACATGAAGACCGTGCGGGTCATCCCGTGCCTCGACGTGGACGACGGGCGGGTCGTCAAGGGGGTCAACTTTGTCGGGCTGCGCGACGCCGGCGACCCGGTCGAGCTGGCGGCTGCGTACGACCGCCAAGGCGCCGATGAGATCGTATTCCTCGACATCACGGCGTCCGCGCACGACCGCGACACGATCATCGAGCTTGCCCGTCACACCGCCGAGGAGGTCTTCATTCCGTTCACGATCGGCGGGGGAATCCGCTCGGTCGACGACGCCCGGGCGCTGCTGCGGGCCGGAGCCGACAAGGTGTCGGTGGGCTCGGCTGCGGTTGCCCGCCCAGAGCTGGTGCGCGAGATCGCCGACGAGTTCGGCACCCAGTGCGTCGTGGTGTCGGTCGACGCGAAATCGAACGGCGCCGGCGCTGATGGCAGCACAAGCTGGAACGTCTACGTCAAGGGCGGCCGGGAAGACACCGGCATCGACGCGCTCGGCTGGGTGCGCCAAGTGGCTGAGCTGGGCGTCGGCGAGATCCTGCTGAACTCCATGGACGCCGACGGCACCAAGGCTGGCTTCGACCTCGAGCTCACACGGGCAGTCGTCGACGCAGTGGAGATGCCTGTGGTGGCCAGCGGGGGGGCGGGCACGTTGCAGCACTTGGTGGATGGCGCCCTCATCGCCAACGCCGATGCCGTGCTCGCGGCCTCAATCTTCCACTTCGGCGAGCACACGATTGCCGACGCAAAGCGAGCACTGCTCGACGCAGGCGTGGCCGTCCGCCCGCCCACTGCCTGATTGATTGCCGGGTTCGGGCGCCGCTAGACGGTTTCAGTCCTGCTCGAAGGCGCCCGCTAGCTTCCCCGCCATGAGCTATCCCGGCACGTACTCGGCGACCGACCCTGACCGTCCAGCGGTGATCATGGCCCGCGACGGCCACACCCGGACGTTCGGCGAGCTCGAGGCCCGCAGCTGTCAGTTCGCGCAGCTCATGTGGGCGGCAGGCCTGCGGCCGGGCGATCACGTGGCGATCTTCGCCGACAACAACATCGGCTACTTCGATGCCTACTGGGCGGCCATGCGCAGCGGCCTGTACTTCACCACGGTCAACCGCTACCTGACGGCCGACGAGGCGGCGTACATCGTCAACGACTGCGGGGCCCGAGTGCTCGTGGCGTCGCCTGCGGTCATCGATGCGGCGACCGAGATGCTGCCGCTCATCGGCGAATGCGACGTCCGGCTGATGTTCGACGATGCCGCCGATGGATTCGACCCGTTCGAAGATGCCATCGCGGCCTATCCCGCCGAACCGCTGGCTGAACAGCCGCGGGGGTCGGCGATGCTGTACAGCTCCGGCACTACGGGCCGCCCCAAGGGCATCATGCGTCCGCTGGACGGAACGTCGATCACCGACCCCGATCTGCTCGGCGCCGGACTGCTGGGCGGCGTCTTCGGATTCGGCGAAGGCACTCGCTATCTCTCGCCTGCGCCGCTCTACCACTCTGCGCCCCTGTCGTTCACGACCGGCACGCAATCGGTCGGCGGCACAGCGGTGGTCATGGACCGCTTCGACGGCGCTGAGGCGCTGTCGTACATCGAGCGCTACCGCATCACGCACAGCCAGTGGGTGCCCACGATGTTCAGCCGCATGCTGAAGCTGCCCGAGGAGGCCCGCACGCAGCACGACCTCTCCAGCCACCAGGTCGCCGTGCACGCAGCGGCGCCGTGCCCCGTCGAAGTGAAGCAGCAGATGATCTCCTGGTGGGGTCCGATCCTGCACGAGTACTACGCCGGCACCGAGCTGAACGGCTTCTGCTACGTGAACTCGGACGAATGGCTCGAGCGGCCCGGCACGGTGGGCAAGCCGCTCATCGGGGTCATCCACATCTGCGACGACGAGGGCAACGAGCTGCCGGTCGGCGAGGCAGGCACCATCTACTTCGAGCGTGAGGTGCCGGCCTTCGAGTACCACAACGACCCCGCGAAGACCGCCGAATCGCGGCACGCCGCCAACGAGCTGTGGTCGACGCTGGGCGATGTCGGGCGTGTCGACGACGACGGCTACCTGTACCTGACCGACCGCAAGGCCTTCATGATCATCTCGGGCGGGGTGAATATCTACCCCCAGGAGATCGAGGACTGCTTGGTGCTGCACCCGAAGGTGGCCGACGCAGCGGTATTCGGTGTTCCCAACGAGGACTTCGGCGAGGAAGTGAAGGCGGTGGTGCAGCCCATGGCAGGCGTGGAGGTCGGCGACGCATTGGCGACCGAGCTGCTGGGGTACTGCCGGGAGCATCTCGCGAACTACAAGGTGCCCCGCTCGGTCGACTTCCGCGACGAGCTGCCCCGCCATCCCACCGGCAAGCTCTACAAGCGCATCCTGCGGGACGAGTACTGGGGCGACCGTGCCTCGCGCATCGTGTGAGATGCGCGGTGAGGTGTGCCCGCTGCGGAGGCGGCATGACCCTCTGCTCCCGCGATCCAGCAGGTCGCAACGTCGCAGAGTCTCCTGCCGCCTCCTCCGCTATGGCATCGGTGCCTAGCGGCTCAAGTCCTCCGTTCGCGTCGCTATAGATCGCCGACGAACGAGACGATTCGTTCTGCCACTGCTCGTGCGTGGCCCATGAGAAAGTGATCGCCGCCTGAGATCACCTCGAGCTGGGTGTTGGCCCAGCCCTCGGTGATCTCGGATGCCTCTGCGGGGGAGCGGAACTGGTCGTGCTCGGGCACGAGCAGCAGCTTGGGCCGAGGATCGGTAGCGGCGCCCATCGACGCCGGGTCGACGATCCGCAAGGGCGCAGCGATCCCGATCCATGCCGCCAAGCTGTCGTGGCCGGCCGCCAGCGAGACATCGCCGCCGAACGACCAGCCGGCAGAGACGACCGGCGGCGGGTCAGCGGTGGGTGAGCGGTCTGCCGCGAGGTGCACGGCCGCTTCGAATGCCGCCTTGGCGTCGAGCCGCTCGGCCTTCCCGTCGTCGTGGCTGCCGCCGGAACGGCCGGTGCCCCGGAAGTTGTAGCGAAGCGTTGCGATGCCGCTCGCGGGCAGCGCCCTGAAGAGGTGATCGACGAGCGGATTCCACATGTCCCCGCCGTAGAGCGGGTGCGGGTGGGACAGCACAGCCACTGCTGCGGCAGTGCCGGCGGTATCGCTGCCATCGGCCCCAGCTCCCTCAGGCCCCGTCGAGCCGGGCCAGGCAGCTTCGGCCTCGAGCTCGATGCCATCCGAAGTCACTGCGGTGACCGCGAACGCCTCGACCTCAAATGGCGGCCCGGGAGCGGGCGGCCGCTGCGAATTCTCTGCGTCATTCACGCCGGTGAACGGTACCGTGCGGGCGGTGAGCGCTCCCGAGACCAACAACGAGCACGGCGCCGCTTCGGCGACGAAACCCGCTCGTCCCTCGAAGAGCTCGAAGTCCAGCAGTCGTCCGAAGCCCGCTGCCAGCAAGCCGAAGCCGTCCGCCCCGCCCGACTCCGACGGCGAGCGTCGGCCCATCAAGATGCTGCACGATCGGCTGCTCGTGCGGCTCCCCAACGACGGCTCGGAACGGCGCACCAGCGGCGGGATTCTGATTCCTGCGACCGCTCAGCAGAACAAGCGCCTCGTGTGGGGCGAGGTCATCGGCGCAGGGCCGAACGTGCGGACCGCCCAGGAGGGGGATCGGGTGCTGTTCAGCCCCGAGGATCGCCACGAGGTCGAGGTGCACGGCGACGATTTCCTGATCCTGCGCGAGCGCGACGTGCACGCCATCGCTGCACCACGCATCGAACCCGGCAGCACCGGCCTGTATCTGTGATCGTGCGACCCTGAGCCAGCTTGGACCCATGAGCCCTGAACAGACGAAGACGGGCGAGACGCAGTTCCGGACCGGCGGCGGCATCACCGTCTCGCTGACTGCGTCGAGGGTCGACGGCAACGCCGAGATCGAAGACCTCGTCGACCGGCTGGACGAGGCGCGGGGCGTG
>JAJDTF010000028.1 GCA_022827265.1 Acidimicrobiia bacterium | reverse complement strand
TGCCATGTGCGACCACGTGCTGGGCGTGGTCATGTACCCGGTGATGCCGCCCGGCTATTGGGCGGCCACCACCGAGTTCAAGATCAACCTCCTCGCTCCGGTCACCGGCGGCACCTGTGTCGCCACCGCCGAGATCATCTCCATGAGCAAGCGGCTCGCCGTGGTGCGCATCGAGATCGCCAACGGTGACCGCATGGTCGCCGTCGCCCAGGGCACCACCACCATCGTCGCCCCCAAGAACGCCAGCTGAGAACGCACGCGGAAGGACTGTCCTCGATGCCCACACAGAGCCGATTGACCTACATCCAGCACATGGTCCTGATGATGGTGATCGCCGTCGTCGGCTGGGCCGTGTTCCTAGGGCTGTTCCTGCTGATCTTCACCGACAACTACGAGCCGACGGTGTCCCGCACGGTGTGGTGGGTGTGGCTGATCGTCGGCACGATCGTGACGGTCATCACGATGTTCGTGTGCTTCCGGCTGCTGCAAACACCCCGGCAATGGCGCAGCTCAGCCGCAATCGCCCTGTTCGCACCGGCGATGTGCCTCGATGCGTTGACCACCACCTACTACAACGACTGGTTCGACCAGGGCATCCACGACGACACCGCCTACTCGGCGCTCATTCTCGGCGCTGCCGGCATCGGCTTGCTGCTGGCCATGTTCATCAACAAGCCCACCGCCGACAAGTCCTGATCCTGCGCGCCACCTGATCGGGCAGCGCATCGGCGTTCTGGACCACAATTGCGAGGCCAACAGGGGGCATCGATGAGCGAGACATTTCCACCACAAGTCGAGGCGAACGCCGACGAGATCGCGCTCACTTCGTCCGCGACCCGCGGGATGCGTCGTGAGGACATCGACCTCGCGTCGTTGAGCCTGCCCTTCGCTGGTACCCCCCCCCACTTCGGATGCCGCTTCTGAGCCACCCGTAGAAGCCCTTGTCACGGTCGGCGAGGTCATCGAGCGCATTCGCACGACCAGCCGTGACGAGTCCGAGAAGGGTCGGTGGTTCGAGGAACTCGTCAAGATCGTCTTTCTTGACAGTCCCGAGTACGAGATCGACGAGATCGAACACTGGGCACGGTGGCGCGAACGTCAGCAGCTGACCGGCCTCAGCGCCAAGGACACCGGCATCGATCTCGTCGCACGCCACCGCGACGGCAGCTGGGTCGCCATCCAATGCAAGTGCTACGCGCCGAAGCGGCGGGTCGCCAAGTCTGACATCGACTCCTTTCTGAGCGCGTCGCAAGCCGTCGATGCATCCGGCCAACCGGTCTTCGCCATGCGGTGGGTCGTCACGACCTCTCCTTGGAGCGAGAACGCGCTTGCGCAGGTCGACAGCCTCGGCGCCGCGGTCCGGCGGATCGACTTCCTGCGCCATGAATTCGAGAAGATCAGCGAGAAGCTGCAGGAACGACCGGTCCGCCCGCCTTGGCCGCGTCAGAAGGAGGCCATCGACAAGGTCGTCGAAGGCCTATCGCACCACGACCGCGGTCGGATGATCATGGCCTGCGGCACAGGCAAGACCTTCACCTCGCTGCGCATCGCTGAGAGCGTGGTTCCGGACGGCGGGCGCATCCTCTTCTTGGCACCGAGCATCGCACTGGTCGCGCAGGCGCGCCGCGAGTGGCTGCTGCACACCACCAGGCCGCTCGGCTGCGTCGTCGTCTGCTCCGACGACTCGGCAGGCGGACGCTCCGAGAGCGCCACGGAGATGCGCGTTTCTGAGTTGGAGTGCCCAGTGACGACGCTGCCCCAGCGACTGGGCGGGATGCTGGACCCCTCTCTCGACACCGACGAGACCCGCGTGGTGTTCTGCACCTATCAGTCGCTGCATCGGGTCCGTGACGCACAGTCCTCCCACGGCGCTGGTGCCTTCGATCTGATCCTCTGCGACGAGGCGCATCGCACGACGGGCGTCGTCTCAGACCAATCCGGTGCCAGCCGTGACAGCGGCTTCCAGATGGTGCACGACAACGAACGCTTGCGTGCGCGCAAGCGGCTTTACATGACGGCCACACCGCGCATCTACACCGCGGCATCCAAGAAGTCGCTGTCGGGGCGCGGCATCGAGACCGTCGACATGGATGACGGCGACACCTACGGCCCGGAGCTTGAGCGACTCTCGTTCAAGGAAGCAGTCGAGCAGAACCTCCTCACCGACTACCGCGTGATCGTCTTGGGCATTCACGCCGGCGCAGTGACGGCCGGGGTGCGCAAGCGGCTTATCGCCTTGGGCGACGGATCGGCCGGCTCGCTGGCACAGCAAGGCGGCACCAAACCGCTAGTGGTGAGCAACGAGGATCTCCAGCGCCTGCTCGGCACCTCGCTCGCCATCAACGGCATGGCCGAAGGTGACGACCTCGAAGTGCCGCAGCGCCTGGATCGCACCATCGCATTTGCCAACTCCATCGCTCGGTCCAAGTTCTACGCGCAGGGGCTTCAGGATCCACAGTTGCGCAGCCTGATTACCCGCCGCCGGCACCGCCGCGGTGACGAAGCAGGAGCGGTGCCCGTCGAAGCGAGACATCTTGACGGCACAGCACCTGCGTTCGAGCGCAACGAGGAATTGCGCAAGCTCGCACGTGCCAGCACCGACCGGTGCGCACGGGTGATCTGCAACGCGAAGCTGCTCACCGAAGGGGTGGACGTTCCGTCGCTGGATGCCGTCGTGTTCATGGAACCGCGGGACAGTCACGTCGACATCGTCCAGGCCGTCGGACGGGTCATGCGCCGCGCCGATGGCAAACGGCTCGGCTACATCGTCATCCCTGTACCAGTGCAGCCTGACGAAGACATCACCGCTGCTCTCGAGGAGGGCGGAAGCGGCTACGAAGCCGTCGGGCAGGTGCTTCGGGCGTTGCAAGCCCACGACGGCCGGCTGGCCGAGTCACCCGCCAGATTCGTAACGGTCGGCGAGGTCAAGCCAGTACCCCAGTCGAAGGGCGACGCTGACGGCAGCGATGGCCTCGAAAGCGACGTCACCCAGTTGGAATTCGACCTCCGTGGCGCCGGGGATTCCATCTTTGCCCAGGTGGTCGCCGCATCCGGCTTGGGCACCGCTGGCAAGCTTGTCGCTGACGAACTGGGAGCAACGGTCAGCTTCGCCGGTGCAAGGTTCAGCGACGGCGATCTCGCAGAACCCTTGGCGGCGGCGCTCGGCAACCTCGCCGTTACTGACGCCAACAAGGCCGACATCTGCAAAGTGGCGTCGCTCGTGCTCATCAACGCCTGCTTGCTGCACCGCCGGCTGCGCGATGTGTCTCGATTCGACGACCTCGCGGACCTCGCACGAGTCTCCGGCGCCGAGGACCCCGCCGCGGTGCTGACCACTGCTTGGCAGCGCATCCTCGAACACGACTACGAGCCAGTGTTTGCGCCTGCGCTCAGCGTGCTGGCAGCTTTGCCGCAGCGGCCTTTTGCGGCAGGCGCGTTGCGGAGCCTCGCAGAGTGCGCGAACCGCACAGCAGATTCGCTCAGCGAGATGGGCTACGACCACGCCGGCCCGCTCTACCACCGCATCCTGCCCAATGCAGAGGCATACGGCGCCTTCTACACCAAGAATCTGTCGGCGCTCATGCTGGCGCGGCTGGCAATCGATGAGAGCTTCGCCGACTGGACAGATCCCGAGCACATGGCCCGACTGCGGGTCATGGACCCTGCCTGCGGCACCGGGACCCTGCTCATGGCAGCGCTGCGAGTGCTCAAGCAACGCGCCCACGAGGCTGACCAACACCCGAACGGCGATGATGCCGACTCAGACGATGCCGGTCTGCACAAGGCCATCGTCGAAAACGTGCTCCACGGGCTCGACATCAACCTGCCGGCCATCCAGTTCGCTGCATCGAACTTCACCTTGGGCGCTCCGACGGTCGACTACCGCAAGATGAATCTGTTCACGCTCAAGCACGGCCCGCAGCCTGACGGAACGATGAAGGCCGGAACGCTTGAGGTGCTCGGCTTCGCCGATTCCGAAGCATCGCTGCGCAATCTGGTGCGGCACACCAACGCAGGCGGCGTGGGAACGCAGCTGACCGACTCCGGTGCCGAGTTCCCGATCCGCGACATCGATCTCGTGATCATGAACCCGCCGTTCACCAACAACGTCAAGAAGAACTCGCAGTACTCGCCAGCTCAGAAGAAGGCCATGCAGCAGCACGAATTGGGGCTGCGCGACGTGCTGCTGCAGTCCGACCCGGTTGCCGGTGCAACCATCGACGCCAACAGCATCCGGACCTATTTCACACCGATCGTGGAGCGAATGTCGGCGTCTCGCGGCGCAACAGTTGCTTCCGTGGTCCCCACGACCGCATGCACCGCTTCGTCAGGGCAGAAGGAGCGTCGCTTTCTCGCAGAACGGCTCTACATCGAGACGGTCGTCACGTCACACGACCCGAAGAACATCAATTTCTCCGAGAACACCGGGATTCACGAATGCCTGCTCGTCGCTCGGCGTCGAGACGAACGACCGCAGTTCCCCGCAGACGACCCGCCGACCCGGTTCGTGTCGCTGAGCCGGATGCCATCGACCACCGAAGAGGCCCTCGCTGCGGCAGATGCGATCGCCAGCGACGACCCTGGCGAATGGGGCAACGTCACGCTGTGGCCGGCCGAGCGCGTACGCGACGGCGATTGGTCGCCCGTGCAGTGGTTCGACGGCGAACTCACCGAGGTCATCCGTAATCTGACTAGGAGTCACGGGCACCTAGAACCAGCAGGGAACAACAGTGGGTTTGGGCCTGCTGGTCAACGCATACGCGAGACCTATCAGGGATGCGACGCCGACGCGGATGATGTTCGCAAGCTGTTCTGGTCCATCAGCGCGACGACGCACCCACGCATGCAGGCATTCCCCGATGCTCTCCGGCATCCGAAGCCGGCATTGCCCGATCGTGCGAATCGGTATTGGGAACAGCGGAGCAATGTGCTCGTGGCACAGAAGTACGACACCATCGGCGGGCGATTGACCGCACTGTGGTCTGAGGAAGCGTCGGTTGGTTCTGGATGGATTCCCGTTGCTGTCGCCGAGAGCATTCCTGGTAAGGCGTTCGTCGCGTGGTGGAATTCGACGCCAGCTCGAATGATGTTGCTCAACTTGCGAAGCAAGAAGCTGACATATCCGGATTTCTCACTCGACCAGTTGAGAAGTGTCCGTGTGCCATCACCCGAAAATCCCGCGTGGAGAGACTTGCTGGCGGCCTACGAGGAGGCATGCGACATCGAGCTGCTGCCGATGCGTGACGGCGAGCAATGCGCAGGCAGGCGCATCATCGACCGTGCCGCTGCACAGGTCCTGGGCATTCCCGAGGCCACGATCGCTGACTGGCGCCGTCGGCTCGCCCGCGAACCCACCATCTCCAACCGCGCTGCTGAGGTTGTCGAAGCCGAAGTGCCGTGAACGCGCCTGTGCATCGTGTGTCGGCAGTGCCGTTGCCGATGCTGGAGCCGACTGCAGACTCAGTTCTTGTGCAGATCACACGATGGCGCGCGAAACCCAGACTGAGTGTGTAGCTACAATGAAGCTACACAGAGCACCGATTCGGAGGAATCATCATGGGCGCTGACACCGTCGTGCGAGCCCGCATCGACCCGGATACCAAGGCGAGAGCAGCAAAAGCTCTGCACGCTATGGGCTTGTCGATTTCGGATGCCATCCGCTTGCTCATGGTGCGCGTCGCTGACGAGCAGCGGCTCCCGTTCGCTGTCCAGGTGCCCAACGCCGCCACCATCGAGGCCATGGCCGAATTGGACAAGGGCCAGGGCAGGCGCTTCGAGAGCACGGAGGATCTGCTGCGCGATCTCGAGCTCTGAAGCACCTGCGACATGCTGACCCCCGTCCGGTCGTCGCAGTTCAAACGCGACGTCAGAACCGCCAAGTCGCGCGGCAAGGATTCCGCCAAGCTGCGCGATGTGCTCCGGCTGCTCGTCAGCCAGCAAGCGCTGCCATCGAGCTACCGCGACCACCTGCTGCGCGGCCCTTGGAAGGGCTACCGGGAATTGCATCTGGAGTCGGACTGGCTGCTGATCTATCGAATTCAGGGCACCGAGCTACGACTCGTGCGCACCGGCACGCACGCCGACCTCTTCGAGTAGTACACAGCACGTTCCCAACGCCTACCCGGACGGCGTCGCGACCGATCGGACGTGCGAGGCGCTGGCACACGCCAGTGACAGCGGCGGTCAGGC
>JAJDTF010000061.1 GCA_022827265.1 Acidimicrobiia bacterium | reverse complement strand
GCCCGCACCAGCAGGTCCAGGCGGTGGCGGTAGAGCTCATGCCACGGCACATCGCCCGGTTGTTCAAGCTGGTCGAAGATGCCGAATCGCATGGGCAGCGAGAGTAGCGGCGAGACCGGATGCACGGCCGAGGCGCCAGCCGGCCCCGCTCGGGCGACGACTCAGATGATGGCGCTCTCGACGAAGGGCTCGCCGTCAACGATGCGCTGGTAGCCCAGCGGCGTGAGGTCCAGCGTGCGGTACTCGCCGTAGGCAATCCATTCCGACACCGCCCTGCCGATAGCCGGCGACTGCTGCATGCCGAGCCCGGAGAACCCGTTGGCGAAGATGAAGTTGCCGATCTGGTGGTGCGGTCCGACCACCACGATGTGGTCGAGCGTGTTGTAGGCGTAGAGGCCAGCCCACTGGCTGGTGACCTTGATGCGCTCGAAGGCAGGCACGCGATGAGCCAGCACCGGCCACACCTTGCCTTCGAAGATGCCGTGGTCCATGGCGAAGTCGTCGTAGTCGACTGCCGGATCAACGTCGGGCGTGCAGCCGCACATGTAGGCATCGCCGTCGCTGCGCATGTGGACGCCGGTCGGATCGATGGTCAGCGGCAGGGCGCGATCGAGCGGCTCGGCCGCATCGAAGATGAACGTGTACCGCTTGCGCGGTTCCACCGGCAAGGTCGCGCCGGCCAAACGGGCCACTTCGACTGCGCGCGGCCCAGCGGCGTTCACCAGGGTTCCGCAGCCGACTTCGCGCCCCGACGCCAGGACTGCTGAGGTCACGCGTCCCGCGGCCGTCGTGAGGCCGACGACCTCGTCGGTGACATAGGTGACGCCGTTCTGGCGGGCCTTGCGGCGCCACCAGTCGAACATCGTGCCCGAGTCGAAATAGCCCTCGTCGGTCAGGTTGTGACTGCCGCAGATGATGTCGTCGACGTTGTAGAAGGGGTAGTCGGCCGTGATCTGGGCCGGGCTCATGATGCGTGTGCCCGAGCCCAGCTCGGCCTGGATCGCCTGGTTGCGGCGCAGCGTGTTCGCAAAGTGCTCATCGGCCGCGAGATACATGTAGCCGAAGTGGTGGACGAAGATGTCGGGGATCTCGGGATCGCCGCCGAGGCGTTCCCGGAAGTTGCGCACGAAGTCGGCGCTGAAACGCGAGATCTGCACGTTCAGCGGGTTGGAGAACTGCTGTCGCATGCAGCTGTTGGTGTGGGTGGTGGATGCGGTCGCATAGGTCGGGTCACGCTCCACCACCAGCACTGAACCGTCGAAGCCGTCGCTGGCCGACAGCGCCCAGGCGATCGACGACCCCATGACCGCACCGCCCACGATCACCACGTCGTATAAGTCGTGCATCGATCACCGCCCCGCCGCCAGAGCCCCGCACCCGGCGGGGCCGCTCGTCGAACGCCCAAGATGATGGCAGCCGTCGCTCGGGCTGCACGGCCTGAGGACTCGGCCGAACAAGCAGCGACGTGCTGTCGGGGACAATGGTTCGCGACAACGACACTGGCCCACGGGAAGGTCTGGCATGAGACTGCAAGGCAAGGTGGCCCTGATCACAGGAGCCGGCAGCGGCATCGGGCGTGCCACAGCGCTGCGTTTCGCAGCGGAGGGGGCGCAGATAGTGGCGGTCGATATTGCCGACTCGGACGACGGCACGGTGGCCGAGGCAGGGGCGGCCAGCGGTGACGCCATCGCTGTGCACGCCGACGTCTCGGCCGAACCTGACGTCGCTGCCGCATTCAACCGGGCCGAAGCGCACTACGGCGGGCTGGACGTGGCGTTCAACAACGCCGGCATCATGCTCGACGACGACACAGACGCCGTCGCTACCGACGACGAGACCATCGACCGCACCTTCGACGTCAATGTCAAGGGTGTGCTGTACGGGTGCAAGTACGCCGTGGAAGCCATGCGGCGGCGGGGAGGCGGCTCCATCATCAACACCGCCTCGTTCGTGGCCTCGGTGGGCGCGGCCACGCCGCAGATCGCCTACACGGCTTCCAAGGGCGCGGTGCTGGCACTGACCCGGGAGCTGGCGGTGGTGCATGCCCGGGAGGGCATCCGCGTCAACTCGCTCTCCCCCGGCCCGTTGCGCACCGAGCTGCTGATGTCTTTCCTGGACACGCCCGAGAAGCGGCAGCGCCGCCTGGTGCACGTGCCGATGGGACGCTTCGGCGAGGCAGATGAGATGGCGTCGGCAGCCCTGTTCCTCGCCTCGGACGACGCGTCGTACATGACCGGCGCCGACCTGCGCGTCGACGGAGGCCTCACCGCCGCCTACGTCACGCCCGAGTAGCGCGTCGTCTGCGCCGCAGCCTCGACTCTGAGTGCCCCCAAAGGCAGAACTAGTGTCCGGGCGCAGGAGCGGCGGAACCGTCGCTGCCGCACGATCAACGCCTTGGGGGGCGGGATGCTTGGTCCGTATCGCGTGCTGGATCTGACTGACGAACGCTGCTGGTTCGCTGGCAACCTGCTGGCCCAGCTCGGTGCCGACGTGGTGCTGGTGGAGCCGCCTGGCGGGTGGCCACGGGGCTACGCCTATGACGCCTACAACCGCGGCAAGCGCTCCGTTGCAGCGGCCAGCGCCGACGAGGTGGCCGCGCTGGCGGCGGGGGCGGACATCGTGCTCCACAACGACGCGACGCCCTTCGACGTCGATCTGGACGCACTGCGGGATGCCAATGAACGGCTCATCACGGTGCACGTCACACCGTGGGGCGAGACCGGCCCCAAGGCCGACTGGAGCGCCACTGACCTCACACTGTTCGCCTCCAGCGGCCAGCTGGCGGTGACCGGTGACAGCGACCGTCCTCCGGTGCGCATCAGCATCCCCCAGGCATGGCTGCATGCCAGCGCGCAGGCCGCCGTCGCAGCGACCGTGGCCCTGGAGCATCGAGCCCGCACCGGCCGCGGCCAGCACGTCGACCTGTCGGCCCAGCAGGCCGTTTGCGAGACAGCGCTGTCGGCCATTCTCTACGCGCCGGCCGGGCTGGAAGAAGTGCAGCGGGAGGCGGGCGGGGTGCGCTTCGGCAGCTTGATGCTGCGCACGATCTACCCCTGCAAGGACGGTTACGTGATCGTCACCGTCGCGTTCGGGCCGATGATCGGTCCGATGGTGCAGCGGTTCCTGTCCTGGATGCACGCCGAGGGCTTCTGCGACGACGACATGCTGAACAAGGACTGGGTGAACTTCGCCCTGCTCTTGCAGAGCGGTGAGGAGAGCATCGACGTCATCGAGCAGCTCATGGACAACATCGCCAGCTTCTGCCTGACCAAGACGAAAGCCGAGATGATCGAACGCGGCCTGCGCGATTCGCTGCTGGTGTGCCCGGTCAACACCTTGGGTGACGTGCTCGAGAGCCCGCAGCTCGCGGCTCGTGGGTTCTGGGACGATGTCGGCGGTTCCCGTCTTCCCGGGCGCTTCGTGCTCGCCCAGGGCACGCCGCTTGCCCCGCTCGGCCTGGCCCCGGATGCGGGTGCGCACACCGCAGAGGTGGCCGGCGAGTGGACCAGTGCCCCGTCGCAGCCCTCACCCTCCGAGGCGCTGCCTGACGGCGCCCCTGCGGATCGGCCCCTGGCCGGGCTCAAGGTCGCCGACCTGGCGTGGGTCGCCGCTGCCCCGCTCGCCACGAAGATCCTCGCCCACTGGGGCGCCACGGTGGTGCGGGTCGAGACCCAGAACCGGCCCTGCCTGCTGCGCGGTGCGCTGGGCCATCGCGATGACGTACCCGATCAGGAGAACGCCATCGCCTGGCATTCCGCCAATGCCAACAAGAAGACGATCTCGCTCGACCTGTCCAAGCCCGAGGCTCGCGAGGTGGTGCGTGATCTGGCCGCCTGGGCCGATGTCGTGGTCGAGTCGTTCACCCCGGGCACGATGGCGGCTTGGGGCCTGGGCTACGACGACCTCCGTGAGATCAATCCCGACCTGGTGATGGTCTCGAGCTGCGTGATGGGTCAGACGGGCCCCTTTCGCGAGTTCGCCGGTTTCGGAAACATGGCGGCATCGATTGCCGGGTTCTTCGACATCACCGGCTGGGAAGACCGTGGACCGGCCGGCCCGTATCTGGCCTACACCGACTACTGCTCGCCGCGCTTCACGGTGTGCGCGCTGCTCGCAGCGCTCGACCATCGTCGCCGCACCGGCGAGGGTCAGCACCTGGACTTCTCCCAGATGGAGGCTGCCGTGCACCTGCTGGCACCGGCGATCGCCGAGATGCAGGCCACTGGCGAGATGCGCAGCCGGCGCGGCAATGCCGACGACGAGATGGTGCCCCACGGCGTCTACCCGACGATGGGCGATGACGAGTGGATCGCCGTCGCGGTGGAAGACGACGACGCGTGGCGCTCACTGGCCATCGAGATGCGTCGGGAGGATCTCGCCGATCTGGACAGGGCTGCCCGGCGGGAGCGTCAGGCTGAGCTGGACGAGATCGTGACCGAGTTCACCTCCCGCCAGAACGGGCCGGGGCTCACGCACCGCCTGCAGGCGCATGGCATCGCCGCGCACCATGTGCAGAATTCCGGCGCCTGCCTCAACGACCCGCAGCTCGCCCATCGCGGCCACTTCCAGTGGGCACCGCACGGGTACGCGCGCCGCACCATCGTCGACGCGGTCCCCTACACGCTGTCCGCCGCGCACAACGGCTTCAGCTGGGCGGGCCCCACCTACGGCGAGCACGCCATGGAAATCCTGGAGGACCTGCTGGGCTACGACGGCGATCGCATCGCGGAGCTGGCCGTGGCCGAGGCACTCGAATGAGCAGCGATCGACCGTCGCAGCGGTTGGAACTGTCTGTCGGCGACATCACGACTGAGCGGGTTGACGCGATCGTGAATGCAGCCAATGAGACGCTGCTGGGAGGGGGCGGCGTCGACGGAGCCATCCACCGCGCTGCGGGGCCTGAACTGCTGGCGCACTGCCGGACGCTCGGCGGCTGCCCGACCGGTCAGGCCAAGGTCACGCCCGGTTTCAGGTTGGCTGCAAGCTGGGTCATCCACACGGTAGGTCCGATCTGGCATGGCGGCGACCAGGCCGAGCCCGAGCTGCTCGCGTCGTGCTACCGGCAATCGCTGGCCCTGGCCGACGAAGTCGGCGCTCGCTCGGTCGCCTTTCCGGCAATCTCGACCGGCGTGTACGGCTACCCCATGGCGCCTGCCACACAGATCGCCATCGAGACTGTCCGCAGCACACCGACCGCAGTCGAACTCGTCCGCTTCGTCTGCTTCAACGACGAAGCGATGAGCGCCTACCAGCGCGCTCTCGGCGAAGGATGACAAAGAGCCGGCTGTGCCCGGCCATAGCGCTCGCCATTGTCGTCATGACGATCGCGTGCGCCGCCGATGCAGACGATGCAAACGATGCGTCGTCAGTCGATACGGCACCTGCGATCACATCGGATGCACCTGCGCCTCCGACTACGGCTGCTGGCCCGGCTGTGCCCGACGGTGCTGCGGTGTACCAGCAGTACTGCGCCGAGTGCCACGGCGTCGACCTGCGCGGCACCGACAAGGGTCCCTCGCAGCTGTCGATCATCTATGAGCCGAACCATCACGGCGACTACGCATATCGCGTGGCCATCCGTGAAGGAACTCGGGAACACCACTGGTGGTTCGGCGACATGCCGCCCGTGGAGGACATCACCGATATCGAGATCGAGAAGGTGATCAGCTACATCCGCGCCGAACAGGCGCGACTCGGGTTCGAGAAGTGAGTCGCAGCCACCGCTGCGAGTTCAGGAATCGACGGGGGCCGTGGGCCTAGTCTCACGGCACCCGGCCAAACCGGGTGCTCGCAACCGCGACAACAAACGGAGACAACGACATGGCCAAGCGAATCCTGCTCACTGGAGCCTCGACGGGAATCGGGAATGCAACCTTGCAGCGGCTCGTCGAAGCCGGTCACGAGGTCGTGAACCTCGACGTCAAGGACGCCCCCGACGGCGCGGCGGAACACCATCACTGCGACCTGTCGGATCCGGCCTCGATCGAGAGCGTGGTGGCCGGTCTCGGCGGCACGTTCGACGGCTTGGGCAACATCGCCGGCGTGGCCGGGAGCATGGGCGCCGAGCTCGTGCTGCGGGTGAACGTGTACGGGTTGCGGCACATCACCGAGACGCTGCTAGCCGCAGGCAAGCTCAATGATGGAGCCTCGATCGTGAACATCGCGTCGCTCGCCGGGATGGTGTGGGATCGCCACCGCGACCGCATCGCGGAGCTGGATGCAGCCGAAGACTTCGCTGCCGGCATCGAGGTTGCGCAGGCCTATGACCGGGGCGGGCCCAACGCCTACACGCTGTCGAAGGAGTGGGTGGTGTCGTACACCAAGCAGCTCGCGGGGCAGGTGCTGGACCGTGGCATCCGGGTCAACTCGGTCAGCCCTGGCCCGGTGAACACTCCCCTGTTCCCGTATTTCGAGCAGGACGCAGGTGTCGAGCAGATGGCGTGGCTGAACGAACAGGTGGGCAGGGTCGCTACCCCCGACGACCAAGCCGAGGTGGTGACCTGGCTGCTGGTCGGCGACTCCGGCTGGGTCAACGGCGTGGACCTGCCGGTGGACGGCGGCCTCTCGGCCGGCATGACCATGGGATGGGCCAACCCCAAGGACTCGCCTGCATCACGTTCGCGCCATTCGTGATCGCTGCAATGCTGGGTCTTGACTCGTAACGGAGCGACACGCATGACCTCTGCGACCGGACTTGTGCTGACCGAGCCGCGATCGTTCGAGCGGCGGAGCTTCGAGCTGCCTGAGGTCGCCGCCCACGACGGCCTGCTGCGCATTGAGGCCTGCGGGCTGTGCGGCACCGACCACGAGCAGTACACGGGCCACATCACCAACCGGCATGCGTTCATCCCCGGACACGAGGTGATCGGCGTGGTGGAGGAGTTGGGTGACGCCGCCGCCGACAGATGGGGAGTGAACGCCGGGCAGCGGGTGGCGGTGGAGGTGTTCCTGTCGTGCCGGGAGTGCGAGCAGTGCCGGTCGGGGCTCTACCGGCGGTGCGAACGCAACGGTCTGGCCACGATGGTCGGCTTCACCGATGCGGATGCGCCGCCGGGTCTCGGGGGCGGCTATGCCTCGCACCTGTATCTGCGGCCCGACTCGATGCTGATGGCGGTGCCCGACGAGCTCGATCCGGTCACCGCAACGCTGTTCAACCCGCTGGGCGCCGGGATCCGCTGGGCGGTGGAGATCCCCGACACCCAGCCCGGCGATGTGGTGGCCATCCTGGGTCCGGGTGTGCGCGGGCTGTGCTCGGCCGCGGCGGCGAAGGAGGCTGGCGCCGGTTTCGTCATGGTGACCGGCTTGGGCGAGCGTGACGCCGAGCGTCTGGCGCTTGCTCCGGCGTTCGGCGCCGACTTGGCAGTGGATGTCGCCGAGACCGACCCCAACAGGGCGCTGCGCGACGCCGCCGGCGCCAAGGCAGACGTCGTCGTCGACGTCACCGCGAAGGCACCCGCCGCTCTCGCACAGGCGGTCCAGCTCGCCCGGCCGGGCGGCACGATCGTGCTCGCGGGCACCCGCGGCTCGGCCGAAACGCCGGGGTTCGACCCCGACCACATCGTCTACAAGGAGCTGCGCATCTTCGGTGCCTTGGGCGTTGATGTGGCTGCGTACCGCAAGGCGCTCGACCTGCTGGTGTCAGGCCGCTACCCGTTCGCGGACTTGCCGCGCCAAGTCGCCGGCTTCGACGACCTCGAGCCCCTCATCCAGACGCTGGCCGGCGAACGCCCCGGCGTGCCGCCCGTTCACGGCGTCTTCGCGCCGTGAACCATCAAACACAGCACGGCGTCTTCGCGCCTGATCCCGCCTAGCTCAAGGAGCTTCACATGAGCCGCCCGACGTTCGAAACGTTCAACCAGGAATGGGCCGACAAGGTGATCGGCCGGGTTTCGCGCAGCGGCATCGACGGCTACCTGGGCATCAAGGCCACCGAGTTCGAGGCCGGCCGGCTGGTGTGCGAGATGCCGGTCACCGACGAGCTGGTCACCATGATGGGCACCATGCACGGCGGCTGCCTGTCTGCCATGTGCGACCACGTGCTGGGCGTGGTCATGTACCCGGTGATGCCGCCCGGCTATTGGGCGGCCACCACCGAGTTCAAGATCAACCTCCTCGCTCCGGTCACCGGCGGCACCTGTGTCGCCACCGCCGAGATCATCTC
>JAJDTF010000139.1 GCA_022827265.1 Acidimicrobiia bacterium | reverse complement strand
TACGACATCGGCGACGGCGAGTGCATCGCCTTCTTCTTCATCCAGAACATGGGCGAGCAGGCCGACTACAGCACCGACCTCAGCGCAACGGTAGGGCTGCCGGTGTGGGTCAATCACGTCGCCGTGCGGGCGACACCTGAGAAGCAGGACACGGTCCGCGAGCGCATGGCAGCCGCCGACATCGAGCCGCTGATGAAAGTGGACCATGGCTGGTGCCACTCGCTCTATTTCGTGGACCCCAACGGGATCATGGTGGAGCTCTGCCGGGACACCACCGGCATCGAGCCCGATCCAGCCGAGGCGCTGGAAGTGATGCGCTCCCCCATCCCCGCCGACGCAACGGCCTGAGCTCCGGTCGACCGACAGATGGGCATCACCCGCGAATTCGTCGCGCTGCCGAGTGCCAGCGCCCCCCGGTCCGGCGTGGGCGGGCATCCTTGCCAGGGCGTCTACCACCGGCCCGACGGGCACGAGCCGCGCACGGCTCTCATAGCGACGCACTACAACATCGATTTCAGCGAGCACTACCTGGCCAGCTACATCGCCGAGCGGGGCATCGGCTTTCTCGGCTGGAACACCCGCTTCCGGGGTGCGGAGCCCTACTTCCTGGCCGATCTGGCGCTCGCCGACATCGACGTCGGCGTCCGCTGGCTGCGCGACCAAGGCGTCGACTGCGTGGTGCTGCTGGGCAACAGCGGCGGCGGCTCGCTCATGGCCACCTACCAGGCACAGGCCACGGCGCCCAATCTGGTTCCGGAGTACAGCCGGCGAGGCTTGCACCCGGCGATCGAGGACCTGGCGGGAGGCGACCTGTACGTCTCGATCGTGGCGCACACCGGGCGCGCTGAGGTGCTGACCAACTGGATGGATCCGTCGGTGACCGATGAGAACGATCCGCTCAGCATCGATCCGGCCCTCGACCCGTTCGGCGCCGACCGGCAGCCACCGTTCGACGATGAGTTCATCGCCGCATACCGCAGCGCACAGCGGGCGCGCAACGAGCGCATCACCGCTTGGTTCAATAACGCGCTGGACCGGCTCGCAGCCGCAGGGCACCGCGAGCGTCTTTTCGTGGTGCCGCGACTCTGGGCGGACCTGCGCATGCTCGACGGTTCGATCGACCCCAGCCAACGCACCGTGTCCGGCTGCTACCTCGGCGATCCGCGCCGGGCCAACTACGGAATCTTCGGCGTCGGGACGGTGAGTTCGCTGCGGACTTGGCTGTCGATGTGGAGCCTCGCCGACTCGCAGTGCAGCACCGACCAGGCGCAGCACATCGATCTTCCAGCGATCGTCATCGACGCCGATGCCGATACCGGCATCTTCTCCTCCGACACCGCCAAGATCGTCAACGCGCTGCGCGGCCGGCCCGGTGCGCCGGACGTCCCGGTGCACTCCATCTCCGGCGACCACTACCTGACCGAGCCCGCTGGCGCCCGCGCCGAAGCAGCCGACCTCATCGCCGACTGGGTCCGCACCCACACGGTGTAGGCCGCGGCGCGTCCTCCGCAACTACCGTCTCGGGGCGGCAGCGTGCCGTCGCGCCGCTGCAGCCCCGAGGATGAGTGAGATGCCGAATCAGAACTACGCCACCATGGTTGCCGAGGTTGACTTGACCACGGCAGACGGCACCATGAACTGCCATGTGATCACGCCCAAACGGGACGGGACACTGCGGGCTGTGATCGTGTACATGCCGGCGTCGGGAATCCGACCTGAGCTGGTGGGCATTGCCGAGCGCATCGCGGCCATGGGCTACGTGGTCGTGTTGCCGAATTCGTTCTATCGACTGGCGCGACATGTGGACATCGACGCCAACCGGCTGGGCGACGACGACTACCTGCCCGTGCGCGAGTTCATGATGGGGCTCGCCGGCAACATCACCAACGCGCGCATCATCGCTGACACCGGCGTCATCTTGGACTGGCTCGAGGGTCAAGACGGCATCGAGGCCAGCCGGATCGGCGGGGTCGGCTACTGCATGGGCGGGCGGCTCGTTATGGCGGCTGTCGGCGCATATCCGGCTCGGTTCGCCGCGGCCGCCTCGCTGTACGGCGCGGGCATCGTGACCGACGAAAGCGACTCGCCGCATCTCATGCTGGGCGACGTGTCCGGAGAGCTCTACTTCGGCATCGCCGAGAACGACATCTACGTCAGCGACGAGGAAACGGCGGCACTGAAGGCTCACTTGCCCACCATCGACGTGCCGCACACGGTCGAGACCTATCCCGGCACCGAGCACGGCTTCGTCTTTCCTGAGCGCTACTGCTTCTCGCCCGAGGGCGCCGAACTGCACTACAAGCGGCTCGCCGATCTCTTCGCTCGCAACCTGGGCTGAACGCGGAGGCACGCACCGGAGATGCCCGACTTCCTCGACACTGAGCACACCGAGGTGCTGCGCACTGCCGAACGCCTGGCTGAGGAACTCGCCGTCCTGGCGGGCCGGGTCGACGAGAGCGACATCGGGTCAGAGGTGCGGGAGGCATCCAAGGCGGTTGGGGTGTTCGGCATGACCCAACCGGCGTCGGTTGGCGGCACCGAGGCGGGCGCGCTGGCACTTGCCGTGGTGCGCGACACGCTCGCCAGCCGCAACGTGGGTCACCTGCCGGGCGTCTTCGGACCGTCGCCGGGAGTGCTCGCGGACGTCGGCGAGCCGCTGCGCAGCCAGTTCCTGCTGCCATACCTCGCCGGGGATCTGCGCAGCGGCTTCGGGTTCACCGAACCTGCGGACGCCGCGCGCCACACCTGGGCACGGCGGGACCAGGACGACTTGGTGGTCAATGGAGCGAAGTCGTACGTGACGGGAGGCGCAGACGCCGATTTCATCAACGCGCTGGTGGAGGTCGATGGGATCGGCCCCGCGATGGTGCTCATCGAGACCGACCGCACAGGCGTGACGCTCAAGCAGCGATTCGGCACCCTCGACGGCAGTCACCATGCTGCGTTCACGTTCACCGATGTGCGCATTCCGGCGACTCACGTCATCGGCGAGGCTGGGCGCGGCCTGCGGCGGGCGATGAGCCAGATCAACGCCACGCGTATGGCAATTGCAGCCGATTGCATCGGCCATTGCCGATTCGCAATCGACCTCGTCGAGCAAACGCTGGTCGAGCGGGCGGGGCGACACAGTTCGACCGAAGGGCCGGCACAGCTTGGCACCGACCTGGAGCGGGTGGCACTGGGAGACATGCGGATCGCCGTCTACGCGGCTCGCAGCGCGCTCTACCGCACGGCGCGCCTGCTCGATGCCGGCGAGAACGCCGTCAACGAAGTGATGGCCGCCAAGTCGCTGGCCACCGAGACGCTGAGCCGGGTCTGCGACGACGCCGTGCAACTCGTCGGAGGAACCGCACTCGTAGACGGCCATCCCCTAGCCGACATCTTGCGACGCGTGCGCGCCCTGCGGCTCGCAGAGGGGCCGACAGAGGTGCTGGCCGCGAATGTGGCCCGCGGTCGACTCGACCTCGGCCTCGGCCGCGTCTGACGACCGAGGACTCGAAGCTGCAGGCACCGATGCCATGGCTGCGGCGGCGGCAGGAGACTCTGCGACAAGGCAATTGGCCATTGTGCGATATGACCTACGAAGGATGCATGAGCATTCTCGAAGGCAACCGTACGAGGAGCCGGGTTTGCGGCGGGCGGAGTGGATCGTGACGACGCTGTTCGGCCAGGTCGACAATTCGGCTAGCTGGATCATGCGGAACACGAAGGAGTACCGCGATCCTGTCGGTGCGCTGATGGAACGCATCTACCGCGGCCATGTGTACGGGCCGCACCAGCGGACGCCTGAAGTCGTGCGGGCTACTGCTCACGCGATGCTCGACGGCTACATAGGCGCATTCTCGTAGCCATCCGACGACAGAAACCCGACCGCTTCGGTGGTCGGGTTTCTTCGCGTTCGGGTTTCGGTTTCGGCAGTGAGTGTCCACCAACAGAAAGGCAGGACATGATGCATTGCAAGGCTGAGCACATCTGGCACGCGAACCGTATGTGCTGGGAAGCTGCGAAGGCACGGGCGGAGGCTGCGAGGCGTCGCGGTCACCACACTTTCGAGCAGTACCGCAACGCTGCGGACGGCTACCGCATCGAAGCTGGACAGCACTACTGGGCAGCTTCGACGCCTACCCACACGTTCTCTCATCACTGCCCATTCGCAGACTGCTAGCCACCAGCCGAAGAACCCCGAGCACCTTGGAGCGCTCGGGGTTCTTCGCGTCCGGGTGCTGTTTCGGTTTCCGCAGGGAGTGTCCACCCTTCAAGAGAAAGAGAGAACGATGGACACAAACTTGCTGACCGCTGATGCGGAGGCAAACGAACCAGAGTTGTGGGCTACTCGCAACTTGCAGTATCCGCCGGAGAATGCTGCTTGGATCGGCAGGCTCGATTCGGAAGGATGCTGCCGAAGGAAGGCTGACGAGATCAACACGGCTGACGGCTGGACCGCCCGCCAAGCGAAAATCATCGGCGTGAAGGCTGTTGCGGTAGCTGATCTGGATACGGTCGAGTTCATGGCTTGGCAGTTCGCGGTCGCGGCGAAGCTGGCCGAGCAATGGAACCCGGCAGGCTGGGATCAGGACTCGTGGGGCGAAGTTCTCGACTGCGAATCTGACGAAATGTTCCAGATGAAGCTCGATTGTGTGATCGGCACCGCGAACGTGAACAGTCTGCGCATCACGCCCGCCACCAAGACGCCAGCCGATTGCGCCGAACTGTTTCAGCTTGTCGCTGACGAGTTGGTGTCAGGCTGGGTTTCGCTGCACTTGTCGCACCGTCCGCTGGCATATGTGGGCGCTAACGCGACATTCGACCGCACAGCATCGCTTGGCATCAACCAGTACCAAGCGGAACGAGTCGTGCTGTCTCTGCAAGAGAAAGCGCTCGACGGCTAGCACAACCGAAAGAGCGCCCGGCCGTAATGGTCGGGCGCTTTTTCGCGTTCAGACGGCTGTTTCGGTTTTCGCAGATGGTGAGAGAAAGGAATCTCGATGACGACCCGTCAATGTTTTTATTGCGGTTCGCTTGGTGCCGGTCGAGTGATTCAGTCTGCGCCGAAAGGCGACGAGTTCACAGTCTGGGCGCACGCTGCCTGCGATGACGCTGAGCACACCCCGAGCAAGATGAGCTTCGACGAGTTCGCGGACAGCTTCCGAAAGTGGTGCCCCGCAGCTTCGCATTCGCAGATGCTCGACGAATGGGAGCGCTACCGGTGACCGCATTCGAGATGCGCCCGTATCAGAACGATCTGATTCGCAGTGTGCATACCGACATGGCGGCGGGTTTGCGGCCGATGGTGCAATTGGAAACAGGCGGCGGCAAGACCGCTGTCGGCGCGGAGATCGTGCGCAGGATGCTCGACAAGCACCCGACGGCTGTTGTCGGCTGGGTAGCTCACCGCAACGAGCTTCTCGACCAAGCTGCCGACGTGCTGGAGCGTGTCGGCGTCGAGTCGGGGTCGTGGGCGAAGCTGCCTGCGGACCGGCGCTGCTGGGCTGACTGGGCAGGCAAAGTCCTGCTGCTGTCGTCGTCAGCGCGAAGCTGGCCCGCTGAGAAGCTGACCGCTGGGCGCATGAGCCTGTGTGTGGTCGACGAGGCGCACCATTCCACTTCGAGCACCTACCGCAAGCTGCTGGCGTTGGGCTGGCGGTACCGGCTCGGGCTGACCGGCACCCCGTGGCGGATGAGCGACTACGAAGGCTTTGAGGATGTGTGGGACACGCTCATCTGCGGCCCGGACTACAGCGAGCTTCGCAGTCTCGGCTACCTGGCCGACTTCCGGGTCGTCGAGCCGACAGTGAAGCTGCCAGAGAATCTGCCTACTGACGACATGGGCGAGATCGACAGCCGAGCAGCCGGAGCAGCCGTCATCGAACTGTTGCGCACCGACGTGGTGGTGAACGAATGGCGGGCCGCTGTAGCGCCGCTGGTGGACCGCCGCACGATCTGGTATCTGCCGACCGTCACCGCAGCATCAAGGCTCGCAGAAGTGCTCTATGAGGCCGACGAGCACGCCGCGGTGCTGACCGCCAAGACGCCCCGTGCAGATCGGCGGCGCATGGTCGACGACTTCAAGCACGGCAGGCTGATGCATCTTCTGAACGTCGCGGTGGCCACCGAAGGATTCGACGTGCCGGATTGTGCGGTGGTGGTGCATCTGCGGCCGACCAAAAGCCTCAGCCTGTACCGGCAGATCAACGGGCGGGCGCTGCGAGCTTCCGAAGGCAAGCCGTATGCAGTGATCGTGGACATGGCCCGCAACACAATGATGCACGGCGACCCGGCGACGAAGATGCACTGGAGTCTGGCGGCACGCAAGATTCGCAACGACGAGGTGTCGAGAATGCCGACGGTGGAATGCCCACGCTGCGGCCATTCGCAGCATCCTGCGCTGCGATGCTGCGGGCGGTGCGGTCAGCGGCTGTGGTGGGGCTGCGGTGCTGACACTGCCGGGGAGCGAGGCTGCGGACGAGACCGCTTCTGGCATCACTACACCGACACCATCAGCACACTGCACGCCGACATGGTGAGGCACTGTCGAGACTGCCGACACGTCGCCCACCTCATCGAAACCGTCGGCTCAGGGCAACTGTGCCTGCCGGGCATTTGAGTAAGGCTGCGGGCTGCCGGGAACAGCGACACACCCCCGACAGCACTGATCGCCCAGTCGCGGCAACCGAGCGCAGAGGGCGCGCTGACACTGCGCGTCCGCCGACGCTCAGCGCCCGCACAGCACTGCGGACGCCCCGCTAGCCACAACCGGCAAGAGACACGCTCAGACGGCTGCTGAGGGCCGCAGGGGAGCCTCAGCGCCCACGCCAGCACGGCACCCGAAACGGGCAGCGCAAAGACGCGCTTGCACGCGTCCGCGAAACGCGCGAGTGTCGCGCCTGCCGAAGAAACCGCGTGCCCTTCACGGGCCGCGCCAACCGACTCGCGGGAGTCGGCTACATGGTTCCTTCCTTTTGGTTGGCGCGGTTTCTTCGGCAAAAGCAAACCGGACTCCTGAAGGAAGGAACCACCATGTCCAAACGGATACTCGCGGCGCTGGGCGCGCTGCTCGCGTTCATGGCCGTTCTGGCCGTCGTGCCGCTCGCTACCGCCGAGCCGGCCGAGGCTCACGATGTGTATTACTGGAAGACCGTTCGGACGTGCATTGTCGATCCGCCGATCAATCAC
>JAJDTF010000100.1 GCA_022827265.1 Acidimicrobiia bacterium | reverse complement strand
CACAGGCGGGCAGGCAGGTCGGCGATCTCCCAACCGGTGAACGCACCCGAGCGCAGGTGCGCGGCCTGGTCGGGCTCCAACGGCGAGTGACGTTCCACGATCGACCGGTACGCGCCCAAGAAGAAACCTCCGGTGCCGCATGCGGGATCGCAGATGCGGTCGTCAGGCGCTGGCTGCATCACGTCGACGATGGCGTCGATGAGCGCTCTGGGCGTGAAGTACTGGCCTGCCCCCCTGGCGCCTTCCTGGGCGGTCTTCTCGATGAGGCCCTCGTATGCGTCGCCCTTGAGGTCCGCGTCGTAGCTCATCCACTCGTGCTGATCGATGAGCTCCTTGATGAGCTGCTCCAGCTTGGCAGGCGTCTGGACGCGGTTGCGGGCCTTGTGGAACACCACGCCGAGCATGTCCTCGCCGCTGCCCAGCGCGGCCAGCACATCGCTGTAGTGGTCTTCGAGCTCCCTACCCGAACGGCTCAGCAACGACTGCCAGTCGTGCTCGACAGGAACGATGCGGTCGCCTCCCAGCAACACGTACTGCTCATCGGCCATCTTCAAGAACAGCAGATACGTGAGCTGCTCCAAGTAGTCGCCGTAGGACAAGCCGTCATCGCGCAGCACATCGCAGAAATCCCACAGCTTCTGCACCAACGCCTTCGCATCCTGAGCATGCACCGGCTCACGTTACGTCTGCCGACCAGCGGATTTCTGCTCTAGCGCCGCGATGTCGAGTCACTAGCGTTCAATCCGCTGGGACAGCTGGCAAGCGCAGGAGTCGAAGATGAACCATGACCGGCGCGCCGACAGGAAACGCTCCTCACGCGGGCGCGTCGTCAGCCGCTACGGCTACACGCCCATCGGTACTGCTGGCCCCGAGGACGTACCACCTGGAGCATTCCAACCGCCGCCACCGTCGAGCGAGTCCGATCCTCAGGCAGGCAGTTCCAGCGGGAGCTAGTTCCAGCGGTCGAGGCAGTTGACGCCAAGGGCCATCCGCGTCATCCACCCGGCCGGTCTTGAGCCCGGCTCTCTCATTCGTGCCAGCAATTTGCTGGCCGCTCGCTCGTGACCCAATGCAACGTTCCGAAAATCGGATCAGGGTCGCGAGGCCATAGCGCTAGCTTGACGCGATGCCCGACCGAGCGTCCAGATCGCTGTCACGGCACGCGTGGCCGCGCGGCTGGAAGTGCGACCGATGAGCGCGGACGGGGACGCTGAGGCTTACAAGCTCAACATCTCCCGCCTCACGATCGACAAGCTCGGTGTCAGGCTCTACGACCGGGCGTCCGCTGTCGTGGCCGAGTTGATCGCCAACAGCTATGACGCCGACGCGACTCAGGTGACCGTGAGCCTGCCCATGGGCACGCAACTCGACAACACCGACGGCGATGGTCAGCCGTGGGACATCATCGTCGAAGACGACGGCCATGGAATGAGTCCCGAAGAAGCGCAACTCCTGTTCCTCGATGTCGGCGGTGACCGTCGAACGCGCTCGGTGAACGGGCCGAGATCGCCACGATTCAAGAGGCCCGTGATGGGCCGCAAGGGAATCGGCAAGCTCGCGCCATTCGGCATCTGCCGCCAGATCGAAATCGTCTCGGCAGGGGGTGAACTCGTCGACGGCAAGTACCAAGTGAGCCATTTCGTCATGGACTACGACGAGATCATCAAGGACGAGCCGGGTGCCGCGCCGGTCACCTCCGGTGACCTCGACCGGACATGGCGGGAAACGAGCGGCACCAGGGTGACGCTGCGGCAGTTCCTTCCGAAGCGTGTTCCCTCAGCCGAGGTGTTCCTCCGCCAACTCGCTCGCATATTCCGCGGCACGACCGACTTTGAGATTGCGGTACGCGACCTGAGGGAGCCTCTCTTCGGGGCGCGCCCTCTGCCGCCGTTCGAGATCGAAGTCAACGAGCAGACAAGAATTCGTCTGGAAGACCGCCCAGTGCCGTGCGGAGACAGGGAGTTGCCAGTCACCGGCTGGGTTGCAAAGGCCAAGAGCGCCTACAAGAACGACGAAGACGCCGGCGTCCGCATCTATGCGAGGAACAAGATCGTCGCTACAACCCGGGACTTCGAACAGAGCTCCGGCTACAGCGGCGAGTTCGTCGTCCGGTCGTACCTGGTGGGCGAGGTCGTGGCCGACTGGCTCGATGTCGACGGTCACGACGACCTCATCAGGACGGATCGGCAAGACATCCTCTGGAACTCCGAAGAAGGCGAAGCGCTCAAGCTGTACGGCCAGCAGTTGGTGAAGGAGGTTGCGCTGTCGGCCATTCCGGTGCACGAGCAGTCGATGGCCACGCGGGTGTTGGAGAGGTCGGGAGTCGAGTCGAGGGCGCGAAACACGTTCGGCGACGATGAACTCGTCGATTCTGCTGTCGAGCTCACCAAGATGCTCGGCAGGTCAGTTTCCGAGGAGAAGCTCAAGGACTCGGAGTACCTGGAACGCCTCGTCCAATTCGTACTCTCCGTCGCGCCTCACCACCTGCTCGTCGAGAGCTTTGCCGATCTGGCGCAGCTGACAAGCGGCAACTCTGATGCACTGGATCGCCTCGTAGAGCTGTTTCGGCGCACAGAGGTCGCCGCGCTCGCCTCGTACGCGCAAGTAGCCAGAGGGCGGGTCGAGGCCATTTCGAGTCTCGAAGCTGCTCTTGCGCGAGATCGTTCAGAGCCCGTTGACGAATCGAGCTTGCAAAAGATCCTGCGCAGCGCCCCCTGGCTGATCAACCCAGAGTGGGAAGTCGTCTCGGACAACCAAACGCTGAGAACCTTCGCTGACCGGTATGCCGCGCTGATTCAAGAACGCTGGCCGAACGATCTGGACCTGCCCGCAGAAGATTTTCGTCGGCGCCCTGATTTCATCATGATGGAGACTTCGGGCCAGCTTCATTGCATCGAAATCAAGCGACCGCACGCGGGACTCGGGCGGGACGACTTCACCCGCTTCTACCACTACATCACAGTCTTCGCCTCCATGCGAGAGCAGGAACAGGCCTTGACCGGTCACTGGGCACGCGGCTGCGTGTTTCACCTGATCGTCGACGAAATCGATCTTGCCGACAACATGCAGGCCGACCTGCTCCGCCGTTACATCGACGAGGGCACCGTTGTTCACACGACATGGAACGGCCTGTTGGCGAAGACAAGACGATCCAACGCCGACTTCCTCCAAGCGCGTCAGACGTCGCTGCAGGCTGCCAGCGAGCCTGGGCCGCCGGACGGTGAAGGCGCTTGAGATGGGCGCCGAAGCGCTGAGCGCAGTGAGCCTCTTCTCCAACTGCGGCGCCGGAGACCTCGGTTACGCGAAGGCGGGCTTCTCCTTCAAGGTCATGGCGGAGATCGAGCCACGCCGCCTCGCTGTAGCGCTGGCAAACCACGAAGACGCACACGGGGTGCCAGGCGATCTCAGATTCACCTGGCGCGAGGTCATGGCGTCATTCCGTGACGAAGCCGGCCCGGAGCCGCCAGCGCTGCTCTCGGCGTGCCCACCGTGCCAAGGAATGAGCACGGCGCGAGGTGGCCGAGGACGCGAGGAAGACGCTGCTGCAGGCAGTCGTGACGGCCGCAACTTGCTCGTCGAAGTAGTCGCCCAAGTAGCGAACGGACTTCGTCCGCGGCTCGTTGTCGTCGAGAACGTCGCGGCCTTTCTCTCGCGGCTTGTCCTCGACCCTCGAAAGGACGAGCCGGCGCCGATCTCAGCTGCCGTGCTACTCCGGGAGCTGCTCGAACCGCACTACGAGTGTTACCCATTCCTGACCGATCTGGCCGATTACGGCGTGCCACAGCGCCGCGTGCGGGCCTTCATGACTTTCATTCGGCGTGATGAACCGGCAATCGCGTCCCTCGCTGAATCAGGATGCATCCCCTACCCCAAGCCGACTGCCTCGGCAGAGGACGGCAACTGGACGACGCTCAAGGAAGCTCTAGAGCAACTCGACGCGTCGAAACTCGACGCGGCAAGCCACGAGGCCGCACACGATCCATCGACCCCGATGCACTCAGTGCCTGTTTGGGGCTCGGACCACCGGTATCGCATGGTCGCAGCGATCCCGCCTAACTCGGGCGGGCGCGCCTGGGACACCACGCTCTGCGAGGCCAAGTGCGATGTACAAGTAGGTGCTGACGATGCGGTCTGCCCCGCATGCTCTAGGCCTCTCCTGCGACCGGTGGTGCAAGAGGCGGACGGCAGCTACCGGCTGGTGCGCGGCTTTCGGCGATCGAGCTACTCACGAATGCGGCCGGGCGCTCCGGCACCGACCATCACGACGGCCAGCGGTCACGTCGGATCCGACAACACCATTCATCCATTTGAAAACCGTCTCTTGAGCCCTTTCGAGTGCGCACACCTGCAAACGATTCCTCAAGACTTCGACTGGGGAACGTCGTTCGACGACTGGGGCGCAACTGCAGTACGGGCAATGATCGGCGAGGCCGTGCCACCGCGCTTTACCGAGATGCACGGACGCGTCCTGGCCGCGCTGCTCGACGGCCGCATCGACGGGGCCGCATCCGCCCATGATCGCCGCGTGGCGAAGGCCGACACGCGCATACACCGCGGTCTGCCTGCGCAATTCTCAGAAGCGCGCAGATAGCTGTCCTATTTCAACGCCTTGTTGATTTGGCCGATGAGTTTCGCCCAGGCATCTCGCTCGGCCTCAGTGAGGTCCCCAGCCTCGTGGCTTTGGGTCCACTTCAGGTATGCCTTACCGAGACGGTACTTCGAGAAGCCGGTGATCTCGTCGGCGAATACGTCGACGATCGGCCGGCTCGGTTGACTCCGCACAGTCTGCGTGACGTCAACGCCGAATTCGCCGTCCGCGACTGCAATGAGAGTCTCTCGAAGCAGATCCTCGATCTCGGGCTTGGAGATGCTGCCGGGGCACACATCGCTCGTCCGGAGTATGCGTCTGTTTCCCAGCGTGTGAATCAACGTCTCTTGGTTGGCGGCGGCGTCGCCAGCATTGTCAGAGTCCAGCAACGCTGCCACCTTGAGCCGGTTCGCGTGCAGGATCGTCGCGAAGTACACGACTTTGCCCGCATCGCCTGCAGGAACGAGCGAGATTCGCGAGTCAAGGTCAGCAATTCCAGCGCTTCGCAGAAGTTGCGACGTCGCTTCCAGGTACCAATAGTCAGTTAGCCCTTCGAGCACCAGGTTCCGCTGGTGCGCGAACAGACTCTGCGCCAAGTCATAACCGAGTGCTTCTTGCAGCGGCAGCAGCGCGGCCGGATCTTCGGCCAGCACACTCACGTGAACCTTGGTGCCGGTGTCACGGTCGTTCATCTCCACGACCCGCACCAAGTCGAGTTCATCCGGTCCCACCAGAAACGGCGAGTGAGTCGTATAGATCGTCTGGTTGCCTACCGCAAGCTGGGAAACGGTCTCGCGGAACTGCCGCTGCTTGAGACCGTGCAAGCTCAGGCCGGGCTCATCGAGCAGCAGGATCGCATTGGCGTTCGAGTCGGCCGCCTCGGCAAAGAACACGACGAAGAACGACACAAGCCACTGAAATCCCGCCGAACGTTGGTCAAACTCGATCTCGACACCGAGTTCGTCTTGCACGACGACCTTGAGATACTGGCCGTCAGCTATCACGCGAACCGTGTCAGCGTCAGTTCGTTCACCGCCCGGGTTCCACACCTTGCGAATTTCGCTCGTGAGACGAGTGCTAGCCGCGTTGAGCTGAATCGACCGTTCGTCGAGTGGGACACGAAAGGCCTCGAAGGCGTCGGCGTTGTCGGCTGGGTCCGGCGCGGCACCAAGGCTCGCCAGTTCCCTTGCTTCGAACCCGAGCAGTTTCAGGAGGCACTTGTTTCCATAGTCAAATCGGTTATCGTCCAAGAGGTTCTGCTCTTGTCGGGTCGCGAAGTGGCTGAGGTGGATGTTGGGCCTCACCCGGAAATAGTCGCTGTAGTAGACGAACACCGGCACGCGTTCCCACAGGGTCTGCAAGGCTGACTCGCGATCTTCGGCCTCGCGGGTATACCCCAGCAGCCTGGTATGGCGAGCATCCTCGTCCACATCGCCCTCATCGATCAGGTCCTCTAGGGACTCCAACCACCCTGCGAGAGCTACTGCGCGTTCCCCGTCGATCGTCGTCTTGCCGACGCGCCACTCTCCGATGACTTCCTCAAGCTCCTCTTCGACGCTCGGATCGGTGTCCCCGTCCCCCTCGATGCGCTCGCGTGCATAAGTCGCCATGCGTCCAAGGTCCTTGCGCACTTCGTCAGTGAACAACTGCGCACTCGGGCCATCCTCGAGGCAGTGTTCAACGCTGTCGTCAAGCATGCGCGTGACTTGGTAAGTCGCCGCAGCGTAGCTCTCGGGCAAACCCCGTAGATCCTCCGGTTCCAGCACGAACTCCGCTGACACGACCGGGATAATCGACGCCTGCAGCTTTCCTAGCTGAATGTGCTCGTTGTAGAGCTTGCGGGGGTAATCGCGCAGCGGATTGAACGGCTCAACGCCTTCCGGGGCGTTGAGCCGCTGGAGCGCCTCAAGAATCGCTGTCTTTCCGGCCTCGTTCGGGCCGACCAAGATTGTCTTGGCCTCGTCGACGTCAAACCACCCTGTGTCGCGGATGCTCCGGTAGTTCTGGATACGAGCTCGCTTCAGCCGCATCGTCGCAGACCTCCGTCAGTCTTGGTCACAGCCGCGCGCTGCGCGGCTTCCGCAGCAAACATGGGGTCGCACCATAAGACCGGATTCCCTCAGTACAACGGCGTATGCGTTGCCCGTGGGCTGTCCCGGGGCTTCCGGATGCGCTACAACAGACACCGCTGCTGACGCCGGTTGTCAAATCTCGACGGCGAGACGGCCCGTGAACGCCTCCACGAGGATCGAACTGCGCAGCCGATTGGCGCGAGCCGCTGCGCGCTCAAGTTCGAGTCGCTGACGTTGGGCACTGTCGAGTGCCGAACGCAGGCGAGACACGACAGCTTGCTGGTCCCGCAACGGCGGTGCCGGAACAGGGAACGACTTCAGCGTCGTCAAGTTCAACGAAGCGAGGTTGGTTGTCTGCTTGCCGTGGGTCTCGAACCACCTCTGACCCCAGGAGTTCGCATGCAGAGAGATGAAGTAGGGATCAAAGCCTCCGTCCACCAGCCGCGCGCGGAACACATGGTTCTGGTGGATGCAGTTGTCGATCTGTCCTTCCCACACCCATCCGCGGCCGAGCTTGTCGCGGTCGCCTCCCTCGTTGAACAGGATGTCTCCCGGACGGAGGATGAGCCGCTGCGCCCTGCGTGGATCCGTCCGGATCGTCGACACAGCCGACAGGTCCAGATAGCCGCGCTGAACGTTGGCGACACGCAGATACGGGAACTCTTCGAATTCGGGATCTGTCTCGCGTTTCGAGTCCTTGGTGATGCCTCCCTTGACTTCGGCAATCTCGCCCAGCGTGGTCCATTCCCACTGCGGGCGATCAAGTGCATCGACCGCAACAGAGCGATACAGCACATCGAGTCGCTTGGCTGCAGCGGCGAGAGACCGCCCCGCCGCGTCGAGGCGGGAGAAGTGCTCGTCGATGGCGGTCACGATGCGGTCTTGCTCAGCACGGGGCGGCAATGGAATGGGCAACTGTTGAACTGTGCGGGACGAGAGGTGCTTGACAGTCACTGAGGATGTGACCTTGTGGATCTCGTCCAAGTACGGCTGGAGCACTACCTCCAGGAAGCGATCGCTGTACTGGCTCGCGTCAACAATCCGCAACCGACACACGCGCTGGTTCAGGAGGGCCTGGCCGCCGGTCCACCGCGCAATACGGAAGTCGCCATCCATGCCGATCACGAGGTCACCAGGTTCCACGATGTGGCGTGGTTCGTAGTCGCCGCTGTAGTGAACGGATGTCTCGGACCTCCCGACATCGCGAATACGAATCAGGGGCAGCCCTTCACCTTCGTTGTTGAATAGAGCCGACTTAAATGCCGCCCCGTTGGTGACTTCGGCGACATGCCCAAGCTCACATCGTTCCCACCAATCGGCGATCCCGACGAGCGGGGAAGTTGACTCTCGGATGATCTCTGCAGGTGCCTGTCGAAGCGTCATGCGGCGAGGGCAACCGTGAGCTCGTCAAGGAGGACCTCGAGTTCGTCGCCGAAGAGCCGACGGGCCTTGCCGAGGCCGCCTTGGCTGCTGAACGGTGGGGCCATCAGTTCTCTGGGCTCGATGCCGAGGTTGGTGGCAATGCGGTCTTTGATGAGCTCCAGGAAGGTTGCCTGCTCTTGTGAGAACGTTCGGCCGGCGTTCGCCTGTTGAAGCAGCCACGCTTGGAAGCGGTCGTCCACCACATCCGGGTAGGCGATCAGTTCGTCGGCTTCGCCGAGTGTGTAGCGGACGAGGCTCACAAGGTCGGTGCTGACGCGATGGCCTGATCCGTGCACCTTGGAGGCGTCGAGTGTCTCGTAGGCCTCCCAGAGATCGTCGGGGGTCCAGCGGTACGGCGGCCGTGCGATTGCGTTCGCCAGCTCCTTGACGTCGTCGTAGCTCAGCCCCCCGCCATAGGACTGGCCGTAGAGAACCTGCAGGGCGGTGATCTCGTCCTTGTTGTCCTCGATGAACTGGCGCCACGACTCGACTTGGGCCCTCGCCCGGTCCGCTGCCTCCTTGGAGAACTCGTTGGAGATCACATGGTCCTTGGAGGCGGTGTCGATCACCTGCTCGTAGCTGCGCCGGACATCGACCAGCTTCTCGCGCAGCGCGGCGTTGCCGGCCAGCGGCTGCACGGCTTCCTTGATCATCTGTGCGCCGACTGCTTCGAGCTGTTCAGTCGTGGGCTCGTCGCCGCCGGCTGCGGCGGCGGCCGTCTCGTATTGCCGGTCGACATCCAGCGCGTTCACCATGCTGCGGACCAAGTCGCTCAACTCGACGCCGGCCACCTTCTCTACTTCGGCTCGGTCCTCGGCGGTCATGCGCCGGTTCAGCCGGGTGAGTCGAGACGCGAGCGACGACACGACATCGGGGTTGGTCGAGCCGAGCCCGATGTCGTGAAGCAGCTTGTCGAAGCTCACGGTTCGCTGGCGTTCCATCGGCACCGTGTCGTGCAGCTCGGCTTCGGTGACGCCGACGGCGTCCACGATCACGAAGCGGTCCTTGACGGTGGCATCGGGCGTGACCGCGCGCAGCTGGTCGCTATCGATCACCCGCACCCCGCGCCCCTTCATCTGCTCGAAGAAGTTGCGGCTTCGCACCATGCGCATGAACACCACGCACTCGATCGGCTTCACATCGGTGCCGGTCGCGATCATGTCCACGGTCACCGCGATGCGCGTCTGGTAGCTGGTGCGGAACTGGGCCAACAGCTCCTCGGGCTTGTTGCCCGCATCGCCGGAGCGGTAGGTGATCTTCACCGCACCTTCGTTGCCGAGCCCGAACTCCTGACGGACAACCTGAACGATGTCGTCGGCATGGCTGTCGTCCTTGGCGAAGATCAGCGTCTTGGGGACATGCGCAAGCAGGCCGTCGTCGCGGCGCTCACGGTCGGGGAAGATCTCGGGCAGCGAGTCACGCAGCGTGCGCACCACAGTGCGGATCTGATCGGGTGCCACCACCCGCTTGTCCAGCTCGGTGGCGCCGTAGTCGATGTCCTCGTCGATCTTCTCGAACCGGACCTCACGGGTATCGCGGTCGCGGAAATCCGTGACGAAATCAGCCGGGACAGTGCCGCCCGACTCGGTGATCTCAGTACGGATGCGGAACACGTCGAAGTCCACGTTCACCCGGTCCGCCACCGCTTGGGCGTGCCCGTACTCCATCACCAGGTTCTGATCGAAGAAACCGAACGTCTGAATGCCCGGCGTCGCCGTCAAACCCACCAAGAACGCGTCGAAATACTCGAGCACCTGACGCCACACCCCATAGATGGAACGGTGACACTCGTCGACGATGATCACGTCGTAGGACTCGATCGGCACCGCCGGGTTGTAGGCAACCTCGACCGGTGCCGCCTGAGCCGCCTCGAAACCGCTCAGCTCGTCGACACTCTCGTCGAAGTCATCCGCCTCGTCACCTCGCAAGATCGAATGCAGCCGCTGGATCGTGCAGATATGCACCTTGGTGGCGGCCTCGCCAGCCATGGCCAGCCCTGACGACGTGAGATGTCGGACGTTGTACAGCTCGCTGAATTTGCGGCCGTCGTCGGGAGTGGTGAAGCCTTGGAACTCCCGGAGAGCTTGGCGACCCAGATTCGCCCGGTCGACAAGGAATAGAACTCGCTCAGCTCCAGCGTGGAGCAGCAACCGGTAACAGACATTGGCGGCGGTGAAGGTCTTGCCTGAGCCGGTGGCCATTTGGATGAGCGCCCGGGGCCGGTTCTCCCGAAGGGACTGCTCAAGATTGCGAATGGCTTCGGCCTGGGCCGGCCACAAGTGCGATGCACCTACGGCCACATCGAGCTCTGGCAGCAGCGGGATGCCAGTACGCAGACCGGCACCACGGCCATTGACAAAGTCCTCATGCCACCGGGCCAGCGTCTCAGGCCGATGGAACGTGAACACCCGACGACTAACCGCCACAGGGTCCAAACCGCTCGTGAACCGCGTCTCAGCACCCGTGGACTCATAACCGAACGGCAGCGCCCCATCGACCTCGAACGCCGGCAGCTCATCGGGGTACGCGGAGCTGTACTTGCGGGTCTGATACTCGACCCCAGTCAGCGTGCTGCCGACCTTCTTCGCCTCAACGACCCCGACCGCTTGGCCATCCACGTAGAGCACGTAGTCGGCCGGGCCCGCCGCAGTCTGGACCTCACGAACGGCAATACCCGGGGCCGCAGCCACCGCCGCACTCTTGTAGTCCTGCACCACCCAGCCGCAGGCCTCCAACTGCTCATCAATGTCACGACGAGCCAGCTGCTCAGGCGTCAGACTTCCCGACACCGAGAGCCTCCACACGACACATCAAAAGCCCGCACAGCCCGCGATGGTACGGCTGCCGCGCTCACACATGGAGTGTGAGTCGGCGCATGTTGCAGGCGCGAGGGAGCGAGTGCGGTGCCCTCAGAGCGCCGGACGAGGTACGCGGCCCCCGTGGGTGATCTCAAATGGTCCGGCCAATCGACGCGCCAAGTCGGGATCGGCATGAATCTCGGCGGTGGCCTTCCAAGCGCCGACGAGCAAATCAACCGGGCCGAAGTCGTCAGTCGAGTCGACCGCGAGCAGCTGCTCCGTCAACTCCAGCACGAACAGCTCGCGTTCATCGGGTGGCAGGAACTTCACCCATGGGTAGGCATCACTGAGCCCTGCTTCCAGGGCAGTCGGTTGGCTCACGGCCAGGCTGCACAGCATTCGGGCCACGCTGCCAGACACTTCACGGCGCACTTCTTCTCCGTCGGCACGACACTGTGGCGACATTGGAACGCTGCGCTAGGGCTGGACTTTGAGCTCGATCTCGACGCCGGCGGGGAGGTCGAGACGCTGGAGCGAGTCGACCGTCTTGTCGGTGGGATCGATCACGTCGATCAGGCGCTTGTGGATCCGCATCTCGAAGTGCTCGCGCGAGTCCTTGTCTTTGTGGGGAGATCGCACGACCGTGTAGCGGTGCTTCTCGGTCGGCAGCGGCACCGGGCCGCGCACCTTGGCGTTGGTGCGCAGCACCGTCTCGGTGATCTTCTGCGCCGACTGGTCCACGATCTCGTGGTCGTAGGCCTTGAGCCGCATCCGGATCCGAGGTGCTGCCATCTGAGTGCCTGACTGTTCGCCGGAAACCCGGGTTACTGGATGATCTTGGTGACCCGGCCGGCGCCCACAGTGCGCCCGCCCTCACGGATGGCGAAGCGCAAGCCCTCGTCCATCGCGATCGGGTTGATCAGCTCGACGGTCATCTCGGTGTTGTCGCCCGGCATGCACATCTCGGTGCCTGCGGGAAGGTCGACCACGCCGGTGATGTCGGTGGTGCGGAAGTAGAACTGCGGCCGGTAGTTCGAGAAGAACGGCTTGTGCCGGCCGCCTTCCTCCTTGGTGAGCACGTAGACCTGCGCCTCGAACTTGGTGTGCGGGGTGATCGCGCCCTTGCGGGTGCAGACCTGGCCGCGCTCCACCTCGTCCTTGCCAGTGCCGCGCAGCAGCAGGCCGACGTTGTCGCCAGCCTGGCCCTGGTCGAGGATCTTGCGGAACATCTCGACGCCGGTCACCGTGGTGGTCTGCGTGTCGCGGATGCCCACGATCTCGACCTCATCGCCGGAGTTGATGATGCCCTGCTCGATCTTGCCGGTCACCACGGTGCCGCGGCCGGTGATCGAGAAGACGTCCTCGATCGGCATCAGGAACGGGCGCTCGGTGTCGCGCTCGGGTTCGGGCACGTACTCGTCGACCGCATTCATCAGCTCGACGACCTGCTCGGCAGCAGCCGCGTCGCCCTCCAGCGCGTTCAGCGCGGACACGCGGACCACGGGGACGTCGTCGCCCGGGAACTCGTACTCGCTGAGCAGCTCACGTACTTCGAGCTCGACCAGCTCGAGCAGCTCCTCGTCGTCGACCATGTCGACCTTGTTGAGGGCCACCACGATGTAGGGCACGCCGACCTGGCGGGCGAGCAGCACGTGCTCACGGGTCTGGGGCATCGGGCCGTCAGCCGCGGACACCACCAGGATGGCGCCGTCCACCTGGGCGGCGCCGGTGATCATGTTCTTGATGTAGTCGGCGTGACCGGGCATGTCGACGTGCGCGTAGTGCCGGTTCGCCGTCTCGTACTCGACGTGCGCGATGGAGATCGTGATGCCGCGCTCACGCTCTTCGGGTGCCTTGTCGATCTCGTCGAAGGCCGTCGCCTGGCCGCCGACCTGTTCGGACAGCACGCGCGTGATGGCAGCCGTCAGTGTCGTCTTGCCGTGGTCGATGTGGCCCATCGTGCCCACGTTGACGTGAGGCTTGGTCCGCTCGAAACGCTCTTTTGCCATGTCGTACCCGCCTTTCGGGGTTCTGCTCGCCTATCGGGGGTGAGTGAGGTGCAGGGATGTCGTTTTTCTTTGTTTCTTCACCGTTATGAACGGTGTGAGGCTAGGGATGCCGTGGCCCAGTTCCAATAGGCCCCCAGCCACAAAAGTCGGCCCGGAGCTGTCTGCGGCCCGCCAGCAGCGCAGGCCAGGTCATTCGCCGCGGATGCGCTTGATGATCTCCTCGGCGATGGTGCGCGGCACCTGCTCGTAGTTGTCGAATTGCATGCTGTAGGTCGCGCGGCCCTGGGTGCGAGACCGGAGGTCGTTGGCGTAGCCGAACATCTCCGACAGCGGCACCTTGGCGTCGATCACCTGGTTCACGCCGCGCAGTTCCATCTGCCCCACCCGGCCGCGCCGTGAGTTGAGGTCGCCGATGACGTCGCCCATGTAGTGCTCGGGCGTGACCACCTCCACCGACATGACCGGCTCGAGCAGGACCGGCCGTGCCAGCCTCGCCGCATCGCGCATGGCCATCGTGCCGGCGATCTTGAAGGCCATCTCCGAGGAGTCGACGTCGTGATGGTTGCCGTCGATCAGATCGACGGCCACATCCACCAGCGGGAAGCCCGCGAGCGGGCCGTTCTCCAGCGACGACTGCAAACCGGCATCCACCGACGAGATGTACTCGCGCGGGATCACACCGCCGCGGATGCTGTCCTCGAAGACATACCCCTCGCCGGGCTCCGACGGGCGCAGGTTGATGACCACCACTGCGTACTGGCCCGAGCCGCCGGTCTGCTTGATGTGGCGGTACTCGAACTTGTCGACCGGTGCCGTGATCGTCTCGCGGTAGGCCACCTGCGGCTTGCCGATCGAGGCGTCCACCTTGAACTCGCGCAGCATCCGGTCGACCAGCACCTCGAGATGCAGCTCGCCCATGCCCGAGATCACGGTCTGGCCGGTCTCGTCGTCGGTCTTGACCTGGAAGGTGGGATCTTCCTCGCTCAGCGCTGTGAGCGCCTTGCCCAGCTTGTCCTGGTCGCCCTTGGACTTGGGCTCGACAGCGACGTGCACGACCGGGTCGGGGAAGTCGAGCTGTTCGAGCACGATCGGCTTGGACGAATCGCACAGCGTGTCGCCCGTGCGAGTGTTCTTCAGACCGATGCCGGCGACGATGTCGCCGGTGCCGATGTCGTCGCGGTCTTCGCGGTTGTTGGCGTGCATCTGCAGGATGCGCCCGATGCGCTCGCGATTGCCCGTGGTGGTGTTGAGCACCTGGCCGCCGCGCTCGAACTTGCCGCTGTACACCCGGAAATAGGTGAGCTTGCCGACATGAGGGTCGGTCATGATCTTGAACGCCAGCGCCGAGAACGGCTCTTCGTCGCTGGGAGTGCGCTCCAGATCTTCCTTGCCGTTCGTCGAGCGGCCCGCGATGGCCGGGATGTCGACTGGTGCGGGAAGGTACATCGTGACGGCGTCGAGCAACGGCTGCACGCCCTTGTTCTTGAATGCGCTCCCCGTGAGCACCGGCACGATCTGGCCGTCGAGCGTGCCCCGCCGGATCGCCCGCCGGATCGTGTCGGCGTCGACCTCTTCGCCTTCGAGGTAGGCCAGCATGATGTCCTCGTCGACATCGGCGAGCCGTTCGAGCAGCTTGCTGCGGTACTCCGACGCCTGATCGGCCATGTCGGCAGGAATGTCGACGATGTCGTAGGTGGCGCCGAGGTCGTCGCCCTTCCACACCACTGCGTTCATCTCGACCAGGTCGACCACGCCTTCGAAGTCGGCCTCGAGGCCGATCGGCAGCTGCAGGACAGCCGTGTTGGGGGTGAGCCGGTCCTCGATGCTGGCCAACGAGCCGAAGAACGAGGCACCCGTGCGGTCGAGCTTGTTGATGAAGCACATCCGCGGCACGCCGTACCGGTCGGCTTGCCGCCAGACAGTCTCGGTCTGCGGCTCAACACCAGCGACGCCGTCGAACACTGCCACGGCGCCGTCGAGCACCCGCAGCGAGCGCTCCACCTCGACGGTGAAGTCGACGTGGCCCGGCGTGTCGATGATGTTGATGACGTGGTCGTCCCAATGGCAGGTGGTGGCGGCGGAGGTGATGGTGATACCCCGCTCCTGCTCCTGCTCCATCCAGTCCATCGTGGCGGCGCCGTCGTGGACCTCGCCGATCTTGTAGTTGACACCGGTGTAGTAGAGGATCCGCTCCGTCACCGTGGTCTTGCCCGCGTCGATGTGGGCCATGATCCCGATGTTGCGGACGCGGTCGAGAGGTTGCGTTCGAACCATTTCAGCGTTGCCCCAATTGACCAGACATCTCGATCAGATCGCCAGCGAACTGCTCACCAGCGGACTGTTACCAGCGGTAGTGGGCGAAGGCCTTGTTGGCCTCTGCCATGCGGTGCGTGTCTTCACGACGCTTGGCAGCCGAGCCGGTGCCGTTGGAGGCATCCATCAGCTCGTTCGCGAGTCGTTCCGACATGGTGCGCTCGCGGCGCTCGCGGGCGAAGCCCACGATCCAGCGAATTGCCAGCGCGGTAGCGCGGCGAGGGCGCACCTCGACGGGCACCTGGTACGTGGCACCGCCGACGCGACGGCTCTTCACCTCGACCTGCGGCCGGGTGTTGTCCACCGCCCGCTTCAGAATCTCGAGCGGTTCGCCGCCTGTCCGCTCGCCGACAAGATCCATCGCTTGGTACACGATGCTCTCGGCCAGCGAACGCTTGCCGCGCCGCAGCACCTTGTTGACGAACTGGGTGACCAGCGCGGAGTCGTAGACGGGGTCGGGAGCGATGTGGCGGCGGGGCGCTGCGCCTCGGCGGGGCACGTCAAGATCCCTGCTTGGCGCCGTAGCGCGAGCGTGCCTGCTGGCGGGAGTTCACACCCGAAGCGTCCAGCGCACCGCGGATGATCTTGTAGCGGACGCCGGGCAGGTCTTTCACCCGGCCGCCGCGCACCAGCACGATGCTGTGCTCCTGCAGATTGTGGCCCTCGCCCGGGATGTAGGCGGTCACCTCGGTACCGCTGGTGAGGCGCACACGGGCAACCTTGCGCAGTGCCGAGTTGGGCTTCTTCGGCGTCTGCGTGTACACGCGGGTGCAGACCCCGCGCCGCTGGGGCGAACCCTTCAACGCAGGCGTTCGCACCTTCGTCGGCTTGGACTTTCGGCCCTTGCGGACCAGCTGCTGGATCGTGGGCACCAGAACCTCAGTGAGTTGGGATATCCCTGCGAGCCGGGGCTGTGAGCAGGACAGATTGCTAGCGGACGGGTCGACAGGCAGGAGTCGGGAAGATCTGCGCAATGCCCCACCTGGCAGCGCGCCGAAACCGGCTATGAAGGCTAGGCAGCGCGCCCCAGCACGACAACCGCTCAGCTGGCGTCGGTGAACGAGGCGACGCTCTCGCCGAGGCTTGCCTCGTCGGCATCGGGATCACCGCCGATCGACGCCAGCCACACTGCCGGGTCCTGGGCGTCCTCGGACGACCAGAACTCCATCGGCTCGTATTCGGGGGCAATCGTGTCGATGTTGCGGTACACGTCCTGGCCGGTGCCGGCCGGAATCAGCTTGCCGATGATGATGTTCTCCTTGAGGCCCTTCAGGCTGTCGCGGCGCGACTCAATGGCCGCCTCGGTCAGCACGCGGGTCGTCTCCTGGAACGAGGCAGCCGAGAGCCACGACTCGGTCGCGAGCGATGCCTTCGTGATGCCCATGATGATCGGGCGGCCCTCAGCCGGGCGGCGGCTCTGGGCCACCATCTCGCGGTTGGCTTCACGGTAGTTCCGCTGGTCGACCTGTTCGCCGGGCAGGAACGGCGAATCGCCCTGCTCGCCGACGAGCACCCGCCTGGTCATCTGGCGGATGATCAGCTCGATGTGCTTGTCATGGATCGACACGCCCTGCTCGCGGTACACCTTCTGCACCTCAGAGACGAGGTACTGCTGGGTCTCGCGCACGCCGCGGATCTCGATGAGCTCCTTGGGGTCGCGCGGCCCGTCCACGAGCGGATCGCCGGCGCGGATGTCCTGCCCGTCGACCACTGCGAGCCGCGACATGGACGGCACCGTGTAGGTGTCCTCGGCGCCGTCGTCGCCGATGACATCGACCTGGCGGCCCCGGCCGTCGTCCTCCCCGATGCGCACCACGCCCGAACGGCGGGCCAGCACGGCCTTGCCGCGCGGGGTGCGAGCCTCGAACAGCTCGACGACCCGGGGCAGACCGCCGGCGATGTTCTCGCCGCCGATGACACCGCCGGTGTGGAACGTCCTCATGGTCAGCTGCGTGCCGGGCTCGCCGATGGACTGGGCAGCAATCACGCCGACAGCCTCGCCCACCTCGATGAGCTTGCCGGTCGCCAGCGATCCGCCGTAGGCCATGGCCGACACGCCGAACTCGGAGTCGTCGGTAAGCGGCGACAGCACACGCACCCGCGTGACATCGGGGTCGTCGCGCAGCGCGATCATCTCGTCCTCGCCGATCAGCCGCCCGGCTTCGAGCACGGTGCCGTCGCTGAGCGTCACTTCCGCCGCCAAGCAGCGGCTGAACAGTCTGGTGTCGAGATGGGTGCGCTTGCCCGGCTCGTCAGGGGCGACATCGTCGATCCACAGCCCGTTCACCGGACCGGGGCGGTCGAAGGGGCTCTCGTTGTTGATGATGAGCTCTTGAGCAACGTCGACGAGTCGGCGGGTCAGGTAGCCCGAGTCGGCCGTGCGCAGCGCCGTGTCGACCAAGCCCTTGCGAGCGCCTGGCGTGGAGATGAAGTACTCCAGCGTGGCCAAGCCCTCCCGGTACGACGACTTGATGGGGCGCGGGATGATGTCGCCGCGAGGGTTGGCGACCAGCCCGCGGATCGCGGCGATCTGGCGTACCTGCATCATGTTCCCACGAGCGCCCGAGCCGACCATCATGCCGATCGGGTTGAACGTGGTGCGAGACATCTCGGTCTCGAGCGAGCGGCGCACCTCGTCGGTGGCGTCGGTCCAGATCTCCACTTCCTTCTGACGCCGCTCGCCGTCGGTGATGATGCCGCGCCGGAACTGGGTCTCGACTCGCTCCGCCTCGCCTTCGTGGCGTTCGAGGATCTCGGCCTTGTCGGGCGGGGTGCTCACATCGTCGACCGAGATCGTCAAACCCGAGCGGCTGGCGTACTCGTAGCAGAGGTCCTTGATGTGGTCGAGGCTGACGGCAATGTCGCTGGCTGAGTAGTTGTCTGACAGCGCGCGCACGATGCGGCCCATGTCGCTCTTGCGCACGGGCCGATTCACATACTCGAAGTCGTCGGGAAGCGTGGCGTTGAACAGCGCCCGTCCGGGTGTCGTGGGCGTGTAGCCGCCATTGCCGTCGCTGAGCCGAGCGATTCGCCACTCGATGGGCTGATGCAGCTTGAGCTGACCGAGGTCGAGCGCCTGCTCGATCTGGTGCAGGTGGCGGAAGACCGGCACCTGGGCACCGTCGTCACCATCGCCGCCCGACTCGGTGAGGTAGTAGCTGCCGATGAGCATGTCCAGGTTGGGCACCGTCATCGGCCGGCCGTCGGCGGGGCTCAGCAGGTTGTTGGCCGACAGCATCAGCACCCGTGCCTCTGCTTGGGCCTCCGAGGACAGCGGCAGGTGCACAGCCATCTGGTCGCCGTCGAAGTCGGCGTTGAAGGCGGCACACACGAGCGGATGGATCTGGATCGCCTTGCCTTCCACCAGCAGGGGCTCGAAGGCCTGGATGCCCAGCCGGTGCAGCGTGGGCGCCCGGTTCAGCAGCACCGGGTGCTCCTTGATGACGTCCTCGAGCACGTCCCACACATCGGCGCGGCGCCGCTCGACCATCCGCTTGGCCGATTTGATGTTCTGAGCGATCTCCGAGTCGACCAGCCGCTTCATGACGAACGGCTTGAACAGTTCGAGCGCCATCAGCTTGGGCAGCCCGCACTGGTGCAGGCGCAGCGTGGGCCCCGCGACGATGACCGAGCGGCCCGAGTAGTCGACGCGCTTGCCGAGCAGGTTCTGGCGGAAGCGACCCTGCTTGCCCTTGAGCATGTCCGACAGCGACTTCAGCGCCCGATTGCCGGGGCCTGTCACAGGACGGCCCCTTCGGCCGTTGTCGAACAGCGCATCCACCGCTTCTTGCAGCATGCGCTTCTCGTTGTTGACGATGATCTCGGGCGCCCGCAGGTCGAGCAGGCGCTTCAGCCGGTTGTTGCGGTTGATGACACGCCGGTACAGGTCATTCAGATCTGAGGTTGCAAAGCGGCCGCCGTCGAGCTGCACCATCGGGCGCAGGTCGGGCGGGATGCACGGCACGGCGTCGAGAATCATCGCCCGCGGATCGTTGATGCGGCGCCCGTGCTCGTCTCGCCGGTTGAACGCGCTCAGGATCTTCAGCCGCTTGATCGCCTTCTGCTTGCGCTGGGCAGACAATGGCCGGCGCCCGTCGGACGCCTCGATGGCGGCACGCAATTCGGCCTCTTCGGCGTCGAAGTCCATGTTGGCCATGAGCTGCGCGATGGCCTCGGCGCCCATGCCGCCCTCGAAGTACTGGCCGTAGCGATCCTCCAGCTCGCGCCAGAGATCCTCGTCGTCGACGATCATCCGCTCGTGCAGGTCGCGCAGCGCCGCGAAGGCGCGCTCCACGAGGTCTTTCTCTTCGTTGGCCTCTTCCTCAATGGCTTCGAGGTCGCGCTCGGATTCGCGCTGGGCCGACCGCAGCTCGCGCTCCTTGGCGTCGTCGGCCTCGAGTTCCTTGAGCTCGGCCTCGAGCTCCGCGAGCCGCTCCGCCCGGCGCTCTGCGAGCTCCTCGTCGATGACGTCGAGCTCCTCGGCCTTCTCGGCTTCGAGCTGGGGCAGGTCGGCGTGCAGTTTCTCGCCGTCGACCTTGGTGACCAGGTTCGCTGCGAAGTAGATGACGCGTTCCAGTGCTTTGGCCTTGAGTTCCTGGCGGGGCTCGAGGCCGGTCAAGAAGTACGCCAGCCATGAGCGGGTGCCGCGCAAGTACCAGATGTGCACCACCGGGGCAGCCAGCTCGATGTGGCCCATGCGCTCGCGGCGCACCTTGGAACGGGTGACCTCCACGCCGCAGCGCTCGCAGATGATGCCCTTGAACCGGACGCGCTTGTACTTGCCGCAGCCGCACTCCCAGTCCTTGGTGGGACCGAAGATCTTCTCGCAGAACAAGCCGTCCTTCTCGGGCTTGAGCGTGCGGTAGTTGATGGTCTCCGGCTTGCGGACCTCGCCGTTGGACCATGTGCGGATGGCGTCGGCGGTGGCCAAGCCGATGCGGATATCAGAGAAGTCGTTGACGTCGATCATGGGTTGTGTCCGGCCCTGTGTGGAGTATCGGTGGTGCGAGTTCTGGATGTTTCGGTTGCGCTGTTTCGGTTGTGCGGCGCCGCTGCGCTGATCACATGCGCTGCTGGCGACGCAGCTCGTCTTCTTCGTCGGTGCCGCGCTCTGGCCGGCTGATGTCGATGCCCAGCGATTCCTCGGCCCGGAAGACGTCTTCGTCGAGACCCTGGATGTCGATCTGCTGCCCGGCTGTCGACATGACCTCGACGTTGAGGCAGAGCGCCTGCATTTCCTTGATGAGCACCTTGAAGCTCTCCGGGATGCCGGGCTCGGGGATGTTCTCGCCCTTGACGATCGCCTCGTACACGCGCACCCGGCCCAGCACGTCGTCGGACTTGATGGTGAGCAGCTCTTGAAGGCAGTAGGCAGCGCCGTACGCCTCGAGCGCCCACACCTCCATCTCGCCGAAGCGCTGGCCGCCGAACTGCGCCTTGCCGCCCAGCGGCTGCTGGGTGATCATCGAGTACGGCCCCGTCGAGCGAGCGTGGATCTTGTCGTCGACCAGGTGTGCCAGCTTCAAGATGTAGCTGTAGCCGACCATGATCGGCTCGTCGTAGGCCTCGCCGGTGCGCCCGTTGAAGAGCACCGTCTTGCCCGTGCGGGTCATCAGGCGTTCGCCGGTCACCGACTCGGGCCGCAGGTTCTCGAGCGTCTGCTGGATGGTGGGATGCCGCCCGGCGGCCTCCTCCTCGTCCCAGCGCGCCCCGTCGAACACCGGCGTGGCAATGAACACCGACGGCTCGGTGGTGGGGCGGGTCTTGCGGGCAGTGTTGCTGACCGGCTCCTTGCCGATCATCTCTGCCTTGCCGCCCTTGTCGGTGGCCTTCCAGCCCCAGCGCGCTGCGTAGCCCAAGTGGGCTTCGAGCACCTGGCCGACGTTCATGCGGCTGGGCACCCCCAGCGGGCTCAGGATGATGTCGACCGGTGTGCCGTCGGCCAAGTACGGCATGTCTTCCATCGGGAGGATCTTGGAGATCACGCCCTTGTTGCCGTGACGCCCGGCGAGCTTGTCACCCACGCTGATCTTGCGCTTCTGGGCCACGTACACGCGCACGAGCTGGTTCACGCCAGGCGGCAGCTCGTCGTCGGCGTCGCGGCTGAACACCCGGATATCGGTGACCACGCCGTTCTCGCCGTGGGGCACCTTGAGCGAGGTGTCGCGCACCTCGCGGGCCTTC
>JAJDTF010000126.1 GCA_022827265.1 Acidimicrobiia bacterium | reverse complement strand
GGACCCGCCACCACGCCGTAGCCGCGTCCCGGCGGCAGCCGCCGGGCGAACACCTCGAAGCACGAGCGCCGCGACGCGACACCCGACTGCAGGGCCGCATCGAGCATGGTCAGCTCGTACAGGTCGGTCATCATGGCCGTGCCCACACCCCAAGTCTGCCCGCATTCAGTCTCTGCTGCAGCCGTCCAGGCGCAGACTCCGGCGTTGGAGGAGTCGCATCCCGTAACCATGCTGTTGTTCGAGGGCAATCCTATGTTTTGCCGAACGCCATTCAGAACTCAATGTCGCCAGCAACGTCGCGAATGTTTGCTCTATGAGTTCTAGAAGTCTCCGCGATTTCTTGCACGCGGCCGGAGAGTTCCTCAAGATGCTGCCTATACGTGGCATTAGTCACATCGATAACTGCGACCAAAGTCGCCCGGTGAACATCTCGAACTTCTTCAATTGTCGTACGGTTGAGCCATAATCGAGATCCGTCGATGCTCATCGTTCCCGGCCGATGTCGCGTCGTGAAGGTAGGTGGACGATCCCAGTTCTGAATGCAGAGGTCGGCCCAATTCGGAGGTGGATTACGAGACAACTCGAATGGAACACGGTACAAAGCACTCCCGGCGGTGCCATCCAGGCTCGGCTCTGTGACTTCATCAACAATCAGCCGGCGAATGACTATGTCGCGAAAAGGCGCAAATGTGGGTATCAGCGACCGTTCCCTTATTGGTTGCGACCGAGCGGATTCAGAAGGACTACTAGGCTCGACACTAGGAGCCCGCTCTCTGGCATCCAATAGAGTGTTCAGCAAGTCTGAGTACGCTTCCTCAGAATAGGGGCTGCCTGAGAGATCAATGTAGAACTTGCCCTTCAACCATGTCGGCGCAGCCTCGTCCCAGCTTCCTCGTCGCAATACCGGTATGAACTTGCGATGATCACGATTGAGCAATACCTCGGCCGTCATGATGTCGCCTTCATAAGCGACCCCACCAAGGCCGACTTCGGACTTCTCCTTGTAGCGCGGTGTGCAAATTATCACGACATACTTGCTCTGGGTAATCGCTTGGGACATGAACTCAGGCAATTGATCGCCGGGCGCCATTTCCCACTGATCAAGCACGACGCGCACACTGTCGTACCTGAGTTGTGTCGCTAGACCCTTTACCCACTCACGATGGTCATCGTCCTCCCATGCGTAGGAGATGAATACATCGTGATCAGATTCACTATCGTTTCGTGGCATTGTTCGTCGTGGTGCCATTTCCCTTAGCCCGAACGGCAACTTAGCAAGTTGGGTCTGAGATCAATACCGACTCTTCGCGGTCGCGAACATCTGAGAAGGAGGATCCTACTGATGACCGGGTGACGTCTGGCCGTCTCGAAGAAGTCTTGGGCGACCTCATCCCAATTCCATAGTGCGTCCAGCGCAGGAGCGAACTTAGACCGGTTTGCGATCAGACAATGGCCCAGTCGGCAGAGAGGGCTTCGGCCTGTTCGAGGACCGTTCGGGTCGCTTGTTCCTGCTTGTCGGGCGGGTAGCCGTGACGCTTCAGGATTCGTCGTACCTTGACGCGGATGCCTGCCCGGACGCTCTCGCGCAGCGTCCAGTCGATGGCCACGCTGTTGCGGACTGACTCCACGAGTTCGCGGGCGATTGCCTGGAGCGTCTCGTCGCCGAGCACGGCTACAGCGCTGTCGTTCGTTTCCAAGGCGTCGTAGAACGCCAGCTCGTCGTCGGTGAGGCCGAGTTGCTCTCCGCGCTCGTCGGCTGCTCGGAGCTCGCGCGCCAGCTCGATCAACTCTTCGATGACCTGCGCTGCCTCGATGCCTCGGTTCTGGTAACGACGAATGGTCTCGGCGAGCATGGCTGCGAACGATCGGCCTTGTGTGACGTTGCGACGCTGTCGCTGGCGGACTTCCCCCTGCAGGAGCTTCTGCAGCAGTTCCACGGCCAGGTTTCGGTGCGGCATATCGCGCACTTCGGCAAGGAACTCCTCGGACAGGATGGAGATGTCGGGCTTGTCGAGGCCAGCAGCCTCGAAGATGTCGGTCACCTCACCGGATGACACCGCCCTCGAGATGATCTGGCGAACGGCGTGATCGAGATCGTCTCGGGCTCGTTCCTCGTCGGGCGACCGCTGCATCAACCTGCTGCGAACAGCCTGGAAGAAGCCCACATCGTCCCGGATGGCGATCGCCGCCTCATCGGGAACGGCGAGCGCGAACGCTTGAGACAGCTCCCGAACCACTTGAACGAAACGATCCTTGCCGTCCTCCTGCGCCAGCACATGCTCCTGGGCGGCGGGCAAGAGTGCGAGCCGTTCGGCAGGAGTCCCGTCGACCCACTTCGACCAGTCGAAACCGTGCATGAGTCCTGAGCACACGTCGTGCTTCTCAAGCATCGCTGCAACCGCGTCGTCACGGTTGAGGACTGCGTCGCCCCTGCCACCGCTCTGCGTGTAGGTCCGAAGCGCCTGACGCAACTCGTGCGCGAGCCCCAGGTAGTCGACGACAAGGCCGCCTGGCTTGTCTCGAAAAACCCTGTTGACGCGCGCTATGGCCTGCATCAGCCCGTGGCCCCTCATCGGCTTGTCGACATACATCGTGTGCAAGCTGGGTGCATCGAAGCCCGTGAGCCACATGTCTCGCACTAGCACGATGCGTAGCGGGTCAGCGGCGTCACGAAAGCGGTTCGCAAGCATCTCGCGGCGCGACTTCTTGCGAATGTGCTGCTGCCACTCCGTTGGATCCTCGGCTGAGCCGGTCATCACAACCTTGATCGCGCCGCCGGAGTCGTCATCGCTGTGCCATGACGGCCTCAGCCGCACCAATTCGTCGTAGAGATCGACGCAGATGCGACGGCTCATGCACACGACCATGGCTTTGCCGTCCATCACGTCAAGCCGGTTCTCGAAGTGCTCGACGATGTCGGCAGCGACGAGCGCAATCCGGCTGGGCGTGCCGACGACCGCTTCAAGCGCGGCCCACTTCGTCTTCAGCTTCTCGGCCTGTTCGAGCTCTTCGGCCTCCGTCGCCTCGTCGAAGTCGGCGTCGATGCCCGGATGCGCATCGGGGTCGAGGCTGAGCTCAGCGAGCCGGCTCTCGTAGTAGATCGGAACAGTGGCCTCGTCTTCGACGGCGCGCTGAATGTCGTAGACGCTGATGTAGTCGCCGAACACCGCTCGGGTGTTGGCGTCCACCTGCTCGATCGGCGTGCCGGTGAAGCCGATGAACGAGGCGTTCGGCAGCGCATCACGCATGTGCCTAGCGAAGCCGTCGATGAAGTCGTACTGGCTTCGATGCGCCTCATCGGCAATCACAACGATGTTCCGGCGGTCCGAGAGCACCGGGTGCCGATCTCCTTGCTCTTCGGGAAAGAACTTCTGAATCGTCGTAAAGACCACCCCACCCGACGCGACTGCCAACTTGCTTCGCAAGTCCGCTCGGCTCTCGGCCTGGGTCGGTGGCTGGCGCAGCAAGTCCGAGCATCGAGAGAACGTTGCGAACAGCTGGTTGTCGAGGTCGTTCCGGTCAGTCAGCACGACGAGCGTTGGGTTCGCCATGGCCGGCTCGCGGATGATCCGCCCCGCGTAGAATGCCATCGTCAGCGACTTGCCCGACCCCTGGGTGTGCCACACGACGCCGATGCGGCGATCATCGACGCTCGACTGTTCGCTGCGCAGAGCTTCAGCATCATCGGGCCGCTTGCCGTCGGGGCCCAACCCGGCGGCACGCAACGTCTCACCGACGGCGACGTTGACGGCGTGGAACTGGTGGTATCCCGCCATCTTCTTGACGAGCTGGCCACTGCCGTCGTCATCGAAAACGATGAAGTCGCGAACCAGCGAGAGCAAGCGAGATGGCGCACACGCTCCTCGCAGCAGAACCTCGAGTTGCGGTGCTGTGGCCTCCGCGATGTCGTCGCCGTCGATGGTGCGCCATGCCTTGAACCACTCGCGCCCGGCGGTGAGCGTGCCGAATCTCGCTTCGATGCCGTCAGAGACGACCAGTGCCGCGTTGTAGGCGAAGAAGCTGGGCAGTTCGTTCTTGTACGTCTGGAGTTGCTGCCACGCTGTCCACACTGTGGCGTCGGGGTCAGTCGGGCTCTTGAGCTCAATGACCCCCAGTGGCAGCCCGTTGACATACAGCGCGACGTCGAACCTCCGGTGATGGTCGCCCTCGGTCACCGTGAGCTGGTTGACCGCCAACCAGTCGTCGGCCAACGGATCATCGAAGCCGAGCACCTGCGCTTGCGCACCCCGGAGTTCGCCGCGCTCGTTGCGGTGCTCCACCGCGACTCCCCCGACGAGCATCCGATGAAGAGCACGATTGCGGCCCTCCAGAGTCGACTCCGCCAGCGTGGTCAGCCGCCGAAACGCATCGTCGAGAGCATCGCCCGGCAGTTCGGGGTTCAGCCGCTCCAGCGCCGCCCGCAGCCGTCCTTCCAGCACGACCTCAGTGGAATCTGCGCGCTCCGCGGTGCCCCCGTCTCCAAACAGGGTCGAGCCCTTGGTGACGGTCCATCCAAGGCTTCTGAGCCAGTCGAGCGCAGCCTGCTCGACCGTGGATTCGTCCAGACCAGTCACGCACTGCCCTTCATCGTCCCCGAGAGGGCCGCCGATCCCTTCGCCAGCCCGTACGCCGGCCTTCGCAGCCAGCGCCGCAGCCCCCTCGACTGCCGGGAGCCTACGCATACCGCTCCGCAGGCCCGCCCGGGCCAGCCAACGCCGCGGCCGCCGACAAACGACAGCGCACACAGGGTTGGCATATTTTCTGGTATGAAATCGCCACGCGATACCACCGCGCTGCGAGCGGTGTGAAGCCCATGCGTGCAGTGTGCCGCTGGGTTACGGCATCGACATGCGAGCATCGGACGCATGTATCAGGCCCAGTGGCAGCAGAACGGTTTCGGCTCTGCCTCAGCCCGTACGACCGTGAGCCTCGACGGGCAACGCGTGCGGGTGACGCGGGCGTTTTGGAGCTACTGGTACCTCGCTGCGGAGCGTCAGGCGATGTTCATGAAGCGGGTTGTCGGGGCCCCTGCGCCGTGGACTGCAGATCCGGTTCTCCGCGCGCACCGGTTCACGAACGCATACCGCGCGTCCGACCGCGTCAGCCAAGCCCTACTGCAAGACGTCATCTACTCCGGAAGCTACGAGTGCCGCGACACCATCCTGCGCGTACTCCTGTTCAAGATCTTCAACCGCACCGAAACGTGGCAGCACCTCGTCGACAACGTGGGCCAACCCACCGCCGCCACCTTCGACAGGGCGGCCTACACAGCGGCCTTGGACCACCAATTCGATGCTGGGGCGCGCCTTTACGCCGGGGCGTACATCATGCCTGCACCTCAGTTCGGCCGTGAGCGTAAGCACGCCAACCACATAGCGCTGCTTGAGCAGATCCTCGCCGACGGGACGATCGACGCGATCGCCGATGCCCAATCACTGCAAGCGCTCTACAGGGAACTGCTGGCGGTGCCCTCGTTCGGTGCCTTCCTCGCGTACCAGTACGCGGTTGACCTCAATTACAGCCGCCACTTCGAATTCGACGAGATGGAGTTCGTCGTCGCTGGCCCGGGCGCATTGCGAGGCATCGAAAAGTGCTTTGCTGACACCCGCGGCCTCGGTCCCGCCAGCATCATCCGCGCAATGGCCAATGCCGCCGAGGTGTACCTCGCGGACAGTCCGGTCGAGTTTCGAGACTTGTGGGGTCGGCCGCTGCACCTCATCGACTGCCAGAACCTGTTCTGCGAGGTCGACAAGTACGCCCGCGTCGCCCACCGGGAACTCGACATCGGAGGACCGCAACGCATCAAGCAGACGTTCCAACCAGACGAGCGTCCTCTGCGTCTCGGCTACCCGCCGAAATGGGGCCTTCCCTGTCTGGCGGACGCCCCAGTCGAATGCGGACCGCGCTTGGAGAGCCATCACATATTGTCGCATTTTCCGACACAGAATGGCTATAGTGTCGCGATAGACGACAACGAAGGAGCGGAGAGAATGCCTTCGATCCAAGCACCGACTGGCGAACACCGCGACATGATCCGAGAGCTCGTCCTCAGCGAACTCCCCAAGCTGCGCCTCAATCGTGACAGCGTCGAGGCGGCTATGGCCTCTGGCTCCGAGGCCCGGATCCCCTCACGCAAGGCAATGGTCGTCATTGCCCGGGTGTGCAAGGACCTGGGTCTCGGCAGGGCCGTGAAGAAGGCCGACCTCAAGCCCGATCAGGTAACGAGCGTGGCAAACCTGATCGAGCTGCTGGCCTCCAGGACACAGCCGGAACTGGCAATCGCGTGATCTCGATCTTCCGCCGAACGCTGTCGGAGGCTTGGATCGACACCTTCGGCGCGGTGCTCGATGCGGGCGGCTCGGCGGTCAACGCGATCACGAGCTGGCACGCCAATGGCGAGGTGCCAACTGTGCGGGAGGTCCTGGACGACTTCATCGCCAGCCGGCCGAAATCCTCGAAGCACAGGTCGCGCTGGCCGGTCGTCACCGTCGCCAACACCATCTTCGCCGCTGAGCTCTACGACGAGGAGAGCGGCATCAATGCCCTCGAGGAGTTCAGCGATCTGTATCTCGAAGGCTTCGAGTTCGCCAGACTGGCATCACCAGGTGGCGAGTACTGCCACCGGATGGTCGCTTGGCCCGGTCCCGACGGAGAGCCGATCAACCAGCTAGCCAAGGTGGCAACGAAGCTCCGACGCTATGCGGATCCCAACACTTCCTACTCCTACAGCAGCACCTACGAGGTCGCCATCGAGGATCCCGTGCTTGATCTTCGCACGCAGTTGCCTGGCCGGAACGACGACCCGTATGGGTTCCCGTGTCTCAGTCACATCTCGCTGACCGCCCAAGACGGAACCGTCCACCTCACGGCCCTGTACCGCAACCAGCATCTCGTGACGAAGGCGTACGGGAACTACCTCGGGCTCAGCCAACTGGGTCGCGCCTTGTGCCACCACGCAGGCCTCAAGTTGGGTACGGTCACCGTCGTCGCAACCCATGCCGACGCCGAAATCGGCACTGCCAAGGGGTTCGGCCGGGCCGAACTGCACAGTCTCCATCGTCGCGCCGTCGCCGTGCTCCCGGTGGATTCGCCGTGTCAGCGAACGCGAATGGCAGCGCAGCTTGCAACTGCCACCATCGCAGCGTCCGAGACGACGGTCGACCTACGAACGACAGCGGTCGGCGTCGATGCCGTCAGCGTCGCGGAATTCGAAGCCGACATCCAAGGAGACCGTTTCGTCCTCGAAACGATATTCGCCGAGAGCGAACTTGCCGACTGCGGTGGCGACAACGAACGACTCGCAGCTCGATTCGCGGCGAAGGAGGCTGCCCTGAAGGCCTTGGGCACTGGCGTCCGCGGCCTCGACATGCTCGACGTCGTTGTCTGCACGTCGGCCAGCGGAGCGCCGATGCTGCACTTGAGCGACGCTGCTATCGAGTGCGCTGCCAGATCAGGTCTGCACGGTTTCGAGTGCAGCCTGACCCACGAGGAGGGCTTCGCCATCGCCGTCGTGACCGCATCCAGGTTTGCAGCTGTGGCCGGCAAGCGGGGGGCCGCGGCGACCGCTGCTCAGGTGCCAGCATGAACGCAACGTCCGAAGGTCCCTCGTTATCTGAGTCAGAAGCGCTCGGTCGCCGCCTCAAAGAAGCTCGGGAGGCAATCGGCCTCCCTCAAGCCGCTGTCGCAGATCACCTGGACATTCCTCGCGCATCAGTCTCAGACATCGAGACTGGACGCCGGAAGGTCACCTTCCTCGAACTCAAGCAACTCGCCGCGCTCTATCGGAGGCCGTATTCCTACTTCTCAGGGGACGACGAGGAGGAGGCCGCCGAGGCGACGGCTCAGGCGCTCTTCCGCACGGCATCCGAGCTGTCCGAGGACGACCGGCAGCAGGTCTTGCGGTTCGCACAATTCCTGCATGAAGCCGGACCGGCACGCCCCCCCGACCGCGACGGCTCAAGCACAAGATGAACCGCCGAAGCCTCGAATACGAGGCCGTCCTTGCTGCGGAGTACGTGCTCGCTGAGGCCGACATCGCTCCCGGCACCCGCGTTCCTATCTTCGACCTGATCGAAGACCGTGGCATCTGGCTCTGCTTCGAGGCAGGGCTGGACCGCCTCCTCGGCATCTACCAGCGCATAGGCGAGGCAACTGGCATCGCCATCAACGCGGCCCGGCCCACACCCCTGCAACGCTTCACCGCGGCACACGAGTTGGGTCACCATGAGCTTGGCCACACGTCGCACCTGGACACCGAGACCACCATCTCGGAACCGATGCACGATCCGCAGGAAATCCAGGCGCAGGCCTTCGCCGCAAGCCTGTTGATGTCCGAACTCGCCGTCGAGATGCGCCTTGAGCACAGGGGCCACCACCCAAACCGGCCCGAGCTCGGGGCGGCCGACGTGTACCTCATGTCAGCGGAGCTCGGCGTCAGCTACCTAGCTGCTGTGACGCAGCTCCGAGTTCTGCAGAAGATCTCGTCTGCCCAGGCCCGAGCGTTCGCCAAGGAGTCTCCGCTCCGACTGAAGCAAGCTCTCCTTGGAGGCCGCCGCCCGGACAATCCCCGCGCTTCGGTCATGCAGCTCACCCTCGCCGACAACCAGCGCGAAGTCGTGCTCGACGTCGATGACGAGATCGACGTAGCACTGCCCGAGATGGCGGCGTCAGGCCACGAATGGACATTGGCCACCGAGCCGGACTCGGCGTTCGACGTCGTCAGCGACCGCTACCGGCAATCCGAGAGTGGCGCTGAGGAGACGCTGTTCGGCGGCAGCAAAACACGCCACATCACGCTGAGAGCCCGGACCTCTGGCCGTACCCGCCTCGACTTCTTGCCCCTGCGCCCAGGCGACGCAACCGAGAGCGTCGCACCGTTGTCGATCCACGCTGTCACCTGCGCCCCACCCGTGTCCGAACTCGGGCATGGCATCTCAACCAACCAGCACCACCAGCTCCTCAGCCCGACAACCACCTGAAGCCGATGCGGTTTTCTGTTCACCAGCCAAGACAATCCGTGCCCGGCTGGTCCGGGTGCCGTCGGCAACCCTATGGCGCGCCGAGTCGGCCAGTCGGGGAGCCCGTCCCGGTACGGCACCCAGCGAGGCTAGAGTCACCGGCGTGTAGTTTGAGGGCGGACAGATCATGACGGCCCAGAACCTAGAGAGCACAAACCAGCCGCACCCGAGCGAGTCCGACCTGACTAGGGCGGCCCTCGACCTCGTCCGCGCCGCCTCCGCGTGTGCCTCGTTCTGCGAGCACATCGAACACAACGAACCGGCGAGCACCAGCCAAGTAATCGATGCCGCACAAGCGATGCGCCGCATCGCAGCTGAGCTGGCCGAGCGGTCGCACGTCTCCCTTCGTCAGGCCTACGAAGACAGGATCCGCAGTGTCGAGGCCTCAAGCCTTCTGGCTCACGCCGCAGATTCCTCGACCGCGCACCTCGTCGGTGCCGACGCTCTAGCGAATGCGCACCGGTGGGACGAGGTGCAGGCCGCACAGGTCGCGCACGACCGGCACTTCCATCCTGACGTGTTCGGCCTGTCCAAAGCGGACCAACTGCGGCACTACACGTTCCACGTGACCAAGTTGGCAGGCTTGCTCGCCGAGAGCCTCGAACAAGGGAACTGGGATACGTTTCGCGACGAGAGGCTGGCAGACATCGCCGTCTTCGGCGTCAAGCTCGCAACCGTGTGCAACGAGCGCCTTCCATCGTCCGAAGTCGATCACCCGTAGCGCACGGCGGTGAAGTAGAGCAGCCAAATTGCTGCTGTCGCGGCTACCCAATGATGATCTCGGAGGCACAACAGAATGGCTGGATTCTGGTCGTCAGAGACGATGCAATCACGCTTTGTGGAAGAACGGTTGGTAACGCCGTTCGACCCTAGGCGCATCAAGAACTGTGCTTACGAATTGGGCATGGGACCTCAAGCGCTCCTCACGGGTGAGGACAAGGTTCGTCATGATCTGGACGAAGGCGAACAGTTGAGAATCCGTCCAGGCCACTTTGCGCAACTGTTGACCGAAGAGATAGTACGCATCCCTCCGGATGCGCTCGGTCTGATCTCAATGAAGTCAAGCGTGAAGTCCTTAGGTCTCGTGAACGTCTCGGGCTTTCATGTCGACCCGGGCTTTCAGGGACGACTGCGCTTCTCCGTCTACAATGCAGGCCCATCTCCAGTGCCCATCTCGCGCTGTACGCCTACGTTCCTCATTTGGCTCGCCAGCCTCAACAAACCAACTCTCGATCTCTATGACCGGCAAGGCGGACGGCCTGAGTTCAACGACAGGGACACGAGGGACATGGAGGGCGATGTCTTCACCCCACATGTACTTGCCGATCGTGTATTGAAGCTCGAGGAGAAAGTCAACTGGAGACATCAGGTCTGGTACGTTCTAGTCGGAGCGGTTTTGGGCGGACTCATTACGCTGGGCTTACAGACGCTCATTGACCGCTCGGAATCGCCGACACTTTCTGGTGATTCCGAACCAGCGACATCGTCTGCTGAGCCACATCCTTGACGGACACACACAGCCGCACACCAATTGGGTCAGAGATCGGCGGTGCTAGCGATAGCGTCGAGCTTCTCGGTGACTTCGGGGTCGATGTCCTCGAGAGGGACATACTGGGCTAGTTCGTAGAAGCTGCGCTTGAGCATCAGGTTGGGCAGGTTGAGCTTCTCGAAGTAAGACGCGAACAACGAGGTCAGGAAGTCGTCGCTGACTTTGGTGCCTGGCTCCCAAGGGGATATCTGCTTCAGTGTTCGCAGAGCCGACTCGATCTCGGCGATGGCATCACTCATTGCCGCTCGACGCTTATCGACTTCGCCAGCTTCCCACAGCTGGCCGACGACGGCGCTTCTTGCCGTGGCATCCGCAAAGGCTTCCAGTGTTGCGGGAGTGCACAGGTAGTTCTCGATCTCACGACGGCGCCACACGAGGCATTCGAGACCGTCTCCGCCATCATCGCCGGGAGGTTCATCCAACAGCACGACCCCACGCAGCTCCGGCAATGCCTCCCGCAGGCCGAAGAAGTGGCGCTGGGCATTCGGCAGTTGATTGCCGATGTAGTGAACGAAAGGTTGCGCGAGAGCCTCTTTGGCATCATCGTGGCCGAGCCTGTCAGCAAATGCCTGCAGGATCGCCAGATCGGTCGAGCCTTCTAGATAGAGGACCCAGCCCATCGTCTCTGCGAGCGCATATTGCTCGAAGCCGATGTCGCGCAGCGACTTGAGCAGTTGGCTGCCGCGGTCGTCGATGCGGTGGGGCCGGCCGACGAATGCGACCACCGTGTCGCGTCCGGCCGCTTCATTGAGCAGCACCTCGGAGTGGCTGGCGGCGACGATCTGGCTGCCGGTCTCCGCGGCGACATCGTTGATGACCCCGTACGTCTGACGCTGCCGCAAGATCTCAAGGTGGGCATCGGGCTCGTCGAGCAGTAGCACTGCTCCCTCATTGGCATACATGTAGGCCAGCAGGAGCAGCGTCTGCTGAAAGCCGCGACCGCTGGAGGACAGGTCGAGCCACGTACCGTGCTCCCGGTAGCGCATAGTGATCTCGCCGCGGGCGGTGACGTAGCGCGGTGCTTCGATCTCCACGCCGAACAGCTCGTCGACTCGCCTGCTGAGGTCGTTCCAGCGCTCAGGTGATTCTTCATGCACGCGGTAGCACAGGTTCCGCAGCACCTCAGCCGTGCGGCCTTCACCGATGCGCACGTCGATCGCCCCCCGATCCAGGCGGACTTCGCTTCCGGTCAGACCAGACATCGGCGGCAAGAAGGCGACTTCCACTTCATACGCCTCGTCGGGAATGGGCATCCGATCGGCAGTCGACGGCGGCTCCACTCGCAGCGGGCGGCAATAGAGGGATTCCTCGTTCGCGTAGTCGAATTCCAGGCCGCACTGCCAAGAGCCGCTCGAACCGACGCCTTCAAGAACTATCTCGACGCGGATGTTCTCCGTACGCTGACGGCCGTCGACGCGGTGCGTGTTCCGTGTGCGCAGCTCGTGCCAAAGCAAGTTCGCCGCCGGGACCGGCAGGGAGACCAGGTCACGACGGTTGACCGCGACGCCAGGGCGCTTTTCCGGCGCCGACGTGCCCGAGCGCTTCTCGCTCCACAGCTGCAACCCAGCGTGCCACAACGCCAGAGCTTGAAGCGCCGATGTCTTGCCGGAGTTGTTCGGACCGATCAGAACGACGGGGTTAGCCAGCTCAACCTCGGCCTCCCCGAACCGCTTGAAGTTCCGCATCACCAACCGCGTCAGCACAAGGCCATCTCCTCGGCCGCATCAATCTGGATCTCTCCCGATATCAACTTCGGCAACAGCGTGTCTCGAATACTGACCAGATCAGCCTGCGATCTCCGCGACTCAGTACTTTGGTCTATTGGTCCAGTTAGAAGGCCATTGATTTTGCGCAACAGCGGAGGGCCAGGCATTGCAAACTGATACTCTCCGACGGCGGCCCTATCTAGGTGCAACACAGTCGTGCCGTTGGTATGCCCCAAGAGATATCCTTTGCACGCGTGCGTAGATAACAACTGAAGCACCAAGGCGCCCGAGACGTTCATAGCTCGACGGGGCCTCACAATCATGACATCAAGAGATGCAACGAGGCTGTCATATTTGGCGGCAGGAGCGACCACTGCGGGACGGCCGATCACCTCTGCATCTTGGGTGACATCTGTGCAAGCTAGAATGACCTCGCCTGCATGAACAAGTTGTTCGGGAGCGTATGAGCCTGCGTAAGGTTTGAGGCCATCAGACCGGTAGCCACCTCCTCGCGCAAATGATTTGAGCGTCACTAGCGCCGTATCCGATTCTCTCAGTTCTTGCGATCTATATGATCGCCCTCGAATCAAGTGTGCAAGTGCGCCAAGTCGAGTAATCTGCCAACCTGCTGGGATCGGGCCGAGTTGGGAGTCGACGAGTTCGTCGGGGAAGAGGCGGTACACCTCGGCAGGAAGGCCCGGAAGCGACTCGCCCTCACGCCATCGGCCCTCCATCTTGGCCAAGACAGGCTCAAAATCCACAAACCATGCCTTATACAGTGCCTGCGCCATCTCCTCTAACGTCTTGCACATTCGCCGATTCAATTCGATCCGATCATCCAAGGCTCCCAACACATCAGCGATTCGTCGCTGTTCGTCGAGCGACGGTAGCGCGATCTCTAGCTGAGCAAGGTCCGCCGGTCGGATCGATGGATATGCCGATGTGCTGTGCTCCGCCAGAGCTTGGAGATACTCAACGATGTGATTTTGTGTTAGGTAGCGATATATGTAGCCTGTATCGGCAATCGTCTCCTTGGCTCGGATCACAGCGAAGCCAGTCGACACCAATAGGTTGTCGGGAGGTTGCTTGATGATGCCGTAGTGACGCTGGTTGGGCCGCACGGTGGAATACACGATATCTCCGGCACGGCACTTCCTTCGCGCCCGACTCGGAATCTTGTCTGTTGCCGAGGTCAGTCGCTGCACGCGATCAATGTGTCCTTCTGTTATGCTCCCCGTGTCCAGATAGTTGATAAACGGCCAGTCTTCAACTGCCGAGTACTGCTTCTCATTGACCACAACGCATTGATCGAGCGTCAGTATGCGCCGCACATCTTGTGGGCCAACCGGATCTCGAACTGAGTGACGACGATCCTCAATTTTAGTGCAGATCCGGACGCCTGACATGAAGTCAATGTGACTTTCGCTCTATGCATACGGCGGAGAACTCATTCGCACCGGGATTCAACCATGCTTCTTCATTCTCGCCTTCCCATTCCGCATGGTCGGGTTTCGGCCGAATGCATATGGTGCTCAGGCTATCGACATGGAGATTGTCGTAACCATCTTCGTATCCGTTGACAACGACTCTGATGTCCGGTGGGTACTGGGCCAACGCCTCGATCAGCTCCCTGACCGTCAGCGGCCGGTTCTGTACTTCTTGGGCGTCGGCAGAACTGCTGGTCATCTCGCCTCCTTCGGTGCTCAAGCCGTCCACAGCGGTCGCCTCCACGGGGGACCTCAGAAACCCAAGGATTGCAGGTTGGCTTCGATCTGAGCGTCTAGTTTTTCGGCGTTGACCTGCTGGGAGCGCCATTGGGCGGCGAGACGGGTCATCTTGTCGGCGAACAGCTCGCCGTCGTCGGGCTCGGGGGCGACGCCGACGTAGCGGCCGGGGGTCAGCACGTAGTCGTAGCCGCGGATTTCCTCGACGGTGGCGGTCTTGCAGAAACCCGCGATGTCCTCGTAGTCGGCGGCTGAGCGCCAAGCGTGGTAGGTGGTTGCGATCTCTGCGATGTCGTCGTCGGTGAGTTCACGGTGGGTGCGATCCACCATGCGGCCTAGGCCGCGGGCGTCGATGAAGAGGACCTCGCCGCTGCGAGCTCGCAGGCCGCCCCCGCCTGAGCCGTCCTTGGCGATGAACCACAGGCACGCCGGGATCGCTGTGGAGAAGAACAACTGGCTGGGCAGTGCCACCATGCAGTCGACTAGATCGGCCTCGACGAGGTTCTTGCGGATCTCGCCCTCTCCTGACTGCTGCGACGACATCGAGCCGTTGGCGAGCACGAAGCCGGCGACTCCCTTCGGTGCGAGGTGGTGGATCATGTGCTGCACCCAGGCGAAATTGGCGTTGCCTTTGGGCGGTGCCCCGTAGCGCCAGCGCTGGTCGTCGTTCAGGCGGTCGCCGCCCCAGTCAGAGACGTTGAACGGCGGGTTTGCCAAGATGAAGTCCGCCCGCAGATCCGGGTGGCGGTCGTCGTGGAATGAGTCACCGTGCTCGATCTGGCCTCCGATACCGCGGATCGCAAGATTCATGCGGGCCAAGCGCCATGTCGTGTAGTTCGACTCTTGTCCGTAGACGGAGATGTCGGTGCGTGCGCCACGAGGTGGTGATCCGGAATTCCCGTTTCCGTCGGCGTGAGCTTCGACGAATTCAACCGACTGCACGAACATGCCAGCGGAACCGCAGCACGGGTCGTACACGCGGCCCTGGTACGGCTCGACCATCTCGACCAGCAGCCTCACAACGCAACGGGGTGTATAGAACTCACCGCCGCGCTTGCCCTCGGCGTCGGCGAACATCGACAGGAAGTACTCGTACACCCTGCCGAGCACGTCGCGAGAACGAGCCGCTGAGTCACCCACCGTGACGTTGCCCAGCAGGTCGATGAGCTGCCCAAGCCGCTGCTGGTCGAGCGCGGGACGGGCGTAGTCCTTGGGCAACACCCCCCGCAGCGCCTCGTTCATCGCCTCCAGTTCGTCCATCGCCCGATCCACGATCGAGCCGATCGTCGGCTGACGCGCCTGGGCAGCGAGCGTGCGCCACTGGGCGGGCGGCGGTACCCAGGCGACATTGCGCCAGCGGTACTCGTCAATGTCGTCGGGGTCGGCACCCTCGTCGATTTCGTCCTCCAGCTGCGCCCGAACCTCGGAGTACGCATCCGAGACGTACTTCAGAAAAATCAACCCAAGCACGACGTGCTTGTACTCCGCAGCGTCCATGCTCCCGCGCAGCTTGTCGGCTGCGGCCCACAGCGTTCGCTCGATGTGAGCTAGGTCGCCGCCACCTTCTGTGCTGTCGAACTTGCCTTGTCGGGCGTCATCACTCACTTTGACGGCCGTCGGACTAGGCACATCGTCGGCCTTTGCAAGAACATCTGACTCATCGTCGGTTCCGTCCAACACCGCCGCTTGGTACGAATGCCGCAGGTTCTCCAACAGGGTTCTGCCGTGGGCCTCGTCGCCATCAAACCGCCACGCCACCAACCACAGGTCGGGATATTCAGCTTCTATCCGCTTCTCTCGCCACTGCGCGAGAGTCCACGTGCTCTTGGCCGCTCGCTGAAAGCGGTACGACTCGACATCTGCGTCGTCAACGACGTTGCCTTCGTCATCGACGAACGACACCTCGAATCCCTCGACCCTTGAGATGGTCTTGGCGACTTCGCCGCTTGCGGGCATTCTTCATCTCCGCACTGCCCAAGGCCCCACGAGCCGGGGCCCATCCGCTGTGGCTTGTTTCTACCTGACGCTGGCTCGACGCGACGCGATCCGACTACCGGCGGCACATCAGGTGCGCCGGTAGCGTCGCGGCGATGGTTGCTGTCGGGCTGGCTCGGCTCATGGCTGTGTCGCATCTGGCCTACATCGTGTTCCTGCTGGTCGGCGGGTTTGCTGCGAAGCGCCGGCCAAAGCTGATGAAGTGGCACCTTGCTGCATTCGGCGCAGCCGGATTGGTGAACATCACCGGTTCCGACTGCCCGCTGACCACCTGGGAGAAGTGGTTTCTGCTTCGCTCCGGTCGGGAGCCATACGAGACCGGGTTCGCCTCGCACTACCTCGTGGAGCCCTTCTATTCGAAAGGCATCACCGGCCGCGTGAATTCGGTCATCCTGCTTGCACTCGTGATTCCGGTCTTGGTGAGCTACTGGCGGCTGATTCGCAGCTCTGCGGCCGACTCCGGCCAGTCCGCTCCGAACTAGCCCTTCGCGTCCCGGCCGCGCCATAGACTCACACCCGGTTGTCGTGAGCGAAGCCGGTGAGATCCCGGCACTGTCCCGCAACGGTGATGCCCCTTCGGGGGACGAGTCCGGTCGCCTCCCGGCCGCCATCACGCGAACCGATTCCTCGAGGTAAGGAGCGGCTCGTGCGGTGGGTGCTCCCGCTGCTCGGCCCTGAACTCGAGCAGAAGGGAGAACACCATGAACCGCACCGCCTCCAAGCGAGCTGCCCTGCCATTGCGACTGCTGTGGGCACTGGCAGCCGTGCTCTTGCTGGCGTCAGCCTGTGGAAGCGACGACACCGCCAGCAGCCCGACGCCTGCGCCGGCCACCGAAGCTGCTCCAGGCACCGAAGCGCCGCCGGCGACGCAAGCACCCACGACCACAACCGAAGCCGCTGCTGAAGCGGCCGAAGGGACCGAGGAAGCGGCAGAGTCGGTTGATGAGACCGAAGACACCGAACCGGCGCCCGCCGAACCGGAGCACCGCTACCAGCGAATCGTGTCCATCTCCCCCACCGGCACCGAGTTCTTGTTTGCCATCGGTGCCGGCGATCGGGTGGTCGCCGTCGATGAATTCTCGTACTACCCGCCCGAGGCGCCCGTCACCGACTTGAGCGGCTGGCAGCCGAACGTCGAGGCCATCGCGTCATACGACCCCGACCTTGTCGTCATGGGCAGCGACGGTGACATCGAGGCCAACCTCGAATCGCTGGGGATCGCGGTGCTGGCCATTGATGCCCCCACCACCTTCGACGAGGTGTATGTGCAGATCGCACAATTCGGCGAGACCACCGAGCAGATCGACGAAGCGGCTGCGTTGATCACCGAGATGCGCAGCGAGATCGGCGCCCTCATCGACGCAGCACCCGACGCTTCGGGTCTCAGCTACTACCACGAGCTCACCGACGGCCTGTACTCGGTGACGAGCAGCACCTTCATAGGACAGGTGTATTCGCTCTTCGGGCTCGACAACATCGCCGATCCCGCCGATTCCGACGGAAACTCCTACGGCTACCCCCAGCTCGGCGAGGAGTACATCGTCGACGCCGATCCCGACCTGATCTTCCTGGCCGACACGCTGTGCTGCGGCCAGAACGCCGAGACGGTTGCTGCCCGTCCAGGCTGGGACCTGCTGAGTGCGGTCCAGCACGGCCGGATTGTCGAACTCAATGACGACATCGTCTCGCGCTGGGGACCACGCCTCGTGGAGTTCATCGCAGCGATCTCCGATGCGATCATCTCAATCGGCGCAGCGAGCTGACCGATGCCTGCAACCCAGCAACGTGACGCCGTGCACAGCGCGGATGACTGAGGGCTGAGGTTGTGATGCGCGCCAACGGCTCATCTGGTGCCGCCAGTGCCAACGGCGTCCAGCTTCAGGCATCGGCGCTGCGCGCCCGCGCGCTCGTTGCCGGCGTCGCTGCCGTCGTCATCGCTGTCGTTGCCGGGCTGACGATTGGCCCGGCCGGCATCGCGGCGCACCGGGTGCTGCTGGAGCTGGCCGATCTGCTGCCTGGCATTGCGGTCGAGTCGGGCCTCAACGACTCGCACAAAGCGATCGTGACCGAGATCCGGCTGCCCCGAGTGGTACTCGGGCTGCTGGTGGGCGCGACGCTCGCCACGAGCGGGGCCACCTATCAAGCAGCATTTCGCAACCCCCTTGCCGACCCCTACCTGCTCGGCATCGCCGCGGGCGCCGGCCTTGGCGCGACCATCGCCATCGTCAACGACATCGGCGACGGCGCCGGCGTGTTCGATCTCGTTCCGATCGCCGCATTCGGCGGGGCGCTCGGGGCGGTGACTGTGGCCTACCTCGCCGGACACATCGGCGGCCGCTCGACTGCTTCGCTGATCCTTGCGGGGATTGCGGTGGCGAGCTTTCTCGCGGCCTGCCAGACGTATCTGCTGCAGGCGAACGCGGATGCGTTCCGCAGGATCCTCGCCTGGCTCCTCGGTCGGATTGCCACATCGGGCTGGGCCGAGCCGGCGCTGCTGCTGCCGTATTTCTTGGTGACGACGGCCATCATGCTGCGCTACCGGCGGGCACTCGACGTGCTCGCCGTCGGCGACGAGGAAGCTGCGGCACTCGGCCTCGAACCACGCCGGATCCGGCTGATCGTCTTGCTTGCGGCGTCGCTCGGCGCGGCCGCTGCGGTGTCGGTGAGCGGGCTGATCAGCTTCGTCGGCATCATCGTGCCGCACGCAATCCGGCTGGTCTTCGGCACCAGCAACCGCGTCCTGCTGCCGCTATCCGTGCTGTTCGGCGCGGCTTTCCTGGTGCTTGCCGACCTGACTGCGCGCACTGTGCTCTCCCCCGCCGAGCTGCCGATCGGTGTGGTCACCGCCTTCTTGGGAGCGCCCTTCTTTGTGTTCGTGCTGCGAACGAGCCGGCGGGAGATCTGGTGAGCGCCGCCGTCGAAGTGGAGGCGCTCGAGGTCAGCCTCGACCGAACGCCGATCCTGACGGGGGTCGACCTCAGCGTCTCGGCGGGCGAATGGGTGAACGTGGTGGGTCCCAACGGCGCAGGCAAGACCACCCTGCTGCGGGCACTTCTCGGCCTCGTCGCCTACGACGGCAAGGTGCACATTGAGGGCCTCGCCAGCCAGCGGCGCTCCGTGCGAGCCCAGCACCTCGCGTACGTGCCGCAATCGCCCGTGATTCCTCAGGGAATGCTGGTGGGCGACTACGTGCTGCTGGGCCGTACCCCGCACCGGGGCGTCTTCGCCGCCGAGTCCGCCACAGACTGTCGAATCGCCGCTGAGGTGCTCGAACGGCTCGATCTGGACGGCTTCGGGGACCGGGCCGTGCAGTCGCTCTCCGGCGGCGAACGACAGCGCGCCGTGCTGGCTCGGGCGCTCGCGCAGCAGGCACCGATACTGTTGCTCGACGAGCCGACCACCGCCCTCGATCTCGGCCACCAACAGGATGTGCTCGATCTCGTCGACGGGCTGCGGCGGGAGCAAGGCCTGACGGTCATCGCCACGCTGCATGACCTGACGCTCGCAGCCCGCTATGGCGACCGGGTCGCCATCCTGTCTGAGGGACGCGTGGCGGCGTGCGGGCCGCCCGACGGCGTGCTCACCGTCGACAGCATCGCTCAGCACTTCGGCGCACACGTCAAGGTGCTGCGCGATTCGGACGGTCCCGTCATCGTCCCCACAGCAACGACAACTGCACACGCGACCAGCGCGGCGCCCGATGGGCGCGGCACCGCACAGAATGGAGACCACTCATGAATGCACCGCAAGCAGACGGCTCGACGCCCACCGACGCGCCGCCCACTGATGACCCTCGCCCCGACGGGCTGCGCACGGCGCGCAGCCTTGTGGTGGTGAACACCGGCGACGGCAAAGGGAAATCCTCCGCTGCGTTCGGCACGGCGATGCGGGCGCGAGCCCGCGACTGGCCGGTTGCGGTGGTGCAGTTTCTCAAGTCGGACAACTGGGTGACCGGCGAGCAGATGATGGCCGAGCCGCTCGGCATCGATTTCTGGTCGCTGGGCGAAGGCTTCACCTGGGACAGCGACGACCTCAGCCGGGACGAAGCAGAGGCCCGCGAGGCGTGGCGGCACGGCAAGGCGTTGGTGGAGGCCGGCGAGCATCGGTTGGTCGTGTTCGACGAGATCACCTACCCGCTCAACTGGGGCTGGATCGACGCCGCCGAGGTGGAGGCCACGTTCCGCAACCGCCCCGAGCGGGTGTCGCTGGTGCTGACGGGCCGCGACGCGCCGGTGTGGATGATCGAGCTCGCCGACACGGTGACCGAGATGGTCAAGACCAAGCACGCCTACGACGACGGCATCCGAGCCAAGAAAGGCATCGACTACTGAGGCTGGGTGCGCTCGCTGAGGCGGCAGCGGGTGCCTCTGCTCACGGAATCCAGCAGGTCCCAAGCTCGCAGAGTTCCCCGCTGCCGCCCCAGCTATGGCATCAGTGTCGAACCGTTCGCGCTCCTAGCGCTCAGTCGAGGATGCCGATGATGTCGAAAGTCGCGGCGAGGTCGAGGTGTTCTTCGAGGGTGTCTGCTATGCGGTCGAACTGTGCTTCGCGGCGATCGGCGAAGGCGCCGGGCGTTGGGGTGAACTCGGATCCGCGCGTATCGGCGACGTGTGCCAGGAATCTGTGGCGGAAGGCGTCTGTGTCGAACACGCCGTGCAGCGACGTGCCCATGACCGGTCCCTCGCAGAATCCTTCGGGCTCGCCAGCGAGCCAGAGCCACGGGACCGAAATGCTGCCGGTAGTGGGCGCCACCCGTCCGTGGTGGATCTGATAGCCCCAGACCGGCGCTCCGCAGGCTTCGCCGTGGCGCTGGGCAAGCACTTTGTCGTCTTCGAAGACGGTCTCGACGTCGAGCAGGCCCAGGCCCCGCACCGTCCCTCGGCGAGACTCGACGTTGTCGTGAATGGCCCGACCGAGCATCTGGTAGCCGCCGCAGATTCCGAGCACGACGGCCCGGTCGGCGGCGGCAGCCTTCGTCACCGCTGCTGCGAGGCCTCGTTCATGCATCCATTCCAGATCGGCCACGGTGGCCTTGGAGCCGCCCAGCACGATCAGGTCGGGCTGGCCCAGCTCGCGTACTGAGCGGACGAAGCGGACAGCCACATCGGATTCGCCCATCAGCGGATCTAGATCGGTGAAGTTCGACAGGCGCGGGAAGGCGACGACGGCCACGTCGAGGTGGGCATCGGCACTCGGCGGGGGCATCTCGCCCAGCGCGACCGAGTCCTCGGCATCGATGTGCAGGTCTTCGAGCATCGGGATCACGCCCAGCGTCGGCACGCCGCAGCGTCGTTCGAGTTCGGCGAAACCGTCGCCGAGCAGCGCCGGGTCGCCGCGGAACTTGTTGACGACGAATCCCCGCACCAGGTCGCGCTGCGACGTCGGAAGCAAGGCGACCGTGCCCGCCAGTGCGGCGAAGACTCCCCCGAGATCGATGTCGCCCACCAGCACGGCACCGATGCCGGCTCGTTCGGCAACCCGCAGGTTGACGATGTCGTCGGCGGCCAGGTTGATCTCAGCCGGGCTGCCGGCGCCCTCCGCGATCACCACGTCGAAGGTTTGCCGCAGGCGCTGCAACGAGGCCAGCACGAGTTCGAACAGCTCCGGCTTGTACTCGTGGTACCGCGCTGCGCTCATCGCGCCGATCGGCCGTCCGGCCACGATGACCTGCGCGTCGCGGTCGCTGGTGGGCTTGAGCAGGACCGGATTCATGTCGACCGTCGCCTCGACGCCCGCCGCTTGTGCCTGCGCGTACTGAGCCCGACCGATCTCGTGACCTGATGCCGTCACCGCTGAGTTCAGCGCCATGTTCTGCGCCTTGAACGGCGCGACGCGCAAGCCCCGCCGAGCCAGTAGCCGGCACAGGCCGGCCACGGCGGTCGTCTTGCCAGCGTTCGAGGCCGTCCCGCACACCATCAGGCCAGGTGCCAGAGCGTCAGGGCTGTAACCGTCCACCGCGGCAGCGTACAAACGCCCCGCGCTGACCTCTGGCGAATGCGCAGTCGACGACAGCTGCGGTTCGCAGACCTCACTCATGACGGGGCGTTCAGCTCCCGCGGAGCGACTGACTGCCCACCGGTACGATTCGCGACCGTGGACGCAGCACCCCAGCGGTTGTCCCAGGCTCTCTCAGAATCGCGGGCCCCCGACTCGGCAGCCCGGCCGCTGCGTCGCCTGAGCAACGATTCCGACTCTTGAGCATCCGGGTCCAGCCGTCCCGAGTCTCCGCCGCCGCAGGTCATCGCGGCGCTGCCGAGCGGTTCGCCGGACCACATTCGCAGTGGGGATCACGGATCGCTCGGGTGGTGCACCAAGCAGTCTGGGCCGAGACCCGGCCTTGGAGCATGTCGCCGCAGACGACCGGCTCGACACTGGAGGTCGAGTCCTGAGGCGGCTGGGACCGCGTTGTCTGGCAGTCTCGGCGGGACTGGTGCTGGACCGCCTGGTCGGCGAGCCGCCCGCAACTGTCCACCCGGTGGCAGCCTTCGGCCGCACGATGGAACGGATCGAGCACAGGCTGTGGGCCGACCGCCGATCGAACGGTGCCATCTACGCGGCGACAGGCGTAGCTCTGGGCGCGGCGGCAGGTGCGGCAGCCGGGTCGATTGCGGCTGCCGTGTGGTCGGTGACCGCTGGTCGGGAGCTGCGTCGAGTGGCTTCCCAGGTCGGCGAGTTGATCGCGGCGGGAGACGTGGCCACAGCGCGGGCCGAGCTGCCTGCGCTGGTAGGCCGTGACCCGTCTGGGCTGGATGCCTCGCAGATCGCGGCCGCGGTGATCGAGTCGGTAGCCGAAAACAGCGTCGATGCAGTGATTGCTCCAGCATTCTGGGCCGTCGTGGCCGGTGCACCCGGCGCGGCTGCCTACCGGGCCATCAACACGATGGACGCGATGGTCGGAAGGCGCAACGAGAGGTACGCAAACTTCGGCTGGGCCGCCGCCCGCCTCGATGACGCAGCTAACTGCGTCCCCGCCCGGATCTTCGCGGGACTCTTGGCCGCGCTGCGCCTTCAACGAGCACGCGAGCTCCTTGCCACCGTGCGCCGCGACGCACCGGCACATCCGTCCCCCAACGCGGGTGTAGCCGAAGCGGCCATGGCCGCGGCAATCGGCCGCCAACTCGGTGGACCTCTGCGTTACGGAACTGTCGAGGAGAACCGGCCCGCGTTGGGCGACGGCCCCCGGCCTGATCCCCCCGACGTGTCAGCTGCAGTCCGCCTCACCGACCGGGTGGAGTGTCTCGCTATTGCGCTGCTGTGTCTGGTCGGAGTGTCCAGCATCCTCTCGGAGCGCCGCCGAAGGACAGCGTGAGCCAGGCGGGCGCGGGCCGCTCGGGCCACGGCTTCGCCCTGCGCTTGCCGCTCGTGCCCGCTGCCGCTCACGGACCGCTTGGCCATGGGGCTCCGCCGCTTAGCCTCTGACGCCATGCAGCGGCATGGCGGCGCTTCGTGAGCGGCTTGAAGGTCTCCGAGCGGGCGGACATCGCTCCCTTCTTTGTGATGGAGATGATGCGGGCCGCCGCCGACAGGGAAGCGGCCGGCGGCGGCGTCGTACACATGGAGGTGGGCCAGCCGTCCACTCCCGCGCCGGCTGGGGCACGGGCTGCGGCCAAGGCAGCGATTGACAGCGACGTGCTGGGTTACACGTCGGCCGTGGGCATCGAACCGCTGCGTTCGAGGCTGGTCCAGCACTACGCCCACTGGTACGGCCACCGCACCGATGCTGACCGCATCGTGATAACCCAAGGTGCCAGCGGGGCGTTC
>JAJDTF010000073.1 GCA_022827265.1 Acidimicrobiia bacterium | reverse complement strand
CGAGATCGGTGCGCACCTGGCGGCATGGTTCCGGCTCGGCAAGCGTGCGCTCGGACAGTTGCACGAGCTGCCCGGTGCAGCGGAGCCCGACGAGATCCAGCTGTGGCCCGGCCATTTCGACATCGCAACGGCCATCGGCGTTGCCGAGGCCGGTACCCGAGCCACCTACGGCCTGTCACCCGGCGACGCTGCGCACCCGTTCCCGTATGCCTACGTGGGGCTGTGGGGCGGGGCGGATCGCAGCGATCCGTACTGGAACGACGATGCCTTCGGCGGGGCGTCGCTGCCCTATGCGGAGATCATCGCTGCGGCAGACCCCGCGAGCGCCGTGTTCGAGTTCCTGTACGCAGGCTTCGACAGTGTCAACGGCTGAGCGACCAATGGCACGCCCGAGGCTCGGCGCAGCGTTCGTGGCAGCATGTAGCTGACCCTCTGCCCGCCCACGCCAGCGTGCCGATGGTCATGCCGCTGAGAACCGCCACGGAGGACAGTGTGGAACTGCTGGACCCGACACATGAGCAGGATCCCGCAGGTTTCGCCCCGCCGGCGCGGCTGACGACGCTCAAGAGCACCACCATCGGCGTCATCTCCAACGGCAAGGAGAACACCAAGCCGTTCTTCGACCATATCGAGCGCCTGCTGCGCGACCGTCATGGAGTGGCCAAGGTGATCCGGCGGATCAAGACCAACTACAGCGCGCCCGCGCAGCACGAGCTGCTGGCCGAGGCGATGGGCTGGGACGCAGTGCTCGCCGGTGTCGGCGATTGAGGCAGCTGCTCGTCGTGCAGTCTGCACGACGCCGTCGCCGCCGAACGGGTCGGCGTGCCCGCGATCAGCGTGATGACCAGTGCATTCATTGATGCCGCCGAGCTGATGGCCCGGGTGCAGGGCGTGCCGGATCATCCGTTCACCGTGATCGAGCACCCCATCGCCAGTGCTGACCAAGCAGGGCTCGAAGCCCGCGCCGAAACGGCGGTGGAGCAGGCCGTCAGGGTGCTGGTGGCGCACTAGCTTCGGGCTGCGCCCGCAGACCGACGGATCGCACCGACAATCGCTCCGGCCGATGCGCCGGCTTCCCGAATTCAGGAGCACATCGCGATGGTGAACCCCATTCCCGACGACTACCCGCGCATCTCGGTGTCGATGAGCATCGACGGCGCTGCAGATGCCATCGCGTTCTATACCGAGGTGCTCGGTATGACCGAGCGGATGCGCATCGACATGGGAGACAGGATCGGCCACTCTGAACTGACGCTCGGCGACTCGCTCATCATGGTGGCCGACGAGTTTCCGGAGATGGAGTTCCAGTCACCCAAGCACTACGGCGGATCGCCCGTGCAGATGAGCGTGTACGTGGAGGACGTCGACGCCACGTTCGCTGCGGCGCTCGCGGCCGGTGCCACCGAGGTGCGGCCCGTCGTGGATCAGTTCTACGGCGACCGCTCGGGCATGATCGAGGATCCGTGGGGCCATCGATGGAACCTCACCACCCACATCGAGGACATCGACCCCGAGGAGATGGCCCGCCGCTCCGAGGCCGCCATGGCCGAGATGGGCGACGGCTGACAGGAGCCGACCAAGCCCACTCGGGAACTCACGCCGGATTCTGGAACCGCTGCGACACGACGCTGCTGTCGCGGTGTTGGCGCCGATGCCCGATGTGTGCCGTTGCATGACTCAGTCCTCAGACGCGGCGGTACGCCACCCGACAACTGCTGCGGGCGTTGCGGAGACGGCGAAGAGCAGCGCAGCGATCGCCAGCGCGAACGGCAGCGAGACAAGCTGCGCCGCCGTTCCCAGCGCCAGGCCGATCGACACTTCTCCCACTGCCTGGGACTGCCCGACGAACGAGACCACGGTGGCGCGCACCGACGAGTCGGCATGCCGATTTGCCATCGCCTCGGTCAGTGAATATGCCGTCTCGCCGGCCACGTCGAGGATCGCCCAGCCGATGAGCGCCACCGTGAACCACGGGCTCAGCGCCAATGCCATGGCGCCTGCGGCGGCGATCACCAGGAATCGCGCCAGCAGGAAGGCGTCACGGCGGGCACTCCGCTGGTCGGCCTGCGACCGCTCGAGGTGACGGCGCAGCCACGTCATCATCGGGATCGCCAGCGCGGACATCACGAACCACGTTGCGCCGAAGAACAGCACTGCCTCGCGACCGTCGAGTCCGGTGAGGCCGAGTTCGAACAGCCGCAGGGCCGAGAGCCGGTCATTGGCTTCCCACGCTCCGGCGGCGACGGCGGCCGAGAGGGTCACTGCCAGCAGCGACGGGCTGCGACGCACAAGCCGTGCGCCCCGTTTCCAGAGTGTGATCGCGTCTCGCCATGCGCTCGTGCGTGCCAGTCGGGGTGCGCCGCCGGCCCGACGGCGGGGTGACTCGAAACCGGCCTCGGGCATCGTGACTGCCAAGTAGCCGGCCGCCGCGATCGACAGCAGGCCCATCACCGCCATCGACCCCCGAACCGACCAAGCGCCCAGTGCGGTGGCGGCGACGAGGCCGACCATGACACCCACGGACCGGAAGACGGCATGGCGCACGATGAGCCCGTCCACCTGGCGGCTGGGATCGCTGCCGGCCGCGTCGCCACCCGCACCGCCATCGTCAGCCCCAGCGTCGTCGCCGGGGGTCGAAGGCTCGACGGGCATCACAGCGGCACTGCGATGCGAGTGCGAGGCGTGGTGGGCGATCTCGTCGGTCATCCACGCCGTGGCAGCGCCGCTCTGCAGCGTCCAGCCGACGCCCCACAGCACCTGCCAGATGACGAGAACGCCGAACAGCTCGGTGACCGGGCCCAACGCCATCGCCGTGCCCATGACGACGTAGGCGGCCACGACTGAGTACTTGCGGCTGTAGAGATCGGCGACCACGCCGGTCGGCGTCTCGGTCACAAGAATCGACAGCACCAGCGCGGTGCCCAGCACCGCAAGCCGGAACGGGGACAGCCGCAGATCGACCACCCACCACACCATCGCCGGCAGGCCCCACGAGAAGGCCAAGCCCTGCACGCCCCCCGTCAGCAGAAAGAGCCGATCAGGCCGCTGCCGCACGAAGCCGCAGCCTAGAAACCACTTCCGGTTCCCCCGTGCCGAATGCGATGATCCCGACTTGGTCGCTCAAGAGCCAATCAGGATTGGAATGCAATATATGTTGCAATACATGGCAAGCTTCACGGCATGAAGCAGACGACGATCTACCTGCCCGACGAACTCAAGGAACGGCTCGAACGCGCAGCGGAGGAAGCCCGTTGCTCTGAGGCTGCGCTGGTTCGCGAGGCGCTGGTCGAGGCACTCGCTCGGCGTGAAGCGCGCCCTACAACCCCGTTGTTCGCCGAGGGGTGGGGCGATCCTGACATTGCCGAGAACGTCGACGAATACCTGGCCAAGACCGGCTTTGGCACGTGATCGTCGACACCAGCGTCCTGCTGGCCGCATTTGTGCCGGACCAGCGGATGCACGAGCCGTGCGCCCAAACACTGGCCGAGGCCCGTCCGCTGGTGATCTCCCCCTTTGTGCTTGCGGAGCTCGACTACCTCACGGCGCGCATCGCAGGTGTCGACGCCGAGCTGGCAGTGCTCGAGGAGACCTCGTCGGGTGCGTACGAGCTAGCGGCATTCGATTGCGTCGATCTCGTCCGGGCGAGCGCCCTCGTCGAGCGCTATCGCGACCTGCCGCTCGGCTTGGCCGATGCATCGCTGGTCGTCCTGGCCGACAAGTACGACGAGGTTGCGATTGCGACGCTCGACGAGCGGCGCTTCCGCGTCGTTCAGTCACTGCGCGGCAAGCCATTCCGCATCCTCCCCGCCGACGCTGGTCGCTGACAACGATATCGCGGCCCGACTTGGCCGTCTCGTCTAGCTTGCAATCCGGTTGTCGGGCTTCGGGGTGTGGGTTGTGCGCGAATACGTGGTGCTCGACCTAGAAGCCAATGCGGATCGCTCCGACCCGCCGGCCCATGAGATCATCGAGATCGGGGCCGTGCTCGTCATCGACGGCGTCGAAGCTGGCGACTTCGCAACGTTGGTGCGGCCTACACGGCCGTTGCGACCCCAGACCCGTGAACTGACGGGCTTGACTGACGAGGATTTGGCGCAAGCGCCGACCTTGGCCGAGGCCTTGCAGAGCTTCGCTGCATTCGTCGGCGATTGCCCGCTCATCGCTCACAACGGCTTCGGCTACGACTTCCCGCTGATGGATGTGGCCGCGGCGCAGTCGGGGCTGCCAGCGCTCGGTGGCCAACGTCTCGACACGTTGGAGTTGGCGCACCTCGCGCTTCCGAGGGCCGGCCGGGAAATGACGATCGGCAGTGATGACAGCAAGCCCCCACCTGGGCGGAGCCTCGACGATCTGGCGGAACGGCTCTTGGGGCGTACCGCCCGTTCCGAGCACCGGGCGCTCGGTGATGCCCGACTGCTGGCTGATGTGCTGAGCCCGCTGCTCGCGTCGATGAACGAAAAGTCCCCGCCTCGTCGCCTTCAACGCTGGGTGCTGCACGCGACCGCCCACCCGTGGTCCGCATTCCTTGACGCCGAATCCGACCCGCCGTCGCTGGCCTCGACTATCCCGGCGCCCAAGCAACGGCAACAGCGCGAACCGACACTCAAATTCAACCCAGAAGCGGCCGCGGGCATGCTTGACGACGGCGGCGTGCTGATGTCGCACGGGCGCTCACCACGCGCGCAGCAGGTCGAGATGGCTCGCTTGGTGGCGTCGGTGCTCGCCAATGGCGAACGTTGGCTGATTGAGGCCCCGACGGGAACGGGCAAGACCTTCGCCTATCTCGCGCCAGCGATCGAATATGCCCGCGCCAGCGGCGCGACGGTTGCAATCGCTCCGCATTCCAAGGTGCTTCAGGACCAGATCGCGCACTCCCTTGAGGATCTGACGTCGCTCTTGGCCCCGTTTAGTTGGGTGCTGCTCAAGGGCAAGGGCAACTACATCGACGTGGCCGCTTTGGAAAGCGAGCTTCACGAGTTGGTTGTCAGAGGCGATCAATCCCGCGACGAACGGGATGAGGCCGCGGTCGACACCTCGCCACCGGGGCATGATCCTGATCGCACGGCTGGCTCGCCCCGGGCAGTGCGCGGTCTCGCGCTCGCGGTCCTGAGCGGCTGGGTCTCCCAGACGCCGACGGGCGATTGGGACGATCTCAATACGTGGGCGCTGAGCAGCGACGTTCGAAACGTCATGTCAGGTCTTCGATTCGTGCTCTCGGTGAGCGAGCGGCCGGGTCCGGCAACGACAGATTTGGACAGGCGGTGCTTCTATCGCCGTGCTCGTGACGGGCTGCGCCATGCGGACGTGGCCGTGCTGAACCATGCACTGGTCGTGACCGACCACGAGTGGCTCGATCACGCCAAACACCTGGTGCTCGACGAGGCACACAACCTCGAAGACTCGGCGACCGATGCGCTGGCGGCGGAGATCGGCGAGCGTGAGATCGAGCAGCTCTGCGACGCGATCGCGCCGAGCGGCGGAGGGGGCGGAACCGTCAGCCGGCTCGCCCGCGCCGCACGCTGGTCAGTGCGAGATGCGCCATTGACCGACCTGCGCCGCTGTGTCTCCGCCGTGCGGGATCAGTTGCCGCGCTTCGGCTCGGAACTGTCGGCCTACGTGCGCGTGCGAACGGCTGCGAGTGCCGACGACCGTTACCCCTCGTCGTATCGAATCCGGCGCGGCATCGACACGGCGCACCCCGACTACTACGCGGTGCTGCGCGAAGGGCGGTCGCTGGCCGAAGCCTTGGACGGCATCGTCGGCGAGCTGAACGCAATCAACCTGCCCGAGCAACTCCGCGGCCGGTACCGGCGCGACCGCCTCGAAGCCGAGATGCGACACCTCGGGCGCTTTGCCCGAAACGCCGCCAAGACGGTCCGCCGCGTCATCCACGCCGACGCGGGCTCGGCAGGCCCGCAGGCTGCGGGAGACGGCGGCGATGCGATACACAGCGCAAGTCTGATTGCCAATCTTGAAGAGCAACAGCGCATCGCAGTCAGTCAGGTCCGGTACACGGAAGGACGCTGGGCATGGCTGCTGCGGCATGTGCCCCTGTCGGTAGCGCCGCAGTTGCGGCAGCTGTGGAATGAGCTCGACGCCACAGTCGCAACATCGGCGACCCTGCAAGTGGGCGGCAACTTCAGCCACATCCTGAATTCACTGGGTCTCCGCGATGCCCAGACGAAGGCGCTGCCCACGCCATTCGAAGCGCTCAGCGAACAGCATCTGCTGATCTTGGCTGACTGGCTGCCAGCCCCCAGAGCACGTCTGATGGACGAGTTCACCGAGGCGGCAGGCCGCGAGACCGGGCGGCTGATGCTGCTGTCCCGAGGCCGGGCCATGGCGTTGTTCACCGCTCGTTCCCGCATGGAAGCTGCTCGCAGCAAGCTCCGTGACCACCTCGATCAGCACGGAATACCGCTGCTCGCACAAGGCGACGCACCGGCACCTGCGCTCGTCGCCCGGATGAGAACCGAGATGGCCACCAGTCTGCTCGCCCTGCGCTCGTTCTGGGAGGGCGTCGACATCCCCGGCGAAGCGCTGAGCTTGCTCCTCTTGGAGAAGATCCCGTTCGACTCTCCTGCTGACCCGATCTCGGGCGCCCGGATGGAAGCTTTGGAGCAGCAGGGCAAGGATGGGTTCGCTGACTACGCCGTGCCACGCGCCGCACTGAGGATGGCTCAGGGAGCAGGACGGCTCATCCGTACGGCAGACGATCGCGGGGTGACCGTGATACTCGACAACCGCCTGTGCCGAGCCACCTCATACTCCGATCAGATCCTCGGCACGCTGCCAGGCCCGCCCGCGCAGCACCGCGTACGTGATCCCAGCGACGCGTATGACCGCATCTGCGGGCATCTCGACGGCATCGAGCTGACCGATGAGCTGCGGAGCGCCATGGATGCAGTTCCGGTTGATGACACCCTGGTGAAGCTCCGAGCGCTAGCGCTCGACGAGCGTCAGGCCCGAGACGCCAGCATCGTCGAGCAGCGACTGGACCGTGTGCGTGTGATCTTCGGCTTCGAACGATGGCGACCCGGCCAGCTCGAGACCATGCGGCGCTTCATGGCAGGCGAAGATGCGCTCTCGGTGCTGCCGACAGGGTCGGGCAAGTCGATCACCTACCAGATTCCGGCGCTGCTGATGCCTGGCGTGACGCTCGTGCTGTCGCCTTTGATCTCGTTGATGAACGATCAAGTCGAGAACTTGCGCCGCCGCGGCATCACCGAGGTGGCAGCCATCCACAGCGGCGTGGGGCAGAGCGAATGGCGCGACATCTTGCGAGGCGCAACCTTGGGCCGCTACAAGCTGCTGTACATCAGCCCCGAACGACTGTGGTCGCAGGAGTTCATCAGCCTGCTCTCCAAGGTCGACGTCGCTCGGATCGCCATCGACGAAGCGCACTGCATCTCGCAGTGGGGACATACATTCCGGCCCGAGTACGCCAGGATTCCCGAGGCAATCGAACTGCTCGGAGGGCCGCCGACGCAGCGTCGCCGTGGTAGCGCTCGCGGCAAAGTCTCGGTGGCGAGTGACGGTCCGGCGTTGTTGGCAGTGACGGCCACCGCCAATGACCGCGTGCGTGCTGACATTTTGGCGTCGCTGAGACTGCGGACTCGTGAGCCGACAGTGCTGTCGCCGGATCGGCCTGAGATCAGCTATCTCACCGAAGTCTGTGCGAACCGCAGCGACCGCGATGTCCGCATCGCTCAGGTGGTGGAGTCGTTTCGCCGCCAGGCAGCTGTGGTCTATGTGCCGACCCGGCGCGACGCTGAGCGCATCAGCGGGTTGCTGCGCGTTGCCGGCCATACGGTGCGCGCCTACCACGGCGGCATGGAGACAGTCGCAAGGTCGCACGTCGAAGACGCATTTCGCCATGGCGAGGTCGATGTGGTCGTTGCCACCAAGGCGTTCGGGATGGGCATCGACAAGCCGGACATCGCCCTGATCGTGCATTCCGAGATGCCCGCCACCATCGAGGAATACGTCCAAGAAACTGGCAGGGCCGCCCGCGGCGCCGGTCAACCCGGCATGCCTGCAGGCGGCACGGCAGTGCTGTTGAGGATGCCGAAGGACTGCTCCATCCATCGGATCTTCGTCCGCAGCGCCGCACCGTCTATCGAGCAGGTGCGCAGCATCTGGGCGAAGCTGCTGCCGGGCCTGGGCTCATACGACCCGGAGGATCTCGTCGATCGCCCCGATGACGCGACCCGCGAGAGTGACGCGGAATCGGTCGCGACCTCGCTCGCCGTCCACTACTTGGCGCTCGCAGACGTTCTGAAGCGCCACCCTGACACGCCGTGGGAGGGTCGCGTCACGATCATCGACGACTCCCGCAAGCGACTCAGCGAGCTGCACCTGATCGACGTGTCGGGCGATTCCAACGCGCCGGACACCGACGGGGTCGCGGGCCTGCAGAGAAACGCGACGGTCGGACCGGAGTTCATCGCACGCGCCCAGCGGCTCATTGAACTGGCGGAGCAACATGACGGCCGCTATGACGCACTGCAGTGGTCGAAGGACCTCGGGCGATCCGAGGTGGAGGTCGCGCAGGACCTGCTTGAGCTCCACCACCGAGACGTCATCGGGTTCACCGTCTGGAAGTACGGATGGGTGCTTGAGTGTTCCCAAGGCCAACCGGACTGGGCAGAGGTCGAACGACAGTGCGAAGATCGCCGCAGCGAGGTGGCCGACAAGTCGGACCGCGCCAAGGCGTTCGCACGCGACCGCCGCTCGTGTCGGGTCGCGGCCCTGCTCGAGTATCTGGACGCTGCGGCTGATCGGCCACTAGCGGCCGACGGCGGCTGCGGCCGTTGCGATGTGTGTGCTGACCTGCCGCGGCCTTGGGCCGACAGCTATCTCACCGAGGCCGGTCTGCGAGAGGCGTTGCCGGTTGCTCAGATCATCCTCGGCTTGCTAGCCGATGTCGCCCGATGGGGGTATTCACGGTACTCACGCAAGAACATCGAACGTACTCTCGCAGGCAACCTGTGGGGTGCGGATGCCGTCGGGGCGAATGGTGCGCGCCCGGGGCTGATGAAGCACCCGTCAGCGGGCCGACTGGCGTTCCTTGGCGAGAAGGACGTGAGCGCAGCAGTCGACGCGTTGATCGACAAGGGCCTCGTTGCTGCCGTCGCCGACGAGTTCGGTGGCACTTCTTACGTTCGGCTCGAACTCACCGACGACGGTTCCGAGCTCGTTGGTGCCATATAGGCGCCTCATGGTGGTCGGCCCAGAACCGTAAACGGCGAGGTGCCTTCACTACAGTCAAGCCGCGCTATCAGCGGAGCACATATGGCCTTCCTGCAGCCTGAGAATCTTGCGAGCCGCAGCGACGTGCCCGAGCGACTGCATGAGGTGGCTCGCCATCTTCGGGACGACTTGCCAGAGGAAGTGACCGTCTGGCTCGAGCGCACAGGGGAGGGCGAAGCGGCGGCGCTGCGGCGCGAGTTCGACGGCGCGGCAGCGACCGACGACGACAGTGACTGTTACTTGGTGGTGCTCGACCCTCAGGCCGGGATCGCCGTCCTGCAAGCACCCTCGCGCCGACAGATCAAGGCTTCGCGCCGACGACGCGCACAGCTCGACGAGGGGGAGACCCATCGCCTGGTAGCAGATCGTGTGAGGCAGATCGGCGGCCGTGTCGCGGACATACCGGTCGGATCTTTGCCGGTGCAGCATGTCCTCGCGTTACCGCAGACCCGTCACAAGCACGCAGCCGGGATCGACAGCCGGTTGCCGCTGCTGACCGGCGACGACTTCGAGCCGGGCGCATTGCGGCCTGCGCTTCAGCGGGCCATCGGCGGTCAGATTCTGCCGCTGGGCGCACCCGAGCAAGCGCGCACCCGAGCTGAGGTCAAGCCCGAGATCGTCATCACCGGCAAGACGGCTGCGATGTTCCGAGAACCCGATTCGGCCAGCGAGGCGGTCATTCGCACGCTTGACCGCGAGCAAGAACGCACGGCCCGACACTTGGGTCCCGGGTATCGGGTGATACGAGGCGTGGCCGGCAGCGGCAAAACGCTCGTGCTGACGCACCGAGCCCGCCATGTCGCCCGGCATTTTTCTGAGTGGCGGATTCTGTTGATGTGTTTCAACAGGCCGCTGGCGTCAGCACTGCGGGCGCAGGTGGCGGAGTGCAGGAACGTCACTGTCAGAACCATCGACCAGCAGGCACGCCGCGTGCTTCAACAGGCCGCACTCGTTGGGGAAGCCAAGGCCAAGCCAGACTTCGAGCAGCGTCGCCGTGATGCTGCCGACTATGTGCGTGACCTCACCGAGGCTGAGCGTCGTGCCTGGGGATACGACATGGTTCTGGTCGACGAGGCTCAAGATCTGGGAGCAGACGGATTGGACCTGGCGTGGGCGCTGCTCAAGCCAGGCCGTGATCACTTCGTGGTCGCGCTCGACGGCGCCCAGCGGATCTACCGGGGCAATCGGCGCTGGAATCCGCCGGGAACGACGGCGCAGGGGCGCACCAAGGTCTTCGACGTCAACTACCGCAACACCGATGAGGTGCTGGAAGAGGCACTGCTGGCGCTCGGCGACGCTGTGCAACGAGGCGACGCGCGAGATCCCGGCGACGACCTCGACGTCTTCGTGATGCCGAGGCAAGCGGCTCGACGCGGACCGCTGCCAGTGAGGCTTGCGTGCGGGTCGATGCTGGCCGAAGCCGACGCCGTAGCCGAGCAGGTGGCGCGGCTGCGAGATGGCGGTGCGGCGCCGGAGCACATCGCAGTGCTGTCGGGCTGGCAGGACCTTCGCAAGGAAGTGCTGCGGCGCGTCCCGGATACCGTCGAAGTCAAGGGCAAGCAACGTGACAAGGTTGCCGATGCCGTCGGAATCGTGACGGTCGCCACCTTGCAGATGCTCAAGGGCCTTGAATACCGGCACGTTGTCATTGGCGGGGCGAATCACATTTGGGTTGAATCTGACGAACCCGCGGAGCAGGACCGTCTGCGCCGCCGATTGCTGTACGTCGCCATGACTCGTGCCAGCGAGACCCTGACCGTCACCTATTCCGGTCAGGGCATCATGGACGTCATCAGCAAGCTGCCCGAAATGCCCTCGGCCCAGCGCTGATCTTGATAACGAAGCGGTAACCGTTACGAAGACGCGGCGGCACCACGGAGTGCATCCGAAGGGCTACTCACAACGTCAACACGCCGATATGCCGCGATCAGGCCGATGCCGCACAACGCCGCAGCCTGCAAGCGCTCCATAGGGCAAGATTCACCTGGCCCGCCAACGGCTTTGGCGGTGGGCTGGCGCAGCGAGCGTTCAGGAGGCCTGTCCAATGAGTACAACCGCAACAGCACCGCATCGGATTGACGGGGCGACGACTGCGTCGACACCGGGAGGGTGCGCAGACGAAGCAGCGCAGTTTGAGCAGATGGGACTGTCGGCCGCGTGGTCGTTCGAGGCATCCCACGATCCGTTCCTGCCGTTGGCGCTGGCAGCCGAGCGCACCGACAGCATCGAGCTGGGCACGGCGATTGCGGTGGCCTTCGCGCGCAACCCGATGACCTGCGCCGTCACTGCGTGGGACCTGCAGCGCCACAGCGGCGGCCGTTTCATCCTCGGTCTCGGCACACAGATCAAGCCCCACATCACCAAGCGCTACAGCGAGCAGTGGTCACGCCCTGCCGAGCGGATGCGCGAGTACATCGAGGCGGTGCGGGCCATCTGGCACACCTTCGAAACCGGCGAGCGGCTCAACCACCGGGGCGAGTTCTACACCCACACCCTCATGACCCCATTCTTCAACCCGGGCCCGATCGGCGGGGCGCCGCCGGCGATCTACGTGGCCGGCGTCGGTGCCCGCATGGTCGAGGTGATCGGCGCGGCTGCCGACGGCTTCTTCGTCCATCCGTTCCACACGCCGCAGTTCATGAACGATGTGACCCTCCCGGCCATGGCGGCCGGCGCCGAATCGGCAGGACGCGACGTCGGCGAGGTCACCGTTGCCTGCTTGACCATCGTTGCCATGGGGGAGAACGACGAGCAGGTCGACAAGGCGCGCCGCTCCGCCGCGGGCCAGCTCGCGTTCTACGGATCGACGCCGGCCTACGCGGGCGCACTCGACCACCACGGTTACGGCGAACTGCAGCCCCGCCTGAACACGCTGTCCAAGCAGGGCAGCTGGCGCGAGATGAGCGACCTCATCGACGACGATCTGCTCGATCTCATCGTCGTGTCCGGCACGCCGTCGGCCGTGGGCGCCCAGATCGCCGAGCGCAATACCTTCGCCGACCGAACCACCATGATGTTCTACGGCCCGCCACCCACCAACGACGCGATCGCCGAGGCCGTCGCCGCCGCCTTGAGCTAGCGGTTTTGGAATGGTCCACCACCTGCACAATCAGCTCGCCCTCACGTACGAGTTGCTCTCCAACCCGACTTCGTGGCGAGAGCGAGTCGTTGAGCGGTTCGTCGTCGAAGACGCTGACTGCGTCTCCGTCTCGTCGTCGTATCAGGTCCGCTTGCCACTGCGGTTGATTCGTCGGTGGCATCCGGGCATCGAGTCCGGGGAGCTTGTTCGCTTGCTGCTGCCACTGACGACCCGGCACAAGGCTGTGTTGCTTGATGTCGACATGGCGGCGAGCCCAAGCCACCATTGCGCGTTGTTGCTCAAGCACCAGCTCGCGCGTCTTCAAACGAACTACATGACATGGGCTGCTCGGCCGCGCAGCGATGCGCTTGTCGAACTCCCGGACGCCGATGAACTGCTGTACGCGATCAGCGCCTACAGCCCCGCCATTTGGGATCACTTTCTGGCCGAGGACCTCAGTCGTGCGGAACTGCTCGGCGATGCGGTTGGCGCGTTTCGCCCGGCAACTGGGAATCATCGACTGGTTCACAGGCGCGGTCGCAGACAGCGCCTGCTCGCCGGATACCTGTCGAGCGGTCTTGCACTCCAAGTCAACGAGGACCAGGTGCGCGAGTGGTCCGAGTTGATCGGCGCGACGCAGCAACTGCTGAAGCAGTCGCTCGTGGAAACCGCAGACCCGCGATCTGCCTCAGAAGACTTGCTGCGCTGCTTGCCGTTCTGCGAGAACCGACCGCAGGACATCGAGGCTGTGACGGACTGGCTTGAGCGGTTCGTGCGATTCGCCAACGATTGCGACGACGCAACGCGCACTCGTATCGCTGGATATGGGCAGCGCTGGGATGTGATCGTCGACACAGTTGTCCCTGTCGACATGCCGACGAAGATCCAGATGCGAACCACACGGCCTTGGCACGACGGAGCCAGCCCAAGACGATGGCCTTCGCTTCGCGCAGGGCTGATCACGCAGCGGGTCATGATTGGCGATGCACAGTCTGGGCATGCAGAGGTTCATCTAGCCGATCACGAGGTCAGGGTGAAGGAACCCGCGCGCGTTTCGGACCCTGAAGGTCGGGTGATCGGCGTACCGCCTCTGAGCGCGCTTCGTTGGACGCCCGACAAGCTATCGATCTATGCGTCGGGCAGGGATTCGCCAACCTATGTAGACCTTCGGTTGCGACTCGGCCTGCACCGGCCAACGCACGCGTTCTTGTGGTTGTTGATCATTGCGACCACTGTCTCGCTTCCTTTGCTGACGGTCGCGGGCAGTTCTGACTCAATTCGCGACAGCGCTGCGCTGCTGGTGCTGCCTCTGGCGGGTGCCATCTTGCTCGCGCGCCCGGCCACTGGTGCCGCACAGCGATTACAGCACCGACTCCGTGTGCTTCTCCTTGTCGTCGTCGCTCTGGCAGCCCTCGCGGCGGCGATTGGGCCAGCCGAGCGAGCTGTGGGATCAGAACGCCAATCGGCACCGTCCACCACGACGCCAACAAGCACGCCAAGGCAGGGCGGTGTCACACCAGGTGCCTAATCTGTGATTCTTCCAACTGGTAATCAAGTAGACATCCTTTGCGACGAGGCGAACGACGCCCACCGGTGCCGCGAGACGAGGCCCGGCTGGCATGTTTCGACCGGTTGCTCGTGGACATTCCGGAGGAGCAGGCATGACCAAGAAAGACCGGCACCATCTGAGTGACGTTGAACAGAGCGAACGTGGGTCAAGAACGGATCTTTGGATCGAGCGCGACTTGTCGAGCGGTCGCTTTGTCGAAGAGAAGGCGAGCGGCGGCTCGTTCAAGGGCATTCGCCGCGAGCGCTGATCGCCGTTCTGATCCCGCCGAGGTGCCCGAGGGGCTGAGGCGGCGAGCTGACGGGACGCTGGCGTGCTGGTGGGGCGAGGGCCACGACGACTACGAGGCGTACCACGACACCGAATGGGGCATGCCGGTCACCGACGACGTGCGCCTGTACGAGAAGATGTGCCTCGAGGGCTTCCAATCGGGGCTGTCGTGGCTGACGATCCTGCGCAAGCGGGAGAACTTCCGGGCCGCGTTCTGCGGGTTTGACTTCGAGGTGGTGGCCCGCTTCGGCGAGGTCGATGTCGAACGGCTCCTCGGCGACGCAGGCATCGTGCGTCACCGCGGCAAGATCGAGGCCACCATCAACAACGCCCGGGCTGCGCTCGACACCATCGAGGCGCATGGCAGCCTGGCGGCCTTCTTCTGGTCGTTCGAACCGCAGCCGGGCGATCGGCCGGCGGTCATCGACTACCGCACGCTCGCCTCGATGCCGTCGACGCCCGAATCGACAGCGCTCAGCAAGGCACTGCGCAAGCAGGGTTGGCGGTTTGTCGGCCCCACAACCTGTTACGCCCTCATGCAGGCGTCAGGCATCGTCAACGACCACCTCGAAGGCTGCCACCGCCGCCCAGCCATCGAGGCCGCACGTGCAGAGATGATCCGGCCGACATAGGTCCACGAAGTGCGGTGAGTCGGTTCGCTCCGACCACCGCCGAAAATCGTTTTGCGGCTCGATCCACTGCGCATAGGTTCCTGCTCGGCACGTTCCCTGCGGTCTGCGACTCTGACTTCACGCGCTTGGAGAGTCATGGACGGTCAGGTACTCGCCGTCAGACGGCACGTATTCTTGCGACCCGTGAACGCCGATGAGCTGCTGAGCCGGCTGGTGGCGCGCAACGTGGCACAGGAGGTGCCGCCTGGTCCCGGTGCATCGCGAACAGTCCGCTTCGGTCATCTCGAGGTCGCGAGGGCATCCAAGGCTGGCGAGACGTTCATGCGCGCTCGGTGGCGCGAACGGGTTGGGAATTCGGAGCTGGGGTACCTGCTCGTATCCGACGACTCGAAGAACGATGGAAGCGTCGTGGTGCTCGGTCCGCGAGCGCCGACTGAGCCACTTCGTTCCATGGACTGCGAAGGGCTCGCGTTCGCGATCGAACGGGCAGCAGCGATGCCATCGCTGGACGCATCCCGTCACATCGCCATCGAGGTTGTGCGCCTCGCGGGCCGGGGCCTGCTGGTGTCGGGATTGCTGACCCGGCACATGCTCGAGCATCGCATTCTGGATGACCCAACATTCGGCCTGTTCGCCGTCGAAGCGCTTCAACACGTGCACTGGGACGGAGACTGGCGCTCGTTGCCCGCCGGGCTCGGCTACGACATCGAGACTCTCGAGCCGCGCGGATACCTGCTTCGATTCGACGGCAGCCCCGTGGCGGTGGTGCATCCCAAGGCGGACCCGAGCGACTTCATGCGGCTCGACGATGCTGGTCGCCCGCCTGAAGGAGTGTTGGCAGCAGACTGCCGGTCACGAGGTGCCCGATACGGGCTGCTCGCCTGCAGAAACCGTTACCGACTCTTCGACTGTGATGCGTCAGCCTCGACAGCGGAATGGCTGGACCTCGACGCTCAACTGCTCGGCGACGAACGCCGCTCATACCTCGCATTGCTCGCCCCTCGCTATCTGGCCGAAGGTGGCTTCACCGAACTGCAAGACGAGGCTCAAGCGTTCGGTTCGGCGCTGCGGCGCCGACTCGACCGCACCATCCGTCACGATGCGCTGCCCGCGCTCGCGGCCGGGCTTGAGCGTTGGGCGGTACAGCACGGTGCGGATCTTGATGACGACGAGTTCAGGCAAGAGCTTCAGCGCGCCGCGCTCACCCTGCTGTTCAGGCTGCTGTTCGTGCTCTACGCCGAGAGCTCGCGCTACCTCCCGACCGATGATGCGACCTACCGCCGGCATTCGCTGGCCGAACTCGTGGCCGAGGCACAACAGACACAAGACGAGGTCAGTGACGCTTCGACCGGTCTGTGGTCCAGCTTCGGCACGCTGGTGCGAGCGCTCCGGACTGGGAACCCGGCGTGGGGAGTGCCCGCCTACAACGGCGCTCTCTTCTCGAGCGGCGATTTCGAGGGCGCAGGGCTCTTGGAGGAGATCGAACTCGACGACCGGTGCTTTGCTGGGGTATTGACCGCCGTCGGCATTGATGCGGAGACCGGCCGCGGCGTCGACTACTCCTCGTTGGAGATCGCTCACATCGGTCATATCTACGAGACGCTGCTGAGCCTGCAGCTCACAGTGGCCGATCGCCCGCTGCGGTACGACCTCGGGCAAGACCGCTATCTGACCGCCGAAGGCGAACCCGAAATCACTTCAGGGTCGTTGTTGTGGCAGACCCACGAGGGCGGCCGCAAGGCGGGTGGCGTCTACTACACGCCGGTGCCGCTGGTGAAGCACTTGGTGCGCCAGGCGGTCCTGCCCGCATTCGAACGGCACCTTGACGAGGTTCGGCAGATCGCGAAGGACGACCCGGTCACTGCAGCAGGCCAATTGCTCGACTTCGCCGTGCTCGACCCCGCCTGCGGCAGCGCCCATTTCTTGGTCGAGGTCACTGATCTGCTCGCCGAGAGCACAGTTGCATTCCTTGCCGAAACGCCGCTGCCGAAGATCCGAGAATCGATCAACGGCCTGCGGTCGCAAGCGCGAGCGGGCGTTGAGGTCACCGACGCGGCCCTCTTGCGCAGGCTGCTGCTCAAGCACTGCGTGTACGGCGCCGACGACATCGGCGTGGTGTGCTGGATGGGCGTACTCCCGGCGGCTACTTAGCCGTAACTCGAACGAGGTGCCGGTCTGTTTGGCGTGCCGGCTGTCAGTCGGCGCCGGGGGCGATGACGGTGTCCACCATTGATGCGTGCATACTGCTCACCCGGTCGGGTTGGCCGGCAAACACGGCGGCTCGCTCCTGCGATGCTGCGTACGCCTCGTGCGCGGCGTCATAGTCGCCTTGGTGGCTCACGGCCCACACGAGCTGGTTGTTCTCGCGGTCGGCATACATGAACTCGACCTTGAAGCCGAACTTCTCCCGCACGGCGATGACGCTCGGAAACCACTCGATCAGCGAGTCCATCTGGCCCTCGATCACGTCGTAACGACGCAGTTGTGTCGCCATGCCGGCTCCTCTCACTGGCGCTGTGTCGCGGCTATTGCTAGCGCAGTTCGCAGATGCGCACCGCTAGGCCCCATCAGGGCCGATGGCGATGACGTCGTCCTCGGTGGCGAGATGGGTCATCGGTACGTCATGGGGTTCGGACGGAAGCTGGTCGAAGACGAGATGGCGGCACGTGACCCCGACCCGCGGGCAGTCTTTGGGCAGCCTGGCCAGCAGCTCGTCGAAATAGCCCACGCCGTGGCCCAGCCGGGTGCCGTGACGGTCGAACGCCACACCGGGCACCAACGCCAGCGAGATGTGCCGGGGCTGCAACTCGAACGCGTCGGCAGTGGGCTGCGGGAAGCCGTACCGGTGCTGTTCCATCGCCCCGATCGCCGGGTGCAGTGTGAGCGGGCCGTGGGGGGGAGTGCGTGTCACGGCGAACCGCTGCCAGCCGACGGCGTCTGCGAGCCGATCCAGCGACAGCTCATTCGCCATGGCCCGGTAGAAGAGGATCAGGTTGGCGCCCGGAGGCACCCGCCTTCCGGCGATGGCGGCTGACTTCGCGTCGAGCGCCTCGATGAACGCCTGAATGCCTGCGACTACGGCGGCGGTCGACGCTGCTGTGACCGGCTGCCGCCGATCTCGAATCCACCGGCGCCAGGCGTCCTTGGAAGACCTCAGTCCGGGCTCGCCGCTCATAAGAGCGAAGCTAGGTGCCTCGCGCCCCTCGATGTCACCGCCGTTTCATATGCGAAGAGGCACAATTCGCTGCCGGCTAGCCGGCGAAGCTTGCCGAGCGGCGTCCCAAGCAGTCGTACAATTCGCATCGTGGGGATTGGGGAGGTGACGCTCCCGCCGCTGTACGACCGGTCGCCTCGTCCGCTGGCCATGGCGTGCTGGCTCGTCACCCAGTTCCTCTGGTGGCAGGGCGGCCTATGCATACACCGCAGCAATCACGCTGGCCGTCTTCCCGCTGGGGTCGATCCACTTCTACGGCACCCACCGCCTGCTGCACACCAAGCACCTGTACCGCTGGGCGCACTCGCTGCACCATCGCAACGTCAACATCGGCCCGTGGTCGGGCGTGTCGATGCACCCGCTCGAGCATGTGCTGTACCTCTCGGTGCCGTTCCTGTTCCTCGTCATCCCCGCAAACCCGTACCCGGTGACGCTGGCGACCACATACTTCTTGCTGTCGCCGGCGGCGTCGCACTCGGGTTTCGACCGATTCGTCGTCGCAGGCAGTCGCACGGTGGCGGGCGGGGATCGCTTCCACACGCTCCACCACCGCTACTTCGAATGCAACTACGGAACCGCGCTGATCCCGCTCGACAAGTGGTTGGGCACGTTCCACGACGGCAGCGACGCAGCCACCGAGATGGTCAAGGAACGCCGCCGCCGGTTGGCAGCCCGCTGACCGCACGCCACCGAAATGCAACGAAATTCATTCTTCGTGCAGTGGGGTGAATTCGTATGGCGATCCGTGAGGCGGGTCGCTGTCACCACACTTAGCAGGGAAGCGCAGCGACCTGCCTCACTTGTCGGATCCGAACTGCCACGGTACCACCCTGCGGCACCGAGCCGTCCAGCGCATTACGTCGAAGTCTCGCTACGCGATGGTCTCGGGCTCGGTGGTGACGAGCAGCTCGGCGACAGATGCGGTGTTCGGCAGCCGCAGGATCGTGGCCAGGGCCTGGGCCAGGTCGTCAGCCTGGATCATGATCGACGGGTCCACGCCGAAGTCTGCGGTCATGTCGGTCTGCACATAGCCCGGACACACGGCCGTGCACCGGATGCCGTCGGGGAACGTGAGGTGCCTGACCGAGTGGTGCAGGGCCATCGCGGCGTGCTTGCTCATGGCATAGCCGGGTGCGAACGTGCCGCGCACTCGCTTGCCCGACATCGAGATCACGTTCACGATGCGGCCCTCGCCGCTGCCGCGCAGGTGGTCGAGCGTGGCGCGGAGCATGCGGAACGGCCCCTTCGCGTTGACCTCCCACATCTCGTCGAGCGTGCTCTCGGTCAGCTCCTCGAAGTCGTCGGGATGGGCGACGCCGGCGTTGTTGACGAGGCAGTCGATCCGGCCGTGCGCCGCAATCGTCTCTGCAGTCCACCGCTCGGCGGCCTCGGGATCGGTGGCGTCGTAGCGGTGCAGCGTCACGGCTGGCCCCCTGTCAGCTCGGCCCGTCGCGTCGCCGTCGCCGGCAACGTCGGTTCGGTAGCCGGCCGCCGAGGCTTCCAGCGAGGCCACGTCACGAGCACCCAGCGACAGCGCCCAGCCGTCGGCGTGCAGCGCCGCGGCGATGGCCTCCCCGATGCCTCGATTCGCGCCACTGATCATGGCAACGCATCCCGTGATGTCTCGCATGTTCACGTCTCCTGCAGGTGATGGTCGTCCCGAGCGCATCCAGCAACCGTCGCGCCCGCCACGACGCAGGTCATCCCGGCGCGATTTGGTGACCCGCAGTAGCGTTCGCAATCGGCCCTGCCGCGGCACCGGCGGGCCGGTCCGGAGGCTAGGTCGATGGTGCAGAGTTTGTCGGAGGGCAGCGAGGGATCTGCATACCTCCCGGGTTCGCCCGAACGCGACGAGCTGGCACGCCGCACCATCCGGGTCCTGCAGCTCGGGGTGATCCCCGGCGGGCTGGCCATGACTGCATCGTTCTCGGCGTCCACCTTGCTGGCCGACCAGATGACGGGCAGCGAGACAAAGGCCTCCCTGGCTGCCGTGTGCCTCAGCATCGGCGGCACGCTCGCGGGCATCCCGCTGGCGGCGCTGATGGCCCGCCACGGCCGCCGCGCCGGACTCGCCACCGGCTACTTCGTCGGGGCGATCGGCGCCACGCTGGCGTTGCTGTCGGCGTTCATGGGCCGCTACTCGGTGCTGGTGCTCGGCATGGTGCTGATCGGCACAGGCCAAGCCGCCAACCTGGCGGCGCGCTACGCCGGGGCCGACCTGGCCACCGATGAGAATCGGGCCCGCTCGATCAGCTTGGTGCTCTGGGCGAGCACGGTCGGCTCGGTCTTGGGACCCACAGTCGCACTCGGTCTCAAGAGCATCTTTGCCGACACCGCGGGGTTGAGCGGCTTCGCGCTGCCGTACGCATTGGCGCTCGGCCTGTTCGGCCTGGGAGCCGTCAACATCTGGCGCCGTCTGCGCCCTGATCCGCTGCATGTCGTGGCCGCCGATGCGGGTTCGACGAGCGTCAAGCTGCCGAGCTTGGCCGAGGCCGGACGCATCTTGGCCCATCCCGTGGCGTCTATTGCGCTCATCGGGATGATGCTGTCGCAGGCCGTGATGGTGGGCGTCATGACGGTGTCGCCCATTCACATGTCCCAAGGCGGCCAGAACCCGCTGATCATCGGCATCATGCTGTCGCTGCACATCGCCGGCATGTTTGCGTTCTCGCCGTATGTGGGCTGGCTGGTGGACCGCGTCGGCGGTCAGATCATCATCGTCACCGGTGCGCTCGTGCTCACCGTCGGCGCTGTCATGGCGGCCAATACCGACGCCGAACATGCCACCGGTCTGCTGTCGGGGCTGTTTCTCATCGGCATCGGCTGGAGCTGCTGCGTCGTGTCCGCCAGCTCGCTGCTGACCGCCTCATTCCCGCTCGAGCGCAGAGTCAGCGTGCAGGCCACCGCCGACGTGCTGATGACCGCCCTCGGTGCTGCCGCCGGCGTGAGTTCAGGCTTGGCGGTGGAGCACCGCTCCTATGCCGATCTTGCGAGCTGGGGAGCGTGGGTAGCCGTAGCGCTCGGCATCGCCGCCGTCGTGATGCTGGTGCGCAATTTCCGGGTCACGCGGCGCTTCACGGCTTGATCAGCGGCTCAGCCAGGATCGTCTGTCAGAACAAGCCGTCGAGGCAGGCAGTCAGCTTGGCGTCGGCCGTCGGCGTCTGCGCGGTGAGACGCGACAGGAACGACACCGAGACGAAGTCGTCCATGACCGCGCCAGTGTCGACCGTGGCAGGCATGTCGACGGCGTCGCCCCACTCCATGGCGACCCGGAATGCATCAGCGTTGTCGGGATGCGGCTCAAGGCTCACCGAGGTGATCGAACGCGGCGGCAGCGTGCCCACTTCGGTGAACCGCCAGCCCTTCATGTCGGCGACTTCACGATTCGGCACGTTGAGGTTGACTGCCCACGCCGATTCGTGTTCGTCCGCAAGCAGACCGCTGAGCACGACGCTGGCAACCTCGGCTGCTGCATGCCACTTCTGGTCTGCGATGGCATCTTCCCAGCCTTGGCCCTCCACCCCGAATCCCTCGACGGTCTGACTGACTGCCAAGCCCGGGATGTCGCCGTTGCGACCCGTCAGCACTGCGCCGACGGTGCCGGAGTGGTACACGGAACGGCCGACATTCGCGCCCGGGTTGATCCCTGACACCACCAGATCCACCGGGCCGAAGGCGCCCAGCCGGGCGAACATCACGCACAACGCTGGTGCCCCGGAGACTGACCAGGCATCGGTGACGCCGTCAAAGTGCACCTTGTGCACCTCGGGATCCATCAGATGCAGCGGACCGATCGCGGCGCCCGCGCCCGAGTATTCGGAATCTGGCGCCACCACCACGACATCGCCGTGAGCGGTCATGGCGCTCGCAAGTACGTGCAGTCCTTCGGACTCGATTCCGTCATCGTTGGTCACCAGGATGCGCACCGTGCCGAAGGTACCGCCCGCAGGCGAAGCGTGGACGTACCCCACGCGAACAAGCGGCAGCGCAGCGCCGACACCCAGCCGACACGGGCCTCACGCTCGCTGAGCGGCCCCCGGTCTCGCCCGGAGTCTCGGGCAGCCTGTCGTGGCAAGCTGTCTCGCTGTGGAGGGATCGGCCGAAGCTGGGTTGGCGGTAGCGGGGCCAGGCGCGGGGCACGCGCTGCGCGTGCTGCACACGTCCGATGTGCACATCGGCCATGTGCGCGGCCCGCACGGCACCCACCGCGACGTGTGCCAATGCCCCATTCACGCCCTCGCGCACACGGCGGTGGCCCACCAGGCCGATGTGCTGCTGATCGCGGGAGATCTGTTCGACCACGCCCGGCTGAAGCGGACCGATGTCGCGCACACCATGGAGCTGCTCGGCGACGTCGACGCGTCGGTCGTCATCATTCCCGGCAACCACGACGTGCACGACGAGCGATCACTCTGGGGCACTCACGCCGACCACGAGCACCGGCTCGAAGTCACTGGCGCCGGCGTGATCTTCCTTGACGATCCCGAGGGCGCAACGCTGCACTTCGGCGAGCACGACCTGACGCTGTGGGGTCGGGCCATGCCCTCGCACGATGTCGACTACCGGCCCCTCGCCGGGGTCCCAGAGCGGCCCGACGAAGGGTGGTTCATCGCTGCGGGCCATGGGCACTTCCTGCGAACAGCCGACGACGAGCATCGCTCCTCGCCGATCACGGCATCGGAGATCGAGGCCACCCGGGCCGACTATGTGGCGCTGGGCCACTGGCACGTCACCACCGATGTCTCGGTGGGCGCAGTGACCGCGTGGTATCCCGGCGCACCCATGGGCATCCCATCGAATGGCACAGCCTCCCTCGTCACGTTCTTGCCGGGCGCCGACATCGCCGACCGCTCCGTCGAGGTGTCACATGTGCCAGTGGCCGCGCCCTCCGACGGCTGCGCCTAGCCGGCGGCTGCTCAGATTCCGGCGGCTGTGCGGTCGATGCGTCGCTGCAGTGCCTCGCATTCGGACATGTGGCGCATCGCTTCGGACTTGGCGGCGCCGTAGTCCTCAGCGACCTGGCGCGCACGTTCGGGATCGTCGTAGGTCTCGGGCTCGCCGAGCAGTGCCTGCATTTCCGCGACGCGGTGCTCGGCGGCCTCCCATGCTCGCTCTGCCGCGGCAAGTTCCCTGCGCAGGTCCGCTGTTGCATCGTGAGCCGCTTGACGCTGGCGGGCGGAGTCTCGGCGTCGCTGCGCCGCGCTGGCCCGCGACGTCGCGTCGGCGCCGCGACCGCCCGCGCGCTGGCCGGTCGTGGTCGAGCGGCCGGGGTCTTGACTGCCGGTGCCCCGATCACTGGCACTGCCACTGCCGGTGCTGCCCGCAGTGCTGCCGCCGGCGGTCCGCCTCGTGCTCAGCCCTGGCGGACGCAGCAGATCCTCGTCGACGCCCGGATGCAGGGTGGCGGTGCCGTCACGCACCACGATCAGCGAGTCGGCCACGCTGCGGATGAGGTGACGGTCGTGGGTCACCAGCAGCACCGTGCCCGGGTACACCGACAGCGCATCCTCGAGCAGATCGCAGCTCGGCAGGTCGAGGTGGTTGGTGGGCTCGTCGAGCACCAGCAGGTTCACCGGGTTCGCCATCGTGATGCCCAGCGCCAGCCGGGTGCGCTCGCCGCCGGAGAGATCCGCCACCTTGCGGTCCGCAGCGTCGCCGGCAAAGCCGAACCCGCCCAGCATCGTGCGCACATTCCGCCCGGGCTGATCGCCCACCGAGGCCGTGAACTCCTCCACCACTGTCCGTCGCGGGTCCATGACCTCGGCGAGATGCTGAGCGAACGTGGCCATGTCCACGTTGCGGCCCCGGTGCAGCTCACCGCCGAGGATGCCCAACTCGCCCTGCAGCACCCGCAGCAGCGTCGTCTTGCCAGCGCCGTTCGGGCCGACAACGCCCACCTTGGTGCCGCGTTCGATGACGAGGTCCACGCCTTCGAGCACCGGAGCGTCACCGTCGTCGTATCCCACCGAAGCGCCGATCAGCTCCACGACGACCCGCGACGAGCGCCGCGGCGTGCCGAAGCCGAAGCGGGCCGCCAGCTCCTTGCGGCTCGGCACCTCGACTGGCGCCAGCTTCTCCAGTGCCTTGATCCGGCTCTGCACCTGCCGAGCCTTGGTGGCCTTGTACCGGAACCGCTCGATGAAGCGCTCGGCGTGAGCACGCCTGCGAGCCTGCTGTGCCGCAGCTGCCTCGGCCGCCGCTATCCGCTCCTCGCGGGCCACAACGAACTCGGCGAAGCCGCCGACGTGCTCGTGCGTGGTCGTGCCGTCCATCTCGATGACGCGGTTGGCGACGGCGTCGATGAAGTCGCGGTCGTGGCTGACGAACAGCAGCCCGCCCTCCCAGGCAGCGAGCTGATCCTCCAGCCAGGCCACGGAGTCGACATCGAGGTGGTTGGTGGGCTCGTCAGCCAGCAGCACATCGGGCTTCGCCAGCAGCAGTTGGGCGAGCGCGACCCGCATCCGCCAGCCGCCCGACAGCTGTACTACCGGGCGTTGCGCATCATCGGCCGCAAAACCCAGGCCGGCGAGCACCCGGTGAGCTTCCGCTTCAAAGCCGTAGCCGCCGATCTGGCGAAAGTGAGCCTCCAGCTCGCCGTAGCGAGCGAGCACGCTGTCGTGATCGGCAGCGTCGACATCGGCCAGCCTCGCCTCCAGCGATCGAAGCTCGGCCGTCATGGCGGTGATGTCGCCCGCCCCGGCCAGCGTCGCTTCGAGCACCGTGCCGTCGGCGATCTCGTCGAGCTCCTGGGGCAGGTAGCCGATCGTCAGCCCGCTCTGGCGGTGGACCTCGCCCTCGTCGGGCTCGTTGATGCCAGCCAGGATCTCCAGCAAGGTCGTCTTGCCGATCCCGTTGCCGCCCACCAGCGCCACTCGCCGACCGGGCGCGAGCTGCACGCTGACGTCAGCAAACAGCCGCCGCGGCGGGTACGACTTGGCAAGCGAGGATGCCCACAGCACAGACCGAGTCTGCCGCCGAACCGCGGCGCATCACCCGCTGTGGCAGTTGCGCCTGTGCAGGGATCGCGACAGGGCGCGCTCGTCTGCCAGCGACATCCAGCAGGCTGAGCCGTCAGGTGAAGTGGGGCGCCACGTCGGCCATGAAAGCACGCAGCGCGTCGAGGCGACCCTCGATGCCGCCACGTGCCACCGGATCGAGCACGAAATGCGTCACGCCTGCCTCGGCAACTCGCCCGACGCTGTCGATCATCTGCTCGGTGCTGCCGGCGATCGACACCTCCGGCTTCATTGCCGATGCCGGGTCGAGGTAGTACCGCAGCGACAGCGTGATCTCGCCGCGGTCCCGGCCTACGGCGTCGCACGCCTCGCCCACCCCGCTCCAACCCGAGGCAACCTCGTCGACGGTCTCGAATGCCGCATGGAAGCCGTGCCCATACTGCGCCACCCGTCGGTGGGCGGCGGCCGTGTTGCCGCCGACCCATACCGGCACCGGGTCCTGCACGGGCTTGGGCTCGAAGCCGACGGCGGGGAACGAGTAGAACTCGCCGTCGAAGCTCGGCTCGTCCTCGGTGAACAGCGCCCGGAACACCTCGAGCTGCTCATCGGAGCGCTTGCCACGGCGATCCCACGGCATGCCCAGCACTTCGGCTTCCTCGCGCATCCAGCCCACGCCCACGCCCAGGATCAGCCGGCCGTTCGACAGCACGTCGATGGTTGCGAGGCGCTTCGCCGTTTCCACCGGCGGCCGGTAGGGCAGGATCAGCACGCTGAAGCCCAGCCGCAGGTTCTCGGTGACGGCGGCCACGAACAGCAGTGTGCCGATGGGGTCGAGCCATCCCGTTTTCGGCGGCGCCGGGAACGAGCCGTCGTCGGAGTACGGGTACTTCGACACCAGCTCGGCAGGCCAGCAGACATGATCGGACGCCCAGCCCGAAGCGAATCCGAGCTGGTCGACTTCCGATGCGAACGTGATGAGCCCATCGCGAGATCCGATGTGGCCCAAGTGCGGCAGAGTGACTCCCCATTCCATGGGCCGACACGCTATGCCGCCCGCACCCCGCCTGCCGGGTGCGTCCGCTGCAGGGGCACCAGGACCTTCTGCGGGCGATTGTCACGCGATCGTCGCACCCGAGCTGAGATCGGATCGGCGCGGCGCGATTACTCTCGCGCGCACCGCCGCAGCGGTCATGGGGGACAGTCGCGGGCCATGCCCGCCGAGTGTCGGCTTGCGACTCTGCGGTGGCTGCTGTTCCACCGAGGAGGGACCAATGCAACTATCCAAGAACCGCCTTTTGCGCTTGCTAGCGCTGCTCTTCGCGTTCTCGCTTGTCGCGGCCGCCTGCGGTGGCGACGACGGCGACGATGACGCCGGCGAGACCCAGACCACCGAGGCCATGGCCGAGGAGGAAGCGGACGACCACGACGAGGACGACGGCCACGACGAGGACGAGATGGCCGACGGCGAGCCCGAGGAAGAGGCCGGCGGTCTCAGCCAGGACGCCATCGAGCGGGCCGCCGAAGAGGACATGGCCGACGACGAGATGATGGACGACGAGATGATGGAGTTCGACCGCTCCACCATCGAGGGCATCTTCGAAGAGGCCGAATTCCGGCGGGGCAAGGTTGTGGAGCGGATTGCCGCCCACATCGAGTCGGGCGAGTGGGGCGTCGGCGATGACAACATCCTCCGCGGCCCTGAAGGGTTCGCGATCGACCTCAACGAGTGTCCCGACGACTGGTCCAACACCGAGGGCATCACCGACGACGAGATCCGCCTCGGCCAGACCGGCCCGCAGTCGGGCACCTTGGCGCTGTACGGCAATGCCCGCCTGGGTTGGCAGAACTACCTCCAGCACGTGAATGCCGAAGGCGGCATCGCGGGCCGGGATGTGGTGATGAAGTCCTACGACGACGCGTACGTGGCTGCACAGACCATCGAGTTCGTCGATGAGCTGATCGAGAACGACAACGTCTTTGCGATCCACACGCTGGGCTCGCCGAACACGCTGGCCGTGTACGACACGCTGAATGCCGAGTGCATCCCGCAGCCGTTCGTGTGGACGGGCCACCCGGCGTGGGGCGATCCCGAGGTTCACCCATGGACGACGGGCATCATCCTGTCCTACTCCACGGAGGCGGTGCTGTGGGGCAACTGGATCAAGGACAACCTCTCGGGCGAGTTGCCGGTTGTGGTGGCAGGCCTGGTGATGGACAACGACTTCGGCTTGGCCTACGAGCTGGGCTTCGAGGAGTACGCCCACAACAACCCCGATGTGGTGTCGGAGTTCGTGCCGGTGCGCCATGACCCTGCATCGCCGACCATCACCAACGAGATCACGACCATCGCCGCGAGCAATCCGGACGTCTACATCTCGATGACCGCGGGCAATGCATGCCTGCTCGCCATCCAGGAGGTCGCAGCGTCAGGTCTGAAGGAAGACATCTCGGCAGCGTTCACGCCGTCAGTGTGCAAGGCACCGGCGAGCTGGATTCAACCGGCTGGCGACGACGGTGACGGCTGGTACATCGTGGGCGGCGGCGTCAAGGACACCACCGACCCGGCGCTGATCGGCAGCGACCCGTTCATCGACTTCATCATCGAGAGCCTCGAGGCCAATGACCTCGATCCGGGCATCGCGATGTTCGGCAACGGCTACATGCTGGGCTACCCGTACGTGGAGGCGCTGCGCATCGCCGCGGAGCTGCCTGCGAGTGCGAACAACCCGGCGGGCCTGAACCGGGCCAACTTCATCCTGGCCGTGCGGGCGATCGACATCCACCACCCGATCTTCCTGGACGGCATCACGTTCGCCATGAACGGCAACGCCGATGCCTTCCCGGTCGAGGGCACCGATATCAGCCAGTACGACTCGTCCACGCACTCCTGGATCGTCTCGAACGTCATTGACGTGAACGGCGCTTCGGGCAACTGCGTGTGGGACAAGGACAACGGCGGCTGCCGCTAGGCAGGCGCATGGTCGGACTCGAGGCTGGCGCTAGGTCAGCGTCGAGAACCTGACTGAACAGAACGGGCGGTCGTCGCCGCCGGGAGCAATCTCGGCAGCGGCGGCCGCTCGTCGCGTCTGGGCTGCGTTGTCGCCCGGCGGGGCGGGTCCTGTCGCCGAACACCCCGCAGTCCTCGCAAGCTGCGGGCTGCGGGGGCCCCGTTCGGCGCCACCCACCCCGCCTCGTTGGCCTCGCTCGCATCGAGCGGGGCGTTGGGGCTAGGGGTCGATGAGGACGCCGGGGTTGAGGATGCCGTTGGGGTCGAGCCGCTTCTTGGCTGCCCGGACTGCTTCGGCGAAGAGTTCGGGGCGCTGGCAGTCATAGGCATTCGGGCGGTGCATGCGGCCCACGGCGTGGTGGTGCGTGCACGTGCCGCCGGCGGCTTCGAGCGCCTCGTTGGCGGCGTCCTTCACCGTTTGCCACTGCTCGATCTCGCCGCCCTGGGTGCCCATGCCCGACCAGGTGTAGTAGGGCGCCGGGCCGTCGGTGTACACGTGGGTGAACCGGCATGACAGCGAGTGGTGCTCGCCGAAGACCTCAGCCAGCACGGCGCCGACCTTTTCGCGCACCACGGCGTCGAATTCGGGCCACCGGTCCCAGGTGATGGCGGTTTCGAACGTGTCGTTGATGAGGCCCAGCGACGTTTCGACGCCGTTGCCCACGCCGATGAACGCGTTGCGCCATGCGCCGACTGCGCCGCCGCGGCCGGTGGGTGTGCCGGTGCCGTCGTCGATCTGGATCTCGTCGTCGGGCACGTGCCCGTTGCACTCACGTGCGATCTCGACTGCTTGGGCGATGTTGTGACGCTGGGTCAGATCGGCCGATTCGAACGACACGATGGCCAGCGCGTGCTCGCCGTCCATGCCCGCCGCGCGTCCGGCCTCTGCCGGGTCAAGGATCCGCAGGTTGGCCGGCCACAGCTTCGCTTGAACCAGGTGTCGCACTGCGTCGTAGCCGGCTTCCCATGTGGGGAACGTGATACCGGCCGTGGCACGGAACGTGGGCCGCTTCTGGATGCGCATCCACGCCTCGGTGATGATCCCGTAGATGCCTTCGGAGCCGATCACCATGCGGTCGGGGCTGGGGCCCGCACCCGAACCGGGCAGCCGGCGCGACTCCCACCAGCCCGACGGCGTGATCATCCGGGTCGACTCCACGAACTCGTCGATATGGGTGTGGTTGGTGGCGTAGTGGCCGCCCGAGCGCGTGGCGATCCATCCGCCGAGGGTCGAGAACCGGAACGACTGGGGGAAGTGGCGCAGCGTGTGCCCGCTGGGGCGAAGCTGGTCCTCGAGATGGGGGCCGAACACGCCCGCCTGGATGCGAGCCGCCCGTGACACGTCGTCGATCTCGAGCACTTGGTCGAGCTGGTCCAGCGAGATCACCACGGTTGGCCCGCGGTCCTCGGGCGGCGTCAGGCCCCAGACCACCGACGAGCCGCCGCCGTAGGGCACCGCGATGTAGCCGTTGGCGTCGCACCAGTCGAGCGTGGCCTCGACCTCGGTGTCGTTGCGCGGGTGGGCCACCACGTCGGGCGGGTTCGGGAAGTCGAGGTTGAAGGCCCGGACCCGCTCGGTGAAGTGGGCGCCGTAGGCGTAGCGAGCCCGGTCGTAGGTGCTGGTCGAGCACCAGCCGGCCACCGAATCGGGAATCGCTATGCGCGGCGCACGCAGGTCGGCGTCGTCCACCGACGGCACCGGTTTGGCGGTGATCTCGGTGCCGTACTGGGCCGAGAGCTTCTTGGCCAGCTCGGCTCGCTCGGCGTCGGTCGGCTCCTCGGACTCCAGGCACCACGCCCAGAACGACTTGCGGTCTGCCATTGCTCATACCTCCAGCTACGCGACCGTCAACCTAGGCGCGCCTGGTCTCAGTCGTCAGCGAGCAGGGCGCGGCTGATGACCAGCTTCTGGATCTCGCTCGTGCCCTCGCCGATGATCATCAGCGGTGCATCGCGGTAGTAGCGCTCCACCGGGTACTCGGTGGAGAACCCGTTCCCGCCGTGAATGCGCATGGCGTCCAGCGACAGCTCCGCAGCCGTCTCCGATGCGAAAAGCTTGGCCATGCCCGCAGCCAGGTCGACCCGCTCGCCGGCGTCGGCCTTGCGGGCGGCGTCGTAGGTCATCAGCCGGGCGGCGTGCAGCTTGGTGGCCATCTCGGCGATCTTGAAAGCGATGGCCTGGTGCTTGGCGATGGGCTTGCCGAACGCCTCACGCTCCTTCGCGTACGCGACCGCGGCGTCATACGCGGCCTGGGCCACGCCGACGCCCCGGGCCGCCACGTTGATGCGCCCCAGTTCCAGCGCAGCGAGCGCCCACCGCAGCCCGTTGCCGATCCCGCCGCCGTGACCCGCACCGTCGCCCCCGCCGCGGCTGGCGGCATCCGTGAGGCCGTCACCGCCCAGCACACGGTCGGCCGGCACCCGGTGGTCCACGTAGGACATCTCGACGGTCTCCAGCCCGCGGTAGCCGATCTTGTCGATCTTGCGGCTCACCGTGATGCCGCCCGAATGCTTGCCCGGCGTCTTGTCCACGAGGAAGCAGGTGATGCCTGAGCTGCCCGAGGGGTCGCCCTCTGGCACCCGAGCCAGCAGCGCCACGACGCCCGCACGCTCGCCGTTGGTGACCCACATCTTGGTGCCGTTGATGACGAATTCGTCGCCGTCGCGCACCGCACGGCAGCGCAGCGCGCCGGCGTCTGAGCCGCTGTCGGGCTCAGACAGCGAGAAGCAGCCGCGCAGCTTGCCGGTGGCCATTCCGGGCAGCGACCGGTTGCGCTGGTCGTCGGTGCCGAATCGGTCGATCAGCTTGGCGCAGATGAGGTGGCTGTTGACGATCCCCGCCAGCGACATCCACCCCCGCGACAGCTCCTCGATCACCCGGGCGTAGGTCACATGGTCGAGGTCGAGACCGCCGTGCGATTCAGGAATGGTCGCCCCGAACAGGCCGAAGTCCTCCATCTGGGAGGCCATCGCGGTGGGGTACTCGTCGGCCAGCTCGAGCGCAGACGACTCGGGCACCACCACCTCGTCCACCCAGCGCCGCAGCGTCTCGATGATCTCGTCCGCGACGTCGTCCGCGATGTCGTCTGCGGCCGCCGCCGACGCTCCAGTGCCTCCGTGAGCCTCCATGACTGCTCCTCCCGAGCGGGTGCCGCCGATGCGTGCCCCGTCATCGACGCGACGTTGCTCCTAGCATTCGCGCCGACCGAACGCAGCAGCGAGCACGACGGAGTACGACGATGAAGATATCCATGGCGATCGGCGCGGGCGCGAGCTTGGACCCCAAGCGCCTCACGCAGCACGTGGCCGATCTCGAGGCCGCCGGTGTCGACATGATCTGGGGCGGCGAGATCTACGGCTTCGACCTGGTGTCGACGCTGGCGTACGTGGCTGCCAAGACCGAGCGCATCCAGCTCATGACCGGCATCCTGCCGATCTACTCGCGCAGCCCCGCCATCATCGCCCAGACCGCCATGACCATTGACACGCTGTCCGAAGGCCGGTTCATCCTGGGCCTCGGCACTTCGGGGCCGCAGGTGATCGAGGGCTGGCATGGAGTGCCGTTCTCCAAGCCGATGGGACGGACTCGCGACGTGATCGAGATCTGCCGCAAGGTGTGGTCGGGCGACAAGGTGGTCCACGACGGCAGCGCCGTCAGCCTGCCCTATGACGGCGGCACGGGCTTGGGCAAGCCGCTCAAGCTCATGGCCAAGCCGCACCGCCGCGACATCCCGATCGCGGTGGCGTCCATCGGCCCGCGCAACGTGGAGATGACCGCCGAGCTCGCCGAGGTGTGGCAGCCCATCCACTTCCTTCCCGAGAAGTTCAACGACGTGTGGGGCGATGCGCTGGACGCCGGCGGTGCGAAGCGCTCCGACGACCTGGGCGACCTGCAGATCGTGGCGGGCGGCACGGTGGCGATGGGCTCGGGCCCGATGGTCGACGGCGTCCGCAAGGGCGTGCGCGACAACGTCGGCTTCTATGTGGGCGGCATGGGCGCTCGCGACAAGAACTTCTACAACGACCTGTTCAAGCGCTACGGGTACGTGGACGAGGCAGAGAAGATCCAGGACCTGTTCCTGACCGGCAAGCGGGACGAGGCGTTCGCGGCGGTGCCCGACGACTACGTCGACCGGGCCAGCCTCACCGGCGACCCGGAGCGGGTGCGCGAGCGCATCGAGGTGTACCGCTCGGTGGGCGTGTCGTACCTCGACATCACCATCCCGCAGGAAACCGAGAACCCCCTCGAGGTCATCTCCCAGATCAAGGCCTGGGCCGAGTAACGGGCGACCCATTGCCCGCCCATCTGGCGCCGATGGGCGCTGGTCCCTCTGGCGCTGTGGCGTAGTTCGTCAACCCATCAGCTATAACGCAACCGATGGCCGAGCCGCCGCTGATCACCCCGATGCCCGCCATCGCCGATTGCGTGCTCCCGTGGGACGGCCCGGTGAGCGACACTGTGGCGGCTATCGGTGCTGCCCGGTCGGTGTGCGGCGACACCTTCGTGGTCGACAGCGGCGACGATCGCTACCTGTTCCTGTTCTCACCAGTCGGCCTCAGGCATTTCTACGCCGTTCCCGAACAGCAGGCCAGCAAGGCCCTCGCCGACTGGCAGATGCTCAGCCGCAAGCTTCCCGACGAGCTCTTCGACGGTCGGCGGACCCTGCCCCACGAGCTGTTCACCCGAGCCCAGGCGTCGGGCCTGCGAGCGTCGCTGGAAGCGGCCATCTCGGCCCAACTGGCAGAACTGAGTCACGGCGCCGAGATCGATCTGTTCGATTTCGCCCGACGGCTCGGCCACCGCATGGGTCTGGCCAGCTGGGGCGGCCGCGAGATGCTGCGCTCAGACAGATTCGAGGAACTGACCGCAGCGCTGGATGCGCTCGACGGGTCCGAGGCGTTCGTGGCGCCTGCTCGCATGCGAGATGTCGCACAGTCGGGCAAAGCCGCCGAGTACGCCGCCATGGCCAAGGCCGAGCAGATCCTGGCCGACACAGTGGCCGCTCGCCGCCGGCCTGTCGGCGATGTGCTGGACATGATCCTCGAACGATGGGCTGACGCCCCCGATGCGGAGAGACGAGTCGGCGTGGCCCGCGACGTGATACTGATCCACATCGCATCGATGTCCAACCTGTTCGCAGCGCTCGGTTGGTCGCTTGTCCACCTGGTGCAGCATCCCGACGTGATCGCCCGCATACGGGTTCGCCGAGGAGACGATCACGACTTGGCGTCGCGTTGTGCGCTGGAGTCGACTCGCATCGGCCAGCGATCCATCATGCTGCGCATGGTGCTCGAACCCGTGACCATCGATGACGGCTCCCGGATCTACGAGGTTGCTCCCGGCGCCTCGCTGGCGACATTCCTGCCGCTGACGAACACGTCCGCCGGTCCCGGGCTGGATCGCTACGACCCCGACCGGTGGCAGGGGTCCCGCCTGGTGGCGCCATCGGGGCTGGCACCCGAGTCGGTCGTCACCTTCGGTGTGGGCCCCCACGCCTGTCCGGCGCGGCCCTTTTCCCTGACGGCGATGTCGCGCGTGCTTGAGCAACTGTTCGACGCGTACGAGCTGGTGCCGCTGTTCGACGATCCCAGGCCGCGCCCCGACCAGATCGGGGGTGTGGCCCGTGCAGCGGGAAGCTGCCGGGTGGCGGTGCAAGCCCGCTGACGCGGCTGCAGAACCTTTCGTGCTTCGAACAACACCCTGCCCGGGCAGTGCCCCGTTGCGTGGTGCGTCTAGGGATCTGCTTGTCGGGGTCGCACCGGGTTCCTTCGGTGCAGCCCCGGCTGCACGCCGTGAGCCTTCGCTGTTCGGTACATGTGCCTGCGGAAGCCTCCGAAAATCATTTGGAAGCATCGAGTTTCTGTATCTACGGTTCGGTCCTGTCGCTGCCAGCGCCATGGGAGGGCTGCCGTGTCTGAAGAGATCCGCTCGGGCATCTACGCTTGGCTGCGTGAGCAGACCGACGAGCAGCGCGCCGAGTACCTGATGTCGTGCCTCGCCCCCGCCCCGCTGTCGGACCTGGTCACCAAGGACTTCCTCACCGGCGAGCTGTCGCGCGAGCTGTCACGGTTCGCCACCAAGGACGACCTCGCCAAACTCGAAGCCAAAGTCGACCGGCTCGACAGCAAGATCGACAGCAAGGTCGACGGCCTGGATGCCAGGGTGACCGGCCTCGAAACTGCCGTGGCCAAGCTCGACACGAAGGTCGATGGGCTCGCCGCACAGCGCGACGAGGACAGCAAGGCGCAGCGGGTGCGCCACTACTGGCTCGTGGGCATCGGCGTGTCCATCATGGTGCCAATCTGGCTCAGCGTCGCCGGCGTGATCGGCGCCGGCGGCGTCATCGGCTGAGCACCGCACGCCAACCAATACTGCGCGCCCGGTCCCCACACAGTCCAGCACCTCCGCCGCGGGGCGTCGCGTGCGCCCCGAGCCGAGAGGAACGGCAGGTGCGCCACAGCCGGGCCGCCGGCGTCGTGATGTCACCTGACGCAGAACGCGGTCTGGGAGACCGCCTGTGGGCGATTCCCGTCAGCACCCTGCGGCGCTGACGCAGGCAGCTTTGCCCCCGCTCGATAGCTTGCCGCGGATGAGTGAAGGCAGGCGCAGAGCGGGTGCTCGGCAGCGGTTCCTTGCGAGGGCCGAGGCGCTGGGCTTGACGCCGGAGATCCTGCGCTTTCCTGAGGGCACGCGTACTGCCGAACAGGCGGCTGCCGCTGTGGGCTGCGAGCTCGGCCAGATCGTGAAATCGCTGGTGTTCCTGTGCGGCGGTGAGCCGGTGCTGGCATTGACCTCCGGTGCGAACCGGGTCGATACCACCCGGCTGGGCGACCTGCTCGGAGGCGCGATCAGCCGTGCTGACGCCGATGGCGTGCGGGAGGCCACTGGCTACGCGATCGGCGGGACGCCACCGTTCGGCCACGCTCGACCGCTGCGAACGGTCGTGGACCGCGCGCTGCTGGCCTACGACACAGTGTGGGCCGCCGCGGGCACACCCGACACGGTCTTCGAATTGACGCCAGATGAACTGGTGCGAGCGAGCGGTGCCGAGGCAGCCGATTTTGCGGCCGACTGACTGGATGGACCTCACTTCCCCGAGGGTGCCCCTGAAGCGCTCGCATCTGCTGCCGGGTGATTCGCATCAGCGCTCGGTTCGGGGAACCTGCTGACAAATCGCGTCCGCGGAGTCCCGTGATGCTTCCGCAGCTTGCTTGCAGGGTGCAGCGGCGCACTTGCCGAGGTCAGGAGACAGCGGCGCCGCGCAGCCGAACCCGCGACAGACCACTCGCGCGCATTCGCACGCGGGGACAGCAGTATCTTCGGCGTCATGGCAGCCACACCGGACGAGCGCGGCAGTGCCGACAGCGCTGAGGCACCCGGCCAAGGCGCTGACGTGAGCGAGCAGGAACCCGCCGGCGCCAATGACGACACCGATCCGCCGCCCGGTGCTGTTGCGACTCCCGAGCAGAAGCGGAGCGGGCGGATTCGCAGGTGGTCGCGGTCGGCACGTCGCTTGCCGACCTTCTTCAAGCTGCTGGCAGCCATATCTGCGGCAGCGCTGACAGCGCTGCTCGTTCTCGCCGTCATCGCAACGGCGCAGGCCGTATTCGATGACGGCTACGACGACGGCTGGTTCGCCTACTCGACCAGCACAGGTCCCAACGGCCGAGATCTCATCATCGAGGGCGTGCATCACAACGGCCCCGGCAGTCCCGATTACGTGTATGACAGGTTCGACGCGGGCTTCGACCGTCACTGTGACGATCACGGCTTCGGCGACGCCTGCGGTCGGCAACGCGGGCTGAAGCATCGGGGTCCGCAGCGACAATGTGGCTCCCGAGGGTGGGCGTTCACCGACGGCAAGCGCGATGCCGCCGCAAAGCGGTACCCCGGAGCACAGGGACGCTGCGGCGGTGGCAGCGACTGGGGCAGTCTCGATGACCTGCACGGCTCATTCAGCGGCCGCTTCGGCTTCGAACCTCCGCCTCGGTGGTGGTCGGGCGGACCCGGGTTCTCCGAGTGGTTCGAGCCGGGGCCGCGGCGCTGGTCTGTGCCGTTCGGGAATGGAGGACCGGCTCTTGAGTTCAGCGGCGATGCTGCTCCGTTCGGGCTGTTCGGCGCCGCGGATCCCTTCACGGACCCGTCGGGCGCGCTGGGTCTGCTTCCCGGTATCGATCCCCAAGAACTGTCGGACCTGCGCGCCTCGTGCGAGCAGTTCCACACGCTCTTTGGCGGCTGGGACGGCGACGGGCTGGGCGATGAGCCTCCGCAGATCGGCGTCAATGAACTGCTGCTGGGAGTGCTGTGCCCGTGGCCCGACGTGCCGACGGACGGCCCGTCCGCTGACGGCGATCATGCGACGGAGGATGCGAGCGCCGACGCCGACAGTGAGGACAGCGATGCTGACTCAGGAGCTGCCGACGACGGCTGAGCCGGGCCCGTCTGCATCGTCGGCCGGCACGCGGTCCGGCAGCTCGCCTTCGACCCGCAGGTTGGGGATGATGCGGTCGAGCCAGGCCGGGAGCCACCAGTTGCGGGCGCCGAGCAGTTCCATGGTGGACGGCACGATCAGCATCCGCACCACAGTTGCGTCGAACGCGATGGCGGCTGCGAGCCCGAAGCCGAACAGCTTGACGACCCGGTTGTCCTCGAGCACGAAGCTGCCGAACACCACCACCATGATCGCAGCAGCAGCGCTGATGACTCGCGCGGTTGCAGCAAGCCCGTCGGCAACGGAGTTCACGGGGTCGCCGGTGCGTTCGTACTCCTCCTTCATCCGTGACAGCAGGAAGACCTCGTAGTCCATCGACAGCCCGAACAGGATCGCGAACAGCATCATCGGGATGAACGGCTCGATGGGCGCCCCGTCGATGCCGAACAGGCTGCCCAGCCATCCCCATTGGAAGATGGCCACCACGACGCCGTAGGCAGCGCCGATCGACAGCATGTTCATCACCACCGCCTTGAGCGGCACCACCAGCGACCGGAACACCGCCATGAGCAGCAGGAACGAGGCGCCCAGCACTGCGGCGAAGAAGATCAGCATCCGCTGTGCCAAGTAGTCGCTGAAGTCGATCCCGAACGCCACGCTGCCGCCGACCTGCGCGGAGACCGACGTGCCGGCGAGTGCCGCGGGAACCACCTCGTCGCGCAGGCGCTGCACCAGTTCCTCGGTGGCGACATCCTGCGGCCCAGTGGTCGGCTGTACCCGGATGAATGCTGCACCGCCGTCTGGGCTCGGCACCGGCGGCGACACAGAGACAATGCCGTCGGTGCTGCGCATGGCCTCGGCCAGCGACCCCAGCGACGCCATGTCGCCCGGGTTCGGTGTCTCGGCGACCACCAGCAGCGGCCCGTTGGCGCCGGGGCCGAATCCCTCGGCGAGCAGGTCGTAGGCCTGCCGTGTGGCGCTGTCGGGAGGGAAGTTGCCCTCGTCGGAGAAGCCCAGCCGCAGGCTCAGCACCGGCGCCGCCAGCAGGACCAGCAGCGCGATGCCTCCCAGCGCACCGGCCCACGGCCGTGCTTGCACCACGCGGCTCAGGCGGTACCAGGCGGTCTCGCGCAGCGCCTTGGGCGGTCGTTGCCGAATGACGCGGCGCAGCGGATTGCGGTCGCCGGCGAACGAGCCGGCGATGATCACTGCCACCGCAGCAGGGATGCCCGCCAGCAGCAGCGTGACGCCCAGGCCGAACCCGGCCAGCGCGAGGGCCACGAGCGCCGATGCGGCGATGCCGCGCACCCTGACGGTGCCGAGCCGCCCGCCGACGAGCCCCAGCACAGCAGGCAGCAGCGTGATCGAGCCCGCCATGACGATGGCGACCGTGACTGCCGCCGAGATGCCCAGGCCCGAGACGAACGGCAGGCCGACCAGCAGCAGGCCCAGCAGCGACAGCACCACCGTGGCGCCGGCGAACACCACCGATCGCCCCGCAGAGTCGAGCGCCGCCGCCACAGCATCGCCCAGGCCGAGGCCGTGGCGTGTCCACTCGCGGACACGATTGATGATGAACAGCGCATAGTCGATGCCGACGCCGATGCCGATCATGACGCCCAGCGTCGATGCGAAATCGGGGACCGTGGCGACGTTGCTGATGATCACGATGCCCGCAGCGCCGATGCCGACGCCGGCCAGCGCGGTGCCGACAGTCACGCCCATCGCTGCCACCGAGCCGACAGCCGCGATGAGCACGAAGATCGCAAACGCAAGCCCGATGGCCTCGGTCTCGGGCGGCTCTTGCCCGGAGAGCCATGCCCCGCCGACATGCACCTGCACACCGGGGAGACCACGCAGCCCGCTGGCGTCGATGAGATGGTCGATGTCTTCGCCGAGCCCGGCAGCCTCGTCGACGTTGAATCCAGGGGCCACCTCGATGTCGGCGTAGGCGATCTTCCCCGCTGCCGGGCCGGTCGCAGCGACGCGGTGAGCCCCGCCGGGCGCAAAGGGAGACGCTGCGGAGACATCGGGGATCGCGTCGACCTCGTTGAGCAGCTCCGTCACGGCTGCACGCAAGGCCGGGTCGTCGACGCCGTCGGCTGTCTCGGTGGCGTCGACGACAATCGTGCCGCTGACACGCGAACCCACGCTGCCGAAGTGCTCGCCGAGAATGTCGGCCGCTCGGCCGCTCTGGGAGTCCGGGGTGGACAACTCGGCGCCGAACGTGGGCCCCAGACCGCCTGCGACGGTGCCGACGGCGACGGCGACCGCCAGCCAGACGGCCAGAACTCGCCATGGGTGGCGAAAGCACCATCGGCCGAGTGATGCATACATGGTGTCGGTGTCCTTCCGTGTCAGCGCGCGATGCGGCAGGGCGGCCACATTTCTGGGCCAGAGACAGATCGGACCCGGGGATCAGCGGGGCAAGCTACCGCCGCAGGGCGCGAGGCGGGCCGCGGGGAACCCGCCTTCGTTGGCGATCACCGAGGCGGCGATGAACCCACGGCGCATTTCCATGAGCGGTCCCGCCGTGGCACCGCCGTCACATGTTGTCGTTCCTCGGCGATGCCGATGCATGGACGCAGATCTTCGAAGCCAACCGAGGCATGCCGCAGCCGTACGGCGGCACGCTCACCGATCCCGACCTGATTCACATCGGATGGACACTGCGGTACCGCCACCCGGTGGTGGGGTTCAGCTGCATCTGCGGCTGTTGAGCGCTGCCGCGGGCTGACTCAGGCAGGAGCAGGCGTCGCGTCACCGGGCGGGTCCGACGTCATCGGTGCGGAGCTGTGCATCCCGTTCGTGGGGTGCGTCGGCTTGCCGGTCGCGGTGATTTCAGATTCGATCACCACCGTGCGCCCCGTGACTGATTCGAGGAGCTTGCTGCGGATCTGTGCAGTGAACAGTTCCACTGAGGTGTCGACGCCAGGCGAGACACGGGCAATCAAGCGGAGCTCGCAATCGTGCGACAGCGAAGCGTCGGCCGTCGCGCCCGCTGCTCGTATCCGGGTCACCACCTGGCGATTGGAGCGATCCAAACCGATGGCCACGCGCAGCATGGCCGCCATCCAGCGCACCTTTTCTTGATCGATCCGGCTGAGCGAGGCGAAATCGGCATGCTTCAGCTTCGGCGCGCTCTTGCGGTGGTAGCGAGCGACTTGGGCGATGATCTCGATCTCGCGTTCGGTGAAGCCGGTGAGGTGCTCGCTGTTGCGGATGATGTAGTAGCTGTGGCGGTGGTGGGCACTGTGGGAGATGAAGATGCCCACGTTGTGCAGCAGCGAAGCCGCCTCGAACAGCTCCCGGTCCTCTTCGTCGAGTCCGTGCAGTCCGCAGAGGCCGTCGAACAACTCCAGCGCCAGGTCGGTGATGTGCTCGGCGTGCCGCAGATCTTCGTGGTAGCTGTTTGCCACATACATCACGCCGGAGCGCCGCAGATCCTCCAAACGGTGGAACGGGTCGAGCTCGGGCGCTGCTGCCCGCCGCATCTGCTCGAAGAGAATGCCCTCACGCAGCGCGTAGTCGGAAACTTCCATGCGCTTGATGCCCAGCAGCTTGAACGTCTCCGCCAGCAGCAGCGCGCCGCCCACGATGATGTCTGCCCGGCGTTCCTCCAACCCCTCGACAGACAGCCGGCGAGCAGGTGTCGCGGCGTCGGTGAGGTCGGTCGTGAGCGATCGGAGCTCTTTGCGTGTGAATGACAGCCTCCCGGTGCGGTTGTCGCGATCTCCGCGCCGGATGGCGCACATGCGTGCCAAGGCGATGATCGTTCCCGACGAGCCGACGGCGGTTTCGAAGCCGAGTTCCGCGACTTCTGTCGGCAGGTGGCCCAGGAACGATCTGATGTAGTTGCGGCACTCGTGCACGGAGCGCTCTCGCGTGCGGCCTTCTGGGAAGAAGCGGTCGGTGAGCCGGATCGATCCGAGCTTGAGACTGCGCAGCAGCAGCGGCTCGGCGCCGTCGCCGACGATGAACTCCGTGGAGCCGCCGCCGATGTCGATGATCAGGTGCCGCTTGTCGAGCAGCGGCACGGCCGCCAGCACGCCGAGGTGGATCAGCCGGGCCTCCTCGACTCCGGAAACCACCTCGATGTCGACGCCGGCCTCGGACAGTGCCCGTGCCACAAACTCGCCCCGGTTGTCGGCTTCGCGCACCGCGCTGGTGGCCACTGCGGTGACTGAAGTGGCGCCGGCGTGGTCGGCGATGCGTCGCATCCGATCCAGCGTCGAGATGCCGCGATCCATGGCATCGGGTTCGAGGCGTTTCATGTCCTCGCCGCCCGAGCCGAGCCGCACCGGCTCGCGCTCGCGTGTGAGCACATCGAAGTGGCCCTTGTCGTCGACATCGGCGACGACGAGATGGAACGAATTCGTGCCCGCGTCGATCGCGGCGATGACGCTCACGTGCCGCAACGCTAGAGGGCGAGCGCGCCGTCACCGAAGATGGCAGCAGATTGCGGCGGATCGTCATGGATGCCAGCAGATCATGGCGGATCGTCACGGATGCCAGCGGATGGCAGGGGGCGGCTGCCCACTAGCGTTCCTCCGATGGCGACGCACGCGACCCAGGTCGTTCCGCGATTCGGCGAGCTGGACCCGTACAACCACGTCAACCACGCGGTCTACGTGTCGTACTTCGAGGCGGCGCGTTGCCTGGCGCTGGAATCTGCCGACCTCGCGCTGCCGGACCTGTCAGATCAGAACGTGCAGATCGTGGTGACCAACCTCGAAGTGCGTTTCCGGGCGCCTGCGACCGCCCGGGACACGCTGCGCGTCGAGACCGAGTTGGTCGAGCGTCGCCGTGCGAGCACCCGCTGGCAGCAGCGCATCATCCGCGAATCTGACGACGCCGTGCTGGTCGAGGGCAGCCTGACTGCGGCCATCTGCGACAACGACGGCAAGCCCCGCCGCCCGCCCCCGGGCCTGATGGACAAGTTCGGCGCGCTCGCCCCCGGCTAGACGACGGGCGACAATCCGCCGTCGATGTTGATCGCTGTGCCGGTGATGTAGCTGGCGGCGTCGCTGGCGAGGAACAGGGCCAAGTTGGCGAACTCCTGCGCGTCGCCCATGCGCCCTGCAGGGATGCGATTCCCCACCGCCGCGGTGTATTCCTCGAACGTCGTGCCGGAACCTTCCCGCTCCCAGCGGGCCTGCCACTGATGGGTGACGAGCAATCCGGTGATGAGCGCATTCACGAGCACCCCATCTGCAGCGAACTCCGATGCGAGCGCCTTGGTCATCGCCAGGCCGGCCGCTCGGGTTGCCGAGGTGGGGCACGTCTGAGCACTTGCAGCCTTCGCACCGACGTTCAGCGAGTTGATGATGCGCCCCCAGCCCTGGCTGCGCATGTGCGGGATGCAGAGCCGGCACAGTCGGATCGCCGAGAAGAGCTTGAGGTCGAAATCGTCCTGCCAGTCGTCATCGGTGATGTCCAGAAACGGCTTGGCGTTCGAGGTCCCGGAGTTGTTCACGAGAATGTCGATCGGGCCGCAGGCCTCCACCGCCTCGGTGTGAGCCCGTGCAACCTCGTCGGCCAGGCGCACGTCGGCGGAGATAGCTGCGTGAGCCGTGTCGGGGTTCGCATCTCGGAGCGCTGCGAGCGTTTCGTCGAGCACGGTCTGGTCGCGGGCGACGACCGCCACCGACGCACCTGCGGCCGCAAATGTCTCAGCCATGGCGCGGCCCAGACCCCGGCTTCCGCCGGTGATGAGTGCTGTGCGGCCGTCAAGTCTCAATTCCATACGCGCACCATATTTGTGGGCGCTGTCTCGCGCTCATTCTGCGCGCTGCGCCCCGCTCGTTCTGTGGGCTGTGCCTCGCTCATTCTGGGCGGGGCACGCATTGAAGCTGGGCGCCGCCGTCGGCGCCGACGCTCGGTGCGCTGGCGCTGGTCGTGCGCGACGATGTGGCATGCGCACGGGATTGGTGACCGGCAAGGAACAATTCGAGCTGCGGGAGGTCGATGAGCCGACGCCCGGGCCGGGTGAGGCGCTGGTGGAGATCTCGCTCTGCGGGATCTGCGGCAGCGACGTGCACGCCTATGCCGAAGGCTGGCCCTACGCGCCGGGCATCTGCGGCCACGAATGGGTCGGCAGCATCGTTGCCGTGGATGCTGATGTTCAGGTCGTGGGCATGGGCGACCGCGTCACGGGCGGTCTGGCACCGGGCTGCGGCCAGTGCCCGGAATGCCGCGCCGATCACCCGGCCTACTGCTCCACGGCGCGCTCGTACTACATAGGCGCCAAGGCCCCGGCCTCGGGGGGTTTCGCGCCGTTCATGGCGGCGAGCGCGGACCGACTGGTGCGCGTGCCCGACGAGCTCACCGACGACGACGCTGCGGTGATCGAGCCCGCTTCGGTTGCGTTGCACGCGGTACGTCGCAGCCGATTGCGAGCGGGCGACGTGACGTGCGTTGTCGGCTGCGGACCGATCGGCCTGCTGGTTGCCCAGTGCGCTCGCCTCGCAGGGGCGGGGACGGTGATCGCGGTCGAACCCGACGCCGACCGGCGCCGCCTTGCGCTCGAGGTCGGGGCCGATGCGGCCGTTGCACCCGGCGCAGAGATGCGAGAAGCGGTGAACGAGGCCACAGGCGGCCTGCGGGCCGACATCGCATTCGACTGCGCCGGCATCCCCCAGACGATCCAGCAGTCGGTGGACATGGTGCGCTACGGCGGCTCGGTGTGCATTGTGGGCGTGACCGGCAGCGATGCGGTGATTCGCCCGAACCGCTGGCTGTTCAAGGAAGTCTCAGTGGACACCTCGCTGGCTTTCACGCTCGACGAGATGCGTGCCGCGGCCGGCTTCATCGCCGATGGCCGCATCAGCGTCGCCCCGCTGGTGCAGGGCACGATCACACTCGATGAGCTGCCCCAGACGATCGACGATCTCGCGACCCGGCGGAACACGGCGATCAAGCTGCTGGTCGATCCCACTGCCGGCTGAACGGACCGGGATGTTCTGGGGGGCCTCACCGGCAGGCACACCGAGCACGGCCGTACGCTCTGTGCGGATCTGCTGAGCCACTACCTGAGCCAGTACGAGCAGTCAGAACGGGGGCCGCATGAGCTGGGAGCCTGAGATCGCTGAGCTGCGCCGGCGCGAAGCGTTCGCTGAGGCGCTGGGCGGTCCCGACAAGGTCGAGCGGCAGCACTTCTTCGGCAAGATGACCGTGCGCGAGCGCATCGACGCCATGGCGGACAAGGGCTCGTTCCACGAGATCGGCAAGACCGCCGGCGTCGCCGAGTACGACGATCACGGCAATCTCGTGCACCTGACGCCGTCGAACTTCATCTTCGGCCTCGCCCGCATCGACGATCGGCCGGTGGTCCTGTCGGGCGACGACTTCACGGTGCGCGGCGGCTCCTCGGACGCCACCATTCCCGAGAAGCGCAACACAGCCGAGTCGATGGCTTATGAGATGCGGCTGCCGCACATCCGCCTGGTGGACGGCATGGGCGGCGGCGGCTCGGTCAAGTCGATCGAGATGGCGGGCCGCACGTACATCCCCGAACTGCGGGGCTGGGACGTCATCGTGAACCACCTCTCGGTGGCACCGTCGGTGTCGCTGGCGCTGGGCTCGGTGGCGGGCATCGGTGCCGCCCGGGTGGCCACCGCGCACTACTCGGTCATCGTGCGCAACACCGCGCAGATGATGATTGCCGGGCCGGCACTGGTCGAGCAGGCGTCGCTGGGCGATCACGGCAAGGAAGAACTCGGCCACGCCGACATCCACACGGCCAACGGCGCCATCGACGATGTGGTGGACAGCGAGGAGGAGGCGTTCGAGCGCGCCCGCCGATTCCTGTCGTACTTGCCCGCCAACGTGGACGAGCTGCCCGAGCGGGTGCTGAGCGGCGACAGCCCGCAGCGGCGAGACGACGAGCTGATCTCGATCGTGCCCCGCGAGCCGCGGCGTGTCTACAAGATGCGCTCGATCATCGAATCGGTCTGCGACCAGGGCAGCTTCTTCGAGATCGGCAGTCGCTGGGGGCGTTCGATCATCACCGGGCTGGCTCGCCTCGACGGATGGCCGGTGGCGATCTTCGGCGAGGATCCCTACGTGTACGGCGGCGGCTGGACAGCCGACAGCTGTCGCAAGCTCATCCGCCTGCTCGACACCGCTTCTACGTTCCACCTGCCGGTGGTGCACCTAGCGGACTGCCCGGGCTTCCTGATCGGCAAGGAGTCTGAGGAGAGCGGCACGATCCGCTTCGGATCGGCGGCACTGGCCGCACTGGGCCAGCTCACCGCGCCGTTCGCATGTGTGGTCATCCGCAAGGCATTCGGAGTCGCAGGTGCGGCCAACAACCAGCCGGGCGCCCGCAGCTTCCGGGTGGCATGGCCCTCGGGTGACTGGGGCTCGCTGCCCATCGAGGGCGGCCTCGAGGTGGCCTACAAGCAGGACTTGGCCGACAGCGACACCCCCGACGAATTGCTCGAGGAAATCCGTGAGCGGCTCAACAGCGTTCGCTCGCCGCACCGCTCTGCGGAGTTCTTCGAGATCGAGGAGATCATCGACCCGCGTGACACCCGTCCGGTGCTGTGTGAGTGGGTGGACCTCGCCCGCCGCACCCTCCGGCCCGGGCCGTCTACCTTCGGCTACCGGCCATAGGCCGGGGCCGAAGCGACCAGCACAGGGGCTACCGGCCCTGAGCCAACCAATCTGTCGCGTGGCAGACTCAGCGGCGAGCTGAGCTGAATCTCAAGCAGGGGAGCGCACGTCATGGATCCCACCTACACCGACGAGGCCGAGGACTACCGGGAGAAGATCCAGGCCTTCCTGGCAGAGCACCTGCCCTCGAA
>JAJDTF010000092.1 GCA_022827265.1 Acidimicrobiia bacterium | reverse complement strand
CGCCCATTCCAGCTCGTCGTCGGTTTCGGGGATTCGGCGGTACGCGTCGACGATGGCCTCGCCGACTTGGCGCCGTCGCCGCCGGTCGAGCATCTCTTCGAGTGCTCGCCGCACCGCATCGGAACGGGACCGTGCGTCCCCACTCGCTACGAGTTCGTCGAGCTGGGCTAGCAGGGCGTCGTCAATGCGTGCCACCAATTGCGTCATGCATTTAGTATAACAAAGCGCAGTGCGTAACGTCATACACTGGCCTTGCCACCGTTTCACCTAGTTCTGGCTGCCGCTGCAGGACGCCGTCCCAGAGGCTGACCTCGCCGTCGGCGGGCAAATCGGGCTCGTCTAGGCCGTCGTTCGCTGGAGGCGCTTGCGGTGGCGGCCGCGGGTGGTGGCGTCGAAGACGGTCTTGCGAATACGCACCGCGTTCGGGGTCACCTCCACGCACTCGTCGTCGGCGATGAACTCCAGCGCTTGCTCGAGCGACAGGACTCGGGGCGGTGTCAGCCGGACGGTGTCGTCCGATGCCGCAGCCCGCACGTTGGTCTGCTTCTTCTTGCGGCAGATGTTGACGTCCATGTCCTCGGGCCGCGGGTTCTCGCCGATCACCATGCCCTCGTAGACCTCGTCGCCTGGAGCGACGAACAGCGATGCCCGCTCTTGGAGGGCCGCGATCGCGTAGCCGGTGACGGCACCGGAGCGGTCTGCGACGATCGAGCCCGAGTTGCGGGTGCGCATCTCGCCCAGCCACGGCGTGTAGCCCTCGAACACGCCGTTCATGAGCCCGGTGCCCCGTGTCTCGGTCAGGAACTCGGTCCGGAACCCGATGAGGCCTCGCGTCGCCACGACGTAGTCGAGCCGAACCCAGCCAGTGCCGTGATTCGACATGTTCAACATGGTCGCCTTGCGCTCGCCCAGCATCTGGGTGACCGCGCCGACAAATTCCTCGGGCACGTCGATCGTGACGCGCTCGGTCGGCTCGCAGAGTTGGCCGTCGACGGTGCGGCTGACGATCTCTGGCTTGCCGATCGTCAGCTCGAAGCCTTCGCGCCGCATGATCTCGACCAGCACGGCCAGCTGCAGTTCGCCCCGACCCTGGACCTGCCAGGTGTCGGGACGATCGGCATCGTGAACCCGGATCGAGACGTTGCCGATGAGCTCAGCGTCGAGACGGTGCTTGATGAGGCGAGCGGTGAGCTTGTCGCCGTCGCGTCCTGACATCGGTGAGGTGTTGATGCCGATCGTGATCGACAGGCTCGGCTCGTCCACCCGGATGAGCGGCAGCGGCGCGGGTCGGTCCAAGTCGGTGAGCGTCTCGCCGATCGTGATGTCCGGAATGCCCGAGATGGCGATGATCTCGCCCGCGTTCGCCTCGTCGGCATCGACAGGCTGCAGGCTCTCGGTCACGTAGAGCTCGTTGATCTTGGCGGTCGAGACGGTGCCGTCAGTTCGACACCACGACACGGTCTGGCCACGCTTGATGGCGCCGTGCATGACACGGCACAGCGCGAGACGTCCGACATAGGGGCTGGAGTCGAGATTGGTCACCCACGCCTGCAGCGGGTGCTCGGGATCGTGCCGGGGGGGCGGGACTGTGGCGAGCAGCGTGTCGAACATCGGGCGCAGGTCGGTGGCGGGCATCTCGGGCTGCAACGACGCCGTGCCGCGCCGAGCGTCGGTGTAGACGATGGGGAAGTCGATCTGGTCGTCGGTGGCGTCGAGGTCCATGAACAGCTCGTAGACCTCATCGACCACTTCGCTGACGCGGGCGTCGGGCCGGTCGATCTTGTTGATCACGAGCACGACGGGCAACCGCAGTTCCAGCGCCTTGCGCAGGACGAAGCGAGTCTGGGGCAGCGGGCCCTCGCTGGAGTCGACCAGCAGCAGCACCCCGTCCACCATCGTGAGGGCGCGCTCCACCTCGCCGCCGAAGTCGGCGTGGCCGGGCGTGTCGAGAATATTGATCTTGGTCTCGGTGCCGGCGTCGTCGACATATCGGACGGCGGTGTTCTTGGCCAAGATCGTGATGCCCTTCTCTCGTTCGAGATCCATGGAGTCCATGACCCGCTCGGCGACGTTCTCATTGGAACGAAAGGCACCCGACTGCCACAGCATGGCGTCGACCAAGGTGGTCTTGCCGTGGTCGACGTGGGCGATGATCGCCACATTGCGCAGATCTGCGCGCGCAACAAGATGCTCGGTTGCAGACATGGCGAGCCTCGCGGGAGAGGGGTTCCGGCGCAGAATTGGCGTGCGGACTCACCATCGGTGAGTGCAGCCGATGACTCCGGGCGCTGCGCAGGTTCTCAATGCACCCGAGGGTCGTGGTGGCTGCCGGGTGCGAGGACCCCGCAGCGCTGAACTCTACGGGTGCAGCTGCGCTCAGCGGCTGGCCGCTCAGCACTCCGCCCTGGCGCCGAGCGCGGCGAAGATCGCAGGAACTCGCGGCTCACACTATGCGCGCTCTCTCAATCGGTTTGAGCCGTGGCGGGTTCCTGAACGACTCCCCGGGCGATCAGGTCGTCCACCGCATCGGGCGCGTAGCCCAGCACGTCAGCCAGGACCTCGACGGTGTGCTGGCCGAGCAGGGGTGCCGGACGTCTCAGCCCGTTGGGGCCGTCCCTGAGGCGCCAGGGCACGCCGGGCACCACGCGCTCGCCGGTGAGCGGATGGTGTGGCCGCTCGAGCATGCCGATGGCTTCGAAGTGGGCGTCGCCGGTCCACAGCTCGTGCGATGCCAGCGAGGGAAAGGCGTTGACGCCGACTGCCTGCAGCTCGTCGGTGATCTGCCAGCGGTCCCGAGATTGTGCCCACGCCGAGATGGCGGCATCGAGCTCGGCCTCGTTCTGCTTGCGACCCATCGCATCGGCGAACTCCGGTCGGCTCGCGAGACCGGGGTCAACCACCTCGCACAGCGATTGCCACATGGCTTCGTCAGTGCAGGCGATCGTGACCCATTGATCGTCGCCGTTGGCCCGGTAGCAGTTGTGGGGCGACCAGACCGGGTCGTGGTTGCCGATGGGTACCGGCGATTGGCCGTCGTGCTGGTACTGCATCCAGCCCTCGCCGACGGTGGCGGCAACGGCTTCGGCCATGGCGACATCGATGGTGGCGGCGATGCCGCTGCGGCGGCGAGCGGCGAGTGATGCCACCACCGCCCACGCGGCGGTGATTCCCGTGCATGGATCGCCGATGGCCACACCGGTCTCGTACGCCGGGCCGTCTTCGTAGCCGTTGGAGGCATACAGACCGGCGAGCGCCCCGCCGGCAGGTCCGTACGCCACATACTGCGCGCAGGGGCCCGTGCTCCCATATCCCGACAGCGAGGCGATGACGACGTCGGGGTTGATTGCACGCAGTTGCTCGACGCCGAAGCCGAGTCGATCCATGACGCCGACGCCGAAGTTGTCGACCACCACGTCGCTGATGGCGACGAGCCGTGCGACGACCTCCGCGGCATCCGGATGAGACAGGTCGATGCCGACGCTGCGCTTGTCGCTGTTGTAGAGCTGAAACAGGCCGGAGGTGTCATGCGACGGCGGGCTGTCGGGCGGGCTCAGCGGCAGCCGCCGGAACATGCACAGGTGATCGGGAGATTCGAGCTTGATGACGTCGGCGCCGAGGTGGGCCAGGATCTGCGTGCAGAACGGACCGGCCCAGATCCACGTGAAATCGCAGACCCGCACTCCCTCGAGCGGGCGGCGCCCGGCTGCCGCCGCGGCGGCGGTGCTGGCGCCCGCGGAGGCTCCCGCACCCTCGACGGCGGCTGCTCTGGGCCGCCAGCCTTCGCCTTCGTGAGCGCCGGCATCGGGTGCTTCGGCGGTGAGATTCCACCACGGCTGATCAATCTGGAATCCCGGTCCCGGCAATTCCAGCCCGTCGGGCGTCGTGGCAAAGAACCCGCGCTCCGCGAAATGCTCGCTGGCTTCGAGCTGAGCCATCGTGTTCACCGGGGTCACGGCAATCCGAGCAGCCTGAGCTGCGTGGTAGATCTCGTCGGCGCGCTGGTCGGCGAACCACTCGGCCAGGTACATGTTGACGACATCGGAGTTCTGGGTCCGGTCGGGCCCGGTGGCGAACACGTCCAGTGATGCCCAATCGGGGGAGCCCATGAGCTCCACGAACGCCTCCCACTGCGACTGCTCGGGACAGATGAGCTGCAGCAGCCCATCGACGCACTGGAAGATGCGCCACGGCACCACCGTGCGCGTCCCCAGCCGGGAGGCTTCCACACCCAAGAACGAGACAGACGCGGGCGCAACCTCGGTGAGCTTGGCCGCTGCGGCGACTGCCGAGAAATCGATGTGCTCGCCGTGGCCGCTCACGGCGGCACGTTCGGTTGCCGCGAGGGCCACGATCGCGGCGACAGAGGCCACGTTGATGTTGGCGTGATGCCCTGGTGCCTTCAGCGGCGGGAGGTCCGGATCGGTGGCGCCTCCCGGTGACAGATTTCCCCAGCTGGACCCGTGGATGACGTTGATCTCGGCGGCGTCGTAGTGCGCGTAGGGCCCGGTGAGCCCGAACGGGGTGATGGACAGCACCACGAGCCGGCTGTGCTGCTGCGTGAGATCGGCCAGGTCACGACGATCGTGGATCACCAGGTCGGCGCCGGCGATCAGATCGTCGCTCACCGACCAGACCGAGCGCTTGTTGGAGTTCAGCCATCGGTGGACGTCGTGGGGCCGCGACCGGACCAGGTCGTGATCGTCCTCGATGCGCATGACGTCTGCGCCCAGGTCGGCGAAGAGCTTCGCCGCCCACGCAACTCCCACGCCGCCGGCAAGCTCCAGCACCCGCACATGGGACAGTCCGGCTTCGGCAACAGCGGGCGCTGGGCGGAGGGACGGCATCGGCGCTGCTTCGGCCATGACTGCCCCCGTTCGTCGCGCGGCGATGGTAGGCGCGGGCGATTGCGCTCTGGGCTGGACCGCTATCGCCCGGACCCCTCCACCGGCCGCGAAGTAGCGTGCGGGGGCTCAGAGGCTGAGCCGTGAGGCGAAGCCGTGGCCCGAGCGGCCCGTGAGCGTCAGCGAACAAGAGCGGGAAACGACAGGTGCGACAACCAGTAGGCGCACCTCTCCGCGCGACTGCTCTCGGGGGACGGCAGTGAACGGCGAGTGGCGCCGGGTGCTGCTCTATCTCGGCGGGATGATGGGCCCGCTCGGCACGTTCGTGATGCTGCCGATGATCCCCGAGCTGCGCGACGCGTTCTCGGTCAGCACGAGCCAGATCGGCTGGGCGCTCAACGTCTACCTGGTGCCATTCGCCGGCCTCCTGCTGGTGTCGGGCACACTCGGCGACAAGTGGGGACGGGCGCGCACGCTGCGCAGCGCCGTTGCGCTGTATGCCGTCGCAACGCTCGGGTGTGCCTTGGCGCCGAACTACGGGTGGTTTCTCGCAGCCCGTGCAGGCCAAGGCGCCATGAACGCATTCATCACGCCGCTGCTGCTGGCGACCCTCACCGAGACTGCGCCGACCGGGGGAATCGGCCGCATCGTGGGCCGGTACGCGGCGTGCCAGGCGTTGGGACAGCTTTCCGCGCCGATGCTGGGCGGGATCGGTGCCGACACGAACTGGCGCATCGCATATGTGGTGACGGCCGCCGTCGGTGCCGCGATTGCACTGCTGTTGCCCTCCAGCACAGCCGGAGCCGAGCCGGACGCACGCCAGCAGGCAGGTTCTCTGCTCCGATTCCAGTCCTTGATGCGCCGCCCGACGCTGCTGATAGCCGCCACGGCATCGCTGTGCGCTATGGGTCCCATCGGGGCCAGGATCCTCGTGAGCTTGAGCGGCCGCGATGTGGTGGGACTGACGGGTTCGCAGGTGGGAGTGCTGCTGCTGGCCGGCGGCTTGGCCGGCATGGCTGCGGCTCCGCTGTGGGGGATCGCGCTCGACCGCTTGGGCGGGCGGCGGGCGGCCACCATTGCCATCGCCGTGTGCTCGGGACTGGTGGCCTTGCTGTCAACCGCGGGCGCGGTATGGCTGCTCGCCGTTCTCTGGTTCGTCACTGGCGCTGCAACGCAGGCCGTCGTGGTCAGCTTCCAATCGCTCGCCTCGATTGCGGCACCCGACAATCGCGCGGGAGCGCTGTCGTTCACGCTCTCGCTCCGATTCAGCGGTCATGCGCTCGGTGCGGTGATCTGGTTGCCCGTGTTCACCTTCAGCCCCACATGGGCTTATCTCGGCTCTGCAGCGGCGGGCGCGTTCGCCATCGTCGCCGTTCTGGCCAGCCGGATCGACACTGCGGGCCAATCCTGAGACAGGGGCGCGCCAGGCTCGCTGGGAATGCCCAGAGGCTGAGCCGCAAGGCGAAGCCGTGGCCCGAGCGGCCCGTGAGCGACAGCGAACAAGAGCGGGAAACAAGAGGTTGCGCGGAGGGGGCTCGTCTGTCCGCGCACGTACTGCGCGTCAGGCGTGCTGCAGGTGTTGCCAGACCCGTTCGGGGGTGCAGGGGAGCTCCACGTGGCGGACGCCGAGGTGCGACAGCGCATCGACGACGGCGTTGTGGACGGCTGGTGTGGCACCGATGGTTCCTGACTCGCCGATGCCCTTGGCGCCGAGCGGGTTGCGGTCGGTCGGAGTCTCCAGGGGAATCCGCTCGAAGCTCGGCAGTTCGGCCGCCGAGGGGATCGCGTAGTCCATGAAGTTGCCGGTCAGCGGGTTGCCGTCGGCGTCGTAGACGAACACCTCGCCCAGTGCATGGGCGATGCCGGAAGCCACGCCGCCGTGCACCTGGCCTTCGACGATCATCGGGTTCACGATGACGCCGGCGTCGTCGCACGTCACATGACGCAGCGGGGTGACCTGGCCGGTGTCGCGGTCGATCTCCACCACCGAGAGCTGCACGCCGAACGGGAACGTGGCCGCCGGCGGCTGGAAGTCGCTCTCGGCGTGCAGCTCGCGTCCGTCGGATTCGCCGACGTGAGCAGCGATCTGAGCCCAGTCGAGCGACCGGGCCGGTGTCCCGACCACGGCGAACGTGCCCGCTTCGACATCCAGCACGATGTCGGCGGGATCGGCCTCGAGCATCGCCGCGGCGACCTCTTTGGCATGCTCGACCACTGCCTCGGCTGCTTCGAAGACCGCAGCCCCGCCTGTCTGCAGCGATCGGGAGCCGCCGGTTCCGCCGCCGCGCTTGATCTCGTCGGTGTCGCCGTGGCGCACCTCGATCATCTCGAAATCGATGCCGGTGAGGTCCGCAGCGATCTGGGCATACGCCGTGTGATGACCCTGGCCGTGGTTCGACGAGCCAGTGAGCACCAGCGCTGATCCGTCGTCGCGGATCTCCACGCTGCCGAATTCCGGGGCGCCCATCGGGTTCGAGATCTCCACGTACGCGCTCCAGCCCAACCCGAGCAGCTTCGCTGAACCCTCTGAGCGGCGTCGCTCCTGTTCGGCCCGGAGGCTGGGATAGTCCGCGGCTTCCATCACGGCGTCGAGGGCCTTGGCGTACTCGCCCGAATCCATGTCGGCGCCGGTCGGGGTGGTGAACGGGAATGCGTCGGGCGGGATGAAGTTGCGGCGGCGCAGCTCGCCGGGGTCCATCTCGATCTCGGCCGCGAACAGGTCCATCATCCGCTCGATCGCCAGCGCGGCCTCCGGGCGCCCGGCTCCCCGGTACGCACCCACCGGCGCGGTGTTGGTGGTGACCGAGTTGGTGGATACCGCCACGTTGCCGATGTCGTACACGCCCGACGCCATGGTGCGGACGAACATGGGCAGCAGCGACCCGATCATCGGGTAGGCGCCGGCGTCTTGCAGCGCGTCCACCTCATATGCCGTCACGTTGCCGTCGCGGGTGCCCCCCAGACGTGCCGAGTACGAGATTGCCCGCGCGTGCGTGAACCCGACCATGGCCTCCGAGCGTGTCTCGGCCCAGCGCACCGGGCGTTCGAGGTGGCACGTGAGGCGAGCCACCACGAAGTCCTCGACGTACTGGGCGTTCTTGGCGCCGAAGCCTCCGCCGACATCAGGCGTGATGACGTGCACCTGGCTGGGTTCGAGCCCGCAGAACGCGGAGAGCGTGTCGCGGGTCTGGTGCGGGAACTGGGTGCAGGCCCAGTAGGTGAGCCGCTGCGCGCTCGCGTCCCAGGAGGCGAGTGCAGTACGAGGCTCGATGGGGGCTGCGGTCATCCGGGGGTTGCCGAACGCCAGCTCGACGACGACCTCGCAGTCGTCGAAGGGATCCTGCCCGTTCTGGGGGCCCGGCGGGATGGCGAAGACCGTGTTGGTGTCGGCCTCGGGAAACAGCAGCCGGCGGTTGCGCGCCGACTCGGCTGTGTCCAGCAGCGGATCGAGCGGTTCGTAGTCGGCGTACACCAACTCGGCAGCATCGATCGCTTGAGACTGCGACTCGGCGACGACCACGGCGAACGGCTCGCCCACATAGCGCACCCGGCCAGCGGCCAGCGGCGAGCGCAGCATCTGCTGGTTGAGCATCGGCATACGGGGCGGATCGGCGCTGAGCCCCAGATCGGCGGCCGTGAAGGCGCCCACCACGCCGGGCATCTCACGCGCCTCGTCTGTGTGGACGGCAGCGATGTCCGCGTGGGCCATGGTCGATCGGACGAAGACCGCGACGAGCGCGCCCTCGCATTCGACGTCGTCGACGTAGGTGCCGCCGACGGTGAGAAGTTCGGGGTCTTCCTTCCGTTCGACGCGGGTGCCGAGCATGCTCATGGTGCGGTGAGACCTCCGATCACGGCATCGACCGACGTTCAGGCGACGCAATACACCCGAACCGAGACCCCGGTTCGGCCGGGCCGGAGAGTACTCAGTGCTGCTTCGGTTCAGCCGACGCCGACGGCCGTGCGCTCGGTCGCGAACGACACGCCCTCGTAATCGTGATCAGCGATCTCGTCGATCCGGCGCTTGTACTTGGGGGCGCCGCCGTTGTACACGAGGTAGCGGATGGTGCCCTTCTCGTGGCCGTCCACGTTCGAGTTGTAGCCGGTGAACCAGCCCTGCGCCTTGCGCATCAGCATCATGCTGTACATCTCCATGACGTGGTTCGTCCACTCCGTCTCTGCGTCGCGGTCGGCCTCGAAGCGGGTGTAGCCGTTCTCCCAGACGAAGTCGAGCATGCTGGTCACCCAGTCGACGCCGATCTCGATGCCCCGCGGGTAGTTGGTGGACGCTGAGCCGCTCTGCGGCCCGGCGATGGTCAGCAGGTTCGGGAAGCCGTTCACCATCAGCCCGATGTAGGTGACCGGACCGTCCTTCCACTTGTCGCGCAGCTTGAGACCGCCCGAGCCCTGGAAGTCGATCCGGTCGAACGAGCCGGTGATGGCATCGAAGCCGGTGGCGTACACGATGAGATCGAACTCGTGGTGCCCCTCGGTGGTCTCGATGCCGGTGGGCGTGATCCGGGTGATCGGCGTTTCCTTGATGTCCACCAGGTCCACGTTCGGGCGGTTGTAGGTCTCGTAGTAGCGCGTCTCGAGCGGCACCCGCTGCACGCCGAAGCCGTGATCCTTGGGGATCAGCTTGTCGGCCACGATCGGGTCGTCGACCCGCTCACGGATCTTGTCGGCGATGAATGCCGACAGCTCGGCGTTGGCCTCCTCGTCGAAGAAGATCTCGCGGAAGTTGGCCATCCAGATGCCGAAGCCCGGTTCGCCGTACAGCTTCTCCCACATGGCGCGGCGCTCTTCTGGCGCCACGTTCCAGAAGCCGCGGCGGTCGGGTTCGTGCTCGAAGCCGCCGGGCGTGCGGGCGCACTTGTCGAAGATCTCGTCGTAGCGGGCGCGGATGCCGGCCATCTCCTCGTCGGAGATCTCGCTGTTGTGCAGCGGGGCGCACCAGTTCGGCCGACGCTGGAAGACCGTGAGGTGGTCGGCCTGCTCGCCGATGGCGGCGATGGCCTGCACGCCGGTGGCGCCGGTGCCGATGACCGCCACCCGCTTGCCCTTGATCTCGACCGGATCGGCAGGCCAGTGGTAGGTGTGGAACGACGGGCCACGGAACACGTCGGTGCCGTCGGCGTTGACGCCCTCGATGCGGGGGTAGGTGGGCGCCGACAGCAGGCCCAGTGCGGTCAGCAGGAAGCGGCAGCTCAGGTCGCGTCCGTCGCCCAGGTGCAGTCGCCAGATGCCCGCATCGTCGTCGAAGTGCGCCGTCTCGACGGTGCAGTTGAACTGCATGTGCTTGCGCAGGTCGAACTTGTCTGCGACGTAGTTGAGGTAGCGCAGGTTCTCGGGCTGGCCTGAGAAGCGTTCCTTCCAGTGCCACTCCTCGAGCAGCTCGTCGGAGAACGAGTAGCCGTAGGTGTAGCTCTCCGAGTCGAATCGGCAGCCGGGGTAGCGGTTCCAGAACCAGGTGCCGCCGAGGTCGCTGCCCATCTCGAGCACGGTCGCATGCACGCCTCGCTCGGCCAGCCGGTACATCTGGTAGATGCCGGCCACGCCCGCGCCGATGATGATGACCTCGTAGTCGTTCGTGCCATCGGCCGACGGCGCCGCGCTGTGCGAGCCGTTGGCTGTGCCGTTCGTCGTTCCCTCTGCCATGAGAAATCCCCCGTTATCGAGGCCCTGCCGGGGCCGGCGGTTGCGGGCGAACCGGCGGTGGCGACCCGGCTCCGGGTCGTCCTGATGTATGCCCCAGCCCTGCGCTTCACCATAGTCGAACGCGTCTTAGGAAATTTTCGGGCAGTGCGGCGCGTGGGTCCTCAACCCGGCGCTGCGGCGCCGTCGTAGTCTCCGGCCATGGCTCAACCACTGCGTTTCGGGGTCGTCCACGATCTGCGGAGTCCGCCCGGCAGCGATGTGCCGCTGCCCGAGATGTACGCGCAAGCGCTCGATCAGCTCGAGATGGCCGATGAGCTGGGGTTCGACCTGGCGTGGTTCACCGAGCACCACTTCCTCGACGACGGGCACCTGCCGAACTTCGTGCCGGTGGCCGGGGCGGTGGCCGCTCGCACGTCGAGGATCCGCCTGTCCACCGACATCCTGCTGGCGCCGTTTGCGCACCCGATCCGGCTGGCGGAAGATCTGGCGATTCTCGACAACATCTCCGGCGGGCGCATCGAGCTGGGCATCGGCATGGGCTACGCGGCGCACGAGTTCCGTGGCTTCGGGATTCCCCAGTCGCGCCGGGTGTCGCTCACCGAAGAGCTGGTGCAGATCCTGCGGCTGGCGTGGAAGGGGGAGCCGTTCAGCTTCCACGGCAAGCGCCACCGCTTCGACGACCTGCTGGTGACGCCGGCGCCGGTGCAGCCCGGGGGCCCGCCGCTGTGGATCGCAGGCATGAGTGCCAACGCAGCGGTGCGGGCTGCACGTTTCGACACGCACCTGCTGCCGCAGGGCGCGCCCGAGGTGGTGATGGATCCTTGGCGCGACGAGCTGCGGGCGTCCGGTCGTGATCCCGACGACTACCGGGTGGGCATCATCCGCTCGGTGTTCGTCACCGACGATGTGGAGCGCGAGTGGAATCCCATCAAGGCCGCAGAGCGCTACCGGCTCGGCGTGTACGCCAAGTTCTTCGCCGAGACGCCCGATGAGTTCACGGCATTCGACCCGTCGAAGGGTGCGATTCCCCAGAACTGGATCGTCGGCGACGAGGACCACTGCGTCGCCGAGCTGACTGGGTTCATTCAGCAGTACGGCTTCACCGACGTCTGCACCTGGGGCGCCTCGCCCGGCATCGCCCCGTCGCTGTTCAACGCGTCGCTCGAACGGTTGGCTCGAAATGTCATCCCGCGGGTGCGGGCCGCCGTCGAGGGCGACTCTCCCGGCGGCTGAGCCGACAGCCCTCTCGCCCGGTCACACTCGAAAGCACACTCACAGCGTCGGAGGCGTAGACGGCGGCTGCAGTTCGGGTTGTCGCGCCGCCGCGGCAATCAGGTGCTGGCGTGGTCGACGAGCCAGCGGAAGCAGGGGTCGGCGAGTGCCCCGGTCATCAGCTCGGGGTGCCACTGCACGGCCAGGATCGGCAGCTCCGCGTGCTCGATGCCCTCGATGATCCCGTCGGGGGAGTGCGCCGTCGCGATGTAGCCGTCGCCGAGCTCATCCACCGCCTGGTGATGCAGCGAGTTCACTGCCACCTCTGGGCCGTACATGTCGCGTAGCTGGCTGCCTTCGACGGTGATGACGGTGTGGGGCGTGGCGTCGGGCGGCCCGTCGGTGGCTGCGTGCTCGGGCAGGTGCTGGTGCAGGGTGCCCCCAGCGGCGATGTTGATGAGCTGCGGGCCGCGGCAGATGCCCAGCACCGGCAGGCCGCTGCTGACGGCGGCGTCGAGCAGGGCGATCTCGAACGCATCGCGCAGCGGCACGCGGTCGTTGGCGGCAGCGGACGGGTTGCTGTGCTCGCCGTCGCTGCGAGCGAGCATCGGAACTGAGTCGACAGCGCTGACGGTGTCGTTGTCGAATCCTGCGGCGCGCTCGGCGAACGGGTCGATGCCGTCGTAGATCTGCTCGTGCAGGCGATCGGCATACAGGCATGCAGCCACGTCCTCGCCGCCCGTGAGCAGCACGGCGTCGAGGCGCGGCACCACATCGGCCGGGTCGGCATCGAGCGGCACGTGCACTGCGATGGCTCCCGCAGCGTGCACCGCCTGGGCGTAGTGAGCGATGTACAGATCGACTTCGACGTCGACGAACACCGGCGGAAACCCCCGGATGCGGGCGCCGGCGCGGCGCCGTCCCGACAGTCCGATCAGCGGCTTGGGCACCGAGCCACCCTAGAGAATGCGCGGAGAGGCACGCCTGCAGGTCGCTTCGCCCATGCCTGCCGCCCTCCTTCGCTGCGCTCACGGGCCGCTCGGCCCCGGCTTCGCCTGCCGGCTCAGGCTCTGGGATGCGCTGCTCCGTGCGTCCTCTGGCGGACTGTGCGTGGGCGGCTGCAAGTACGGTCGCACGCATGGTGGTGCAGCGCTCAGGCCGCCGCGGCACTGATGAGCCTCGAAAGCGACGGTGGCTGATCGCGGCCGTCGCCGGCGTGCTGCTCATCGCTGCTGTCGCGCTGAGTTCGCTGTTGGGATCGAACGGAGCCGCTGACGACGCCGAGTCCGCAGAGGAGGCCCCGGAGACGAGCGCGGATGCGGTCGCGCCCGAGGAGGATGCCGCGCCGGTGACGACCGCTGCGGCTGCCCTCGCTGAGGTGCCGGCGGATTCGGCACCGCCCGCATCAGGCGAGGAGCCCACCGAGGCCGACGACGAGTCCGGCGCCGAGCTGTCGGAGGCGTTCGGCGAACCGGAGCACCCGGTGTCCGGTGTCGAGCCGTACATCCCGAGCCGAGTGCGGTCCGCCGAGCTCGGCCCGCCCGCAGAGGTGTGCCTGGGAACACTGCCCGCCTACCGCATCCAGCTTCCCCTGCACTTCGCGAGCAGCAAGCCCGAGGGTGTCGATCATCTGTCGTGGTCGCCCGACTGCCGGCGCATGGTGTTCCGGGTCGGCGCCGCATTGTGGACAGCCGACGGCGACGGCACCGGGGACATGCCGTTCCTGACGGCGCAGTACGGGCTGAGCGACCCGGCATGGTCGCCCGACGGCGAGTGGATCGCATTCTCCCAGGACGCAATCGTCGACGGGGAGCGGACAAGTCACCTCCTCATCGTCCAGCCAGATGCGCTTGGCCTCGCCCAGATCACCGACGGTGTGGTGCTCGACCGCGACCCGGCGTGGTCGCCCGACGGCGAGCAGCTGGTCTTCTCGCGGCGGGCACGGGTGCCCGATGGCGATGGTGCCGGCGAGTTCGACCACTTCATCGTCGCGGTGGACATCGCGACCGGCGACGAGCAGGTGTTGGCTTCCGGCGTCGGGCCCGACGTGAGGCCGGCGTGGTCGCCCGACGGCGAGCTGCTCACGTACGGCTCGGGCATCACGCTGATGGCCATGCGCCTGCGAGACGGCTCGGCGCGGGTCATGCTGGCCGATGCCGCGGGGCGCGGCGCAGCGTGGTCCCGTGATGGCTCACGGGTCGCAGCGTTCCGCCACTGGTACGACGACCAGAAGATGATTGTGGTCAGCGACTTGCCGGGGCTGTACCCGGGCGATGAGCATGTGATCGAAGTGGAGGGATTCGAGCCCTTCTCGCCGAATGTGGCGCCGAAGCTGCAGTGGAGCGCTGACGACCGACGCTTGTTCTTCTACGCCTCGGACACGCCCGGCAGCCACTGGGCGTACTCGATCGTGGTGCCCGAACCGACGCGCCCGCCCGAGTACTGGGCAGCGCTGGCCACCGTCGAGGACGTGCTGCAAGAAGCCGGGCACAGCGAAGTCAGCACACAGCACTCAGTCGACGTAGAGGCAGAATTCGTAGTGAGAGGCCGCGCCGCCGCAACGACGGTCGAAGCCTGGATCGCGTTCGGGCGCAGCGAACCACGAGGCGTCTTCGATGCCATCGAAAATTCCCACTCCGACATGCCCGCCGTCACCCGCGGCGACGACCGCACCGGCGTCTGGTTCACCTGCAACAACCTCTACGGCGAGTTGCTCACCCAGTCGCTGCAACAAGCCAACGCCCTAGCCACCACCCTGATACCAACCCTCTGCCCCGCCAATTAGCTTACCTGGGCGACCCACCGGGACTCAGGCCGCGCAAACGCCGCAGATCGGGAGATGCGTTGGTGCAGTATTCTCGTTGTCACGTGGTCCCAGGCAGTGGGGCCGACAACAGAGAGCTATCGAGATGCGCGCCTTGCCGTCCGTCACACCGACACCTGAGCAGTTGAAGGTGCTCGCCGATGTCAAACCGGGGTTTCGAATAATCCGGGGTGCTGCAGGAAGCGGCAAGACCACGACGGCTCTCTTGAGGCTGAAGGAGCAGATCCGGGTTCGCTTGGATCGACGCGAGCGCCTCGGCCACGAAGCGCCGGTGCGGGTGCTTGTCCTGACCTTCAACCGGACCCTTGAGGGCTACATCGCTGAACTCGCTCGGAACTCGACGCCGCAGGACGATGCGCTGGACCTCGAGATCAAGACCTTCGGCCGGTGGGCAAGGTCGCTCGTGGGCAATGTCGACATCGTCGACGGTGATGAGACCGTGGCCATGCTCCGACCACACATCGACAGCTTTGCTACGAAGCGTCAACATGAGTTCTTCGTTGACGAGGTTCAGTACGTCATGGGCCGTTTTGAGTACGACCCTGTCGACTTCGACCCCGACGATCTCTCGGGCTACCTCACGGTCGACCGGGAAGGCCGGGGTAAGGCTCCGCGTGTCGCCCAGCCGACGCGTGAGAAGTTGATCTATGGGGTGATACCCGCGTACATGGACTCGAAGCGGCAACGCGGGAAGATCGACTGGAGCGATCTCACGATGCTCGCCGCAGCGGCTACCTCCTACAAGGCCTATGACGTCGTGATCGTCGATGAGGCACAGGATTTCTCAGCCAACCAGATACGCGCCGTCCAGCAACACCTGCAGGACCCGCACAACACGACATTCGTGCTCGACGCAGTGCAGCGCATCTACCCGCAGTACTTCAAATGGCGCGAGGTCGGCATCAGCGCCCGTCCAGAGATCATTCACACTCTCAAGACGAACTACCGCAACACGGCCGAGATAGCAGCGTTCGCATACCCGCTGGTGGAAGGGCTCCCGCTAGAGGACGACGGCACGCTGCCGGACTTCGAAGCGTGTCGGCGCTCAGGTGCCAAGCCGCTGGTGGTAGCTGGCAAGTACAGCGACCAGCTCAAAGTCATGCTCGAACGTCTCGAGCGCGTCGCCGATCTGGAACAAGAGTCTGTTGTCCTGCTGCAGCCCCGTGGAGGCGGATGGTTCAGCGAAGCCCGCAAGGTGCTAACCGAGCGCGGAATTCCATTCTGCGAACTGACGAGACAGAACGAATGGCCCACCGGGCCTGAAGTCGCTGCCCTCTGCACGATGCACTCCGCCAAAGGGCTCGAATTCGATCACGTACTGCTTCCCGGCCTGAGCCAACGGGTGACGCCGCACGGCGCCGACGACGGCGATGCCGACCTCGAACGGCTGCGACGGATGCTGGCGATGGCCGTAGGCAGGGCCCGCACGTCCGTGATGGTCGGATACAAACCCGGCGAGGAATCTTCGCTGATCGGTTTATTGGACCCCTCTACCTACGAGTTGGTCGGAACGTGAGCACATGCGAGCCGATGCCGGAAGCCGAGCCGCAGACGCGCGAGCAGGTGCAGGATGCCCCACGGTGCCCGGAAGTGGTTGAAGCTGCGATCGAGCGTGGCATCACGAGCATCGTGCATTTCACGACCGTCAAGGGACTTGTGGGGATTCTGTACAGCGAGGCTGTGAAGAACCGTCAGGACCTTCCAGTGGACGAACTGGTGCAGCATGTCTTTGAACCGAATGCCGTCGATCGGCACCTCGATGAGCGCTGGCATACCTACGTCAACCTGTCAGTAACGGCCATCAACCTCCACATGTTCAACTTCTCGAGTCGTAGACGTCCAGAGGAAGACTGGGTGATCTTGGAATTCGGCCCGGAGATCCTCGGCGATCCAGGCGTCGTCTTCTGCACGACGAACAACATTTACCCATCTGCGCTGCGTTGGGGCGATCTCCCCGGCTTCGAGCGGCTCTTTGCACCGAAGGTTGCTGGCCGCTACGGACGTGTGACTCAGCGCAACAGCAAACCGGCGAATCGCACCACCGATCCGCAGGCGGAGGTGCTGTACCCCTTTGAACTGCCCGTAACCCACCTGCACACGATCTCGACGCCCGTCGACGATGTCTACGAAGCGGCTGTCGCTGCACTGACTCACTCCTCGTACGAACCTAGGGTTGAGATCGACCCGGAGGCGTTTCGATGACCGAAGCAGCGCACGCCGAACGCGGGCAGGTGAGGCTCTTCGCCGACGCCATCGAAGAACCTTCGGCTCCCGGCCCAAGCGCAGCAGACGCGACGGCATCTCGAATACGGACTTCGATGCTGTGGGCGGCCTACGGGGACGCACTCGGGTTCGTCAGCGAGCTGACCGACCGTAAGGGCCTAGAGCGCCGCACGCATGGCAAGCCATTGGACCGGCTAATGGCCTGGCGGCGGCGAATCGGCGGCAGGCAAGGCACTGACGTCGAGCTTCCACCCGGTTGTTGGTCGGACGACACTCAGCTTCGAATGGCCGTGAGCAGATCCTTGACCAGCCGCGGATTCGACGTCGAGACGTTCGCGCGGATCGAGCTTCCGGTATGGCCCTCGTATTCCTTGGGAGGCGGCCGGGCTTCCAAGGCGGCCGCAAAGAACTTGGGCAAACCTCGGGCGTTGTGGTACGCCAACACGTTTCGTGGATGGGTTGATGCGGGCGGCAATGGTGCTGCCATGCGCGTTCAACCGCACGTATGGGCGTCCAAGGACCTGTTAGACGACTTTCTGCCCGCTGTGATCGCCGACAGCGTGTGCACGCACGGGCACCCTCGCGCCATCGTTGGTGCGAGCTTCCACGCCTCGACTCTCGCCCATTGCATGAGGTATGGCGCAGTTCCAGATCCCGACGAGTGTCACCACATCGCGGTCAGGATCGGCGTCTCGCTCCCGCTAATCGAGACTCATCAGAATCTCGGTTCTGCTTGGGTCGGCCGCTGGGAGGACACAGCGCATGCGCGCTTCAGCGACGGCTGGCAGATGGCAATCGGAGAATTGCACCAGGCCATCGATGACGCGAAGGCCTGCTCCGGCAGGGCGAGTCAAGCCGATGTGGCGTACAAGGGCATCGTCGAATGTCTGGGTTTGTCCGATGCCAACCAACGAGGAAGCGGGATCCTCACGACCGTCGCTGCGGCGGCAGTGGCCGCAGTCGCATCCGACGTTCATGAGGCGGTTGTCGTGGCAGCGAATGCCGTCGGCACCGACACCGACACCATTGCCACCATGGCAGGGGCCTTGCGAGGTGCCTGCGCAGGCGCCGACGATCCGCCGGAGATGCCTCTCGACAGCGACTATCTGGAGAGCGAAGCGCGCCGTCTAGCTGCCCTCAACCGAGGTGAGACGGTCGTGGCCCATGCCTATCCAGACGTCCTTACCTGGACAGCACCGAGAGCTCAGGCGGATGCGCTCGTCACGAGCGATGGCGGCTTGGCGGTAGAGGGACTCGGGCCAGTGCAGGAGTTAGCAGCTGACATCGCTCGCGCGGCTAGCAATGACTTCGGCTGGCAATGGGTGAAGACAACGTTCGGTCAATCGCTGCTGATCAAACGGCGGCCAAGTCTGCGGGAACTCAGCGCAGGAAACAAGATCGACCTGCCGCAAGCGAAGCCGCAAAGGGCAGCTGGTCGTGAATCGCACTCTGTCCGCAAGGATGCGAGCAGTTCGTCGCCGAAGCCGCTGGACCGCGGAGTATGCGTAGACGACGCGATAGATCACGCCAGAAAGAACATCTCCGAAGACGACGCCCTCGGCTACACCGTTCGGCGCGTGGCTCGCGATGGAACGATCGCCGACCTCGCAGCTTTGGTGACGGCTCTTCGCGACGATCTGCGTCGCTGACGGTTACTCGTAGCCGACATGGTTGAAGAAGCTCTCCTGACGCCCCGATTCCTGCTGGCCACTCGCCAAATCGACTTCGGTGACGAGGCGGCCGTCGCCTCGGAGGTGCATCACCGTTGGTGGGGTGTCTGCGTTGAGCAACTCCCGCGTGATGAGCAGCCGCCGGTGGCAGCGCGTCGGGTCTTCTTCGCTGCACATGGCAGCGACTTGCTGCCTCGCGGCGGCGGCCATCAAACCGTGTAGCCCGTCTGCGAAGCGTTCGGTGCGCGCGACCCGGTCGTACAGCACATTGCCGGCGTCGTCGTAGAGCTCCGGCTCCTTGGGACGACCGCCCAGCTCATTTCCCAGGAACAGGTAGCCGATATCGATTCCCGACAGCAGTTCTCGCAGGCGCGACTGCCGGAAATGGGGTGAGAAGCGGCTGTATGGCTGCGAGCGGACATCTACAACTGTCTCGATGCCGTGCTGCTGGAGCAGCGCGAGGAAGTGCTCCGCTGAGTGATTGGAGTGGCCGATCGTCCAGAGCTTGGCGGGCTTGTTCACAGGGCGAGCTCTCAGCAGCAGTTGGGCGCGGTCAACACGAGTCTGACCCAGCCGTCGGCTCGTCGAAGCTCACGCCATCCAGGCCGGCCGGTGTCGCCGTTACGCTGCGCGCCGTGCGGATCCGGCATCACGCGACGACCCCAGTGCTCCTGCTGCGGCTCTGCTCAGCGGGACTCGGCTTCGAAGGAGTTGATGCTTGGGGCCGGTTCATCGGGCGCGGGCAGTTCGCTCACAGCAGCGATTCTGGGCCGGTCGGCCCCGACGTGCCAAGACGTGGTCGCCGTCGGCGTTCGTTGTGGCCTTCCAGTCGGAACGCGTAGCGGTTCTCCGCTCAGGGGCCCAGCGGTCGAGCATCTCGCGAAGAGTGAGGAGGCCCTGAGCGTGCTCCAACAGATCTTCGACCTTGCCAGCGATGTACAGATCGGCGGCGGTGGTCGTGTAGTCGTCCGCCAAGCGCATGAACAACCAGCCGGCGGGATCGTCTACGGGCCCGGCCTGCTCAAGCAGATCAAGGAAGGCGGCGAGGCGAGCGAGCGGCGTCGTTCCGGCGCTGGCGACTCGCCTGAGCGCCACTTGCGTATTGCGGACACCGACACGGAGCACAAGCGTGCGATGTCTGACCAAGCGAGGCCTCGCCCGACCGCCAGTTCCTCGAGCAGCACTGCGATCCCCGAGAGCACCTTGGCATCGGTGCGCGCCTCCAGATCGAGCGCGTGCGCGTCCCGGCATCCGCCAGCCACGCTTCGCAAGGGTACGCGCATGCGGCCGGTCAGATTCCGCGCCGCGCTTCGAAGCAGTGATGCCCGTTGCTCGGCCGCGGATCGAGCCGTACCTGCCCACAAACCGGGCGAGCCTCGGCGCGGAGTCTGGTTCCCGGTCTGTGGCACGGTTTGCATACGCTGGGCACGGGAGGAGGGCTGCCTTCTGTGATGTGTGCCGTCATTCTTGAAGGAGTCGCGATGTCGGAGATTCTGCCGATTGTGCCTGAAGAACGCGAGCATGAACCGAACCTCACCGAGCGGGTGACCCGTGCCCACCGAATCCGCGAGGAGGCTGCGGAGCGCGTGGCGCGCCGCTATGCCGGGATCAAGCCCGACACACGACGCTGGCGCACGCGCGAAGACCTCGTCATGCCCTCGGAGCCGCTCCGTGTCCGATGATCCATCGCCGATCGAACTCGACACCGTCTATCCACCGGGCGAGACGTTGGTCGAATGGCTGGACGAGCAGGGGATGACTCAACTCGAGATCGCTGCCCGGCTCGGTCTGTCAGTCGAGCAGGTCGACGAGATCGCGAACGGGTCGGCGCCGATCACCATCGAGACGGCATTGGGCTTGGAGCAGGTCACCCGGGTGCCCGCAGAATTCTGGAACAACTTGGAGCTGAACTACCGCGCACATCTCACGCGTCACGATGAGCGGGAGCGGTTGGCGCAGGACATGGTTGGTTGAACGAACTCCCGGCCCCGGAACTCGTGAAACGAGAGCGGGTCGGTACGGGGCTTGCGTTCGCATCCGGGCGCTCATTCCACGTGAACACGAGCCCGTGCTAGGCCAGTTGCACACCAACGATGATGTCGTGCGATTCGCCCGGTCAGTTGGCATAGCCCCCGGCATCGTCGTCGGACGCCTGCAGCACATGCGCTGGTGGAAGCACTCCGAAGGCCACGAACTGCTCGAACGCTTCGACTGGCCGCCTTCGTGACATCGCCAACACATCCCACGACAAGCCAGCAGCCTTGGGCAGGTCAGACGAGCGACACTGGCGCGCTTGCGACGACCTCGTCATCCACTCGGAGCCGCTCCGTGTCAGATGACGTATGGCCGCTCGGCTGGTTGGTCGGAGAACTGACTGGGTGTGGAGCGCCGTCGAGAAATGCCGTTTAGTTAGGCAGGTGTGTGCCATACCGTTAGATGATCTGATGCCAAATCGTTAGGTACAAGGCTGCCATCTGGTTATTCTGCGTGTTCGTGGATGGCTACATGTCTCGGGTGGTTGATGCCCAGGTCGAAGACAAGCTGCGTTCTGCGCCGGTGGTCCTTGTGGAGGGAGCACGCGGATGCGGCAAGACGACCACCGCCCAGCAGTTCGCAGCCAGCCAAGTGCTGTTCGACGAGGACGAGACCGCACGAGACCATGCCGCGCAGGGCACGCTCCCGTTGCTCGAGGGGCCTCACCCCATGCTGCTCGACGAATGGCCGCTGGTGCCGGGACTGTGGGACCGAGTAAGGCGGGCCGGCGACCGCTTGCGGCAGCCCGGCAGATTCATCCTCTCTGCGTCGGCACAGCCCACCGACTACATCATCCGGCACTCAGGTGCCGGGCGGATGGGACGCATGCTCATGCGGCCGATGTCGCTGTGGGAAAGCGGTGCCTCGACGGGAGCGGTGAGCTTGAGCAGGCTCCTCGACGGTGATTTCGAAGCGGAGTATCGGCCATCACCGGTCGGCGCTGCCACCCCGCCGGACCAGCTCAGAGAGGTCATCGATTGGCTCTTGCGGGGCGGGTGGCCGCTCACGCAGGGAATGGTTTCGGGCGACGCGCAGGCGTTCGCCCGCGACTATCTCGACGAAGTGTGCCGTGTGGATGTGCCCAAGGCCAGCGGCTCTCGTCACAGCCCGCGCAGCGTGCGCCGTCTGCTCGCCTCGCTGGCTCGGAACAGCGCTTCGGAAGCCAGCCAAGCCACCCTCGCGTCGGACATGGGCGACGACGGCAGCGCTGCTCGTCAAACGGTGAGCTCCTACCTCGATGCGTTGGGCAGGATATTCGTCTACGAGAGCCAGCCTGCTTGGAAGGCCCGGCTGCTGTCGCGCACGACACTGCGTTCGTCCCCCAAGCACCATCTGGTGGATCCTTCGCTGGCCGCCGCCGCCGTCGGGGCCAGTGCCGACGCCCTGTTCAACGAACGCACCGCCCTCGGGCTGCTGTTCGAGTCGATGGCGCTGCGCGATCTGCGGGTGTATGCCCAAGCGAACAGAAGCACGGTTTTCCATTATCGCGACAAGGCGAAGCTCGAGGTAGACGCCGTAGTGGAGCGCGACGACGGTCGATGGATCGCGGCCGAGGTGAAACTCGGGGCGCCTCATGCCATCGAGGAAGCTGCCCAGGCATTGCTGGCATTGCGGGCCAAAGTGGACACCAGCGTGACCGGCCCCCCACGCGCGCTCGTCGTCGTCACCTCCACGGGGCAGCCCTACATGAGAGCCGACGGCGTAGGCGTAACGCCGCTCACCGCAATGCGGCCGTAGCGATCCAGCCCGCGGATTGCCGAGTGCGAGCGATTCGCGAACGGTCGACCACTCGCTGCGATGACAGCCTTTCGGGCTGGTTGATGCTGTCGTTACGCTCCTGGCTGTGCAGGCCACGGTGGCGCAGAAGCTGCTCGACGACGCGACCGCCATCGGGCTCAGTGACAACGCCGCGCTAGCCGTCGCACGAATCGCCAAGACCGATAGCGCCGAGCCATGAGGGCTTAACGAGCCGAACTCTCGAAGCCGCCACAGCAAATGCTGGGTGCCGCCCGACCACACAATCAAGGCGCATTTCGATAGTGCTCACGAAGCGGCCATCGCAGCGCCGGCCCTGCTCCCGTACGAACCTAGGGTTGAGATCGACCCGGAGGCGTTCCAATGACCGAGGCAACGTCCGGCGCCCTCGGGCAGACGGGTCTCTTCGGCGACACCATCGCCGAACCGTGGGCCTCGGCCCAAGGCTCGGCGGACGCGATGTCGTCGCGGGTACAAGGCTCGATGCTGTGGGCCGCGTACGGTGACGCGCTTGGATTCATCAGCGAGCTGACAGACCGCAAGGGTCTCGAACGCCGGACACATGGCAAGCCCTTGGATCAGCTCATGGCCTGGCGACGACGCGTCGGCGGCAGGCAGGGAATCGAGGTTGGACTGCCTCCGGGGTGCTGGTCCGACGCCACTCAGCTTCGGATGGCAGTGAGCAGGTCCATGACCGGCCGCGGGTTTGACGTGGAGACGTTCGCTCGGATCGAACTGCCGGTCTGGCCGTCGTATTCCTTGGGGGGCGGTCGGGCGTCCAAAGCGGCTGCGAAGAACCTGGGTAAGCCACGGACGTTGTGGTACGCCAACACGTTTCCGGGATGGGTCGACGCGGGTGGCAACGGTGCGGCGATGCGCATTCAGCCGCATGTGTGGGCGTCAAAGGACCGCGAGGACGACTTCCTGCTTGACGTGGTCTCCGACAGCGTCTGCACCCATGGGATCCTGACGCGTTCACCGCTGGCTGGAATCTGTGTTGCATGCCGTTCTGGGCGGGAATGCTCACCGAGCGGCAGCATCCGCACCTCCAGCTTGAAGCCGCAGTCCGCCAAGCCGCGTGGACAACCAGCCGGCAGGGTCGTCTGCTGGTCCGGCCTGCTCAAGCAGATTAAGGAAGGCGGCGAGGCGAGCGAGCGATCAGCGGCGAGCCGGCTGAGATGCGGAGCCGGTGGTGTCAGTTCGGCGGGTTGGCAGGTTGAACTCGCAGCTCGATCTTCTCGGCCAGGGCAATGTCGTGCCAGGAGCGGCCCACGTTGCCATGGGTCACATATACGGGCACGCCGAGCACGATGCCTGCGGCCAGCAGTTCGGCTCCGACCACACTCACTGGATATCGGGCCATGAGCCGCGCGGCGGTAAAGGTCAGATGGCGCGGATCGAGCACTCGGAGCAGTTCAGCTGGAGGTGCCATGACGACCGCCCGCATTTGCTTGTCCGCACGGCTGCTGATGCGTCCGCGCGTACGCGTGTCGAGAACTGCGCGCACCAAGCGGAAATGGAATCCCCACGGGATCGATGGCACCGGCTCGCCGGGCTCGCTGAGCGAGCGTCGCCCGGAGAGCACGGACAAAGCGAGATGATCGTCGACGATCATCACAACGGGCGACTCGGGACGCTCAGTTCAGCGGGACTCGACCTCGACGGGGTTGATACTGAGTTCTGGGTCGTTCTCGAAGAGCTGCTTGGAGACCTTGCCGTAATTGTCCGCGAACTCGGCAAGGGCGCGCTGGATCTCGGCATCGACGGTGACGGGCTGCGCCGCGGCAGTGTCGATGAGGTCTCGCAGAACCGCGCTGCGTGTTGTCCCCGCCGCGGCAGCGCGGGCTTCGAGGAATTCCGACTGCGCCTCGGTCAGGTAGACGTTGGTTCGATGCATACACCACATCATACACCGTTATGGACGCAGCACAGGGTGAGATGGGCGTACATAAGCTGTGGTGGTGGCACAGGGTCGGGCTGAAGCAGCTCGGGAGAATCGCTTCGCCGAATACGCACGTCGCAAGCCCGGCCAACTCGCGGGATGGTGCATTGGCTTGGTTCGTGCTGGCGAGCGTCCTCGACTACGCGCTGTCGACATCGGGACCGAGCACCGGCAATGGATGGCAGTTCTTTGTTGCGTCGATGTACTTCCTGATTGCGCCTGCTGTACTCGCATGCGCTTTCTTGGCGGTTTGGGGCTGCAACGCCATCATCCGGCGCCGGCATGGCGGGCCGCCGTCGGTGGACGAAGCGCGGGACGCCGCCGACCGGCGGGCTGCGCTCGCTGGCCGGTCTTCGCGAGCCTGAGCGTCGCTGGTCTCTGTCGTCAGGCAGACGCTGCAGGTCCACTCGCTGGGCTGAGGGCAACTTGCTCGTGCTGTTTCAGACTGCGCGACGGACCAGCCTGTGGCTGGACAAGGTTGGGTTGTGACTGCCGCGTGCGACAATGAGCGCGTGGGAACCCGGTTGGTCCTTCGTCTCGCGGGGGAGAGCGCTCGCTTAGGACAGACGGACGCGGTTGATGTCGCCCGTCTGATCTTCGGTGCGAACGCTGTCATCCGTCGTACGGCGTCGGTACTCGCAGGGCGGCAGCCCGGGTGGGCGGGACGTCTGCCGCGGCACATCGCCGATGCCGTACGGCTGCGATTGTGCGGCATCTCGGAGGGCAGCCTCGTCGTCGAGCTAGAGCTGCCCGACTTGGAAGACGAGCCGGATGCGCTCAAGCTCGACGACACTGACCTTGGGGAAGCCACTGCGCTCACGGCGCTCGCTGTGCTTGAGGGTTCGGTAACCGGGTTTGGCGATACCACGACGGCGTGGAACCAGCTCGCGCGCGACTTGGACATCGGCGGGCGTAACGAGTCACTGACGTGCACGATGCCATCGCACAAGAGGCATGCGGTGGTCCTGGACAAGACGGCGCGTGCGCGGATGGTCGACGCGGCGCGACAGGCGCGTCGGCGCGACGAAACGGGCGAACGGGTAGGGGTGCTGTATGAGGCTGACTTTGAGAACAACTCAGCACGGTTGCGATCTGCCGCGGGGGTCGCGGTAGTGGTGGAATTTGACGAAGAACAGGCTGAGTCGATCAAGGCAGCATTGCGTGAGAGAACCCGGCTGCGCGGCCACATCACCTACAACGAGCGAACGTCAGAAGTCGTCGTGGCCGATCTCATCGAGATTCTGCGGGCCGACCAGCTTGTACTCGGATTGCCGGTGTCGGATTTCTGGCTAACTAAAAGCGTCACCGAACTGGCGGAAGAGCAGGGCGTAACTGCCGTGGAGACAATCGACGAGTTGAGAGACGAAACCATCAGCGAGGACGAGACCAAGGCCTTCATGGAAGCTCTCGCGTACTGACTCGTGGCGACTCAGGCCCTGCTCGTCGATACCGATGTCTTTTCGTTTCTGGCGTGGCAACACACGCAGGCAGAGCCGTTCAGGCAGATTGTCGAGGGCCGCTTGCTCGCATTGTCTTTCGTGATGGTGGGCGAGGTGTACTACGGCGCAGTTCATGCGGGCTGGGGAGTGCCAAGGCAGAAACGCCTGTCGGACGCTCTCAGCAGGTACACGATTCTCCCAGGAACGGTTGATATCGCTCGCCGTTTCGGCGACATCAAGGCCCAGTTTCGTGATCAACTCGACGAGCGCGAAATGTGGATCGCAGCGACAGTGATCGCACACGAGTTGCCAATCGTCACCAACAACCTGCGTCACTTCAAGCCCATGAGCGAACACTTCGGCTTCGACGTCGAGCACCCGAGCCTGAACTAGGGGCAACTCAGCGTAAGCGACGGGAACGCCTATCCCAGAGCGCTGGTTTTGGGCCCTACTCACTCATGCGGTCGGGGGAGAGCGTTCGCTGCAGGTCTACTCGCAGCCTGACGTGGGAGGGTTGTCGGGGAGGATCGGTGAGACCGAAGCCGAGTGGCCGGTCGAGCTGGGCGAGTTCGCCTAGGTCGGTGCTGCCGAGGCCGGCCGTGGCGGCGATGACGCGACGGGCCGTGCGGGTTCGGTACCACTCGACGACACCGGTTGGACTGGTGCCATAGGTGTGCACATCGAGCAGCTTGCGAGCGCACCAGTTCTCGACTGTGGCAGTGAAGCAGCGGGGCCGCGGCGGAAGGCTCAGTCCCGCGAGTCCGATCCTCATGTGCAGCTGGAGCTCGCCTGTCTGCACGGTGTAGCTGCGACCGTCGCGTTCGGTCGTGACCGGATCGTTTCGGACCTCGTCGAGGGGGTACACCGAGTTGACGAATGCGGCGGTGACGGCCTCGCCGAGCAGAACGCGTTTCCCATCGGGGCGTGCCCACATCACGTCGGCGAACGGACCAATCGGGCTCCGCCGCCAGTCACCGATCACGAATCGATGACCCGAGGCGAACCCCACCGACGTAATCGAGCCCCGCAGCGTCTCTATCTCCGACGTTCCACTTGACTTCACTGTTTCATCATCTCCACGGTGCAATTTCCCAGCTGGACTTGGTGCCCGAGAATTTGTCCAGACAGCCGACTGCTCAGCGGCTTTGTCGTAGCTGGCTCGAGGTCCGAGTGACTACGAGGGCTGCCACAGCCCGCGGGTACGGTCGTCGTCCATGGTGACGAGGGTTGTGAGTTGGAATGTGGCGAAGCGGCACGCGCCGTGGCGCGAGCTGGTCGGGATGGGTGCCGATGTGGCGCTGCTGCAGGAAGCGGGCAACTGTCCGGCCGACGTCGCCGACAGGGTCGATACGGGCCCGGAAGCGAGCTGGAATGCTCACGGGTGGAACTCGGATTGGTGGCACGGTCGCCGATCGAACCTTTACGACAGGTGGGCGAAGGTGGTCAAGCTGTCGGACGAGGTCGACGTTGAGTGGTTCAAGCAGGTCAGCCTGATCAGCGGCGTGCGAGAGGACGAAATCGCGGTGAGCGGCATCGGCACCATCGCCGCGGCGCGCGTGATTCCTCGCTTTGCGCAGCCGTTCATTGTGGTCTCGATGTATGCCTTCTGGATCTATCCGCATCCGTCAACCAGCACCACGTGGGGGACCGGGTACTCGGACGCTTCGGCCCATCGGATCATCTCGGATCTGTCGACCTTCATTGGCAGCACGGATCCCGCCACACATCGGATTCTCGCTGCTGGAGACCTCAACACGTTCTACGGCGCTACCGATGACAACCGACTGGTGCTCGCGGCGCGCGACCGAACGGTCTTCGACCGGATGGAAGCGCTCGGGTCGGAGTTTCTTGGCCCGCAAGCACCTGAAGGTGGCCGTCAAGCCGACCCGACGCCCCAAGGGCTTCCGGCCGACACCCTGAACGTGCCGACCTTCTGCGCAGCAGGCCGGAACCCGGAAAACGCCGCGAACCAACTCGACTACGTGTTTGCATCACGAGGGTTTCATGAGCAGGTCAAGGTTCGAGCGCTGAACTCGCCGGAGGAATGGGGTCCGAGCGACCACTGTCGCATCCTCATCGAGATCGAAGACGAATAACGCGGCGAGGGGCGGCTGGTCAGGCGGCGGTTGTTGTCTCGACGGTGAGGCGGCAGTCGAGTGCTCCGAGCGCTGCGTCCATGCTGTCGAGGCGGGAGCGGTGGTTGATGTCCAGAGCCCGGTCGACTTGGGGCAAGTGCCATCCGAGGCGGCGGGCGAGCTCGGCCTTGTTGACGCCGAGCGCATTCATGCGCTGGTGGAGCAGCACCTTGATGGCCGTAAGCGTGGGCAGTGTCGCGAAGACGGCGCCTGCGGAGGGCGTCGGGATGGGCTGTCGATGGCTGATGCGTGCTGCGATTGCTTCTTCGAGTGCGTCAGCGGCGCGGGCGACCGCTTCGTCTTGGTCGTCGCCGAAAGTGGTCAGTTCGGGGAAATCGGGTGCGGTCACCAGCACGGTGCCGTCGTCGTCGGTGAGGTCGATGGGGTAGGCAAGCATCAGTTCAATCGTCGTCTGCGAATTCGGCAAGAGCGCGCCGGATCTCAGCGTCAAGCGAGACCAGCCGAGCAGCGGCATCGTCGACGAGACTTCTCATCACGGCGCTGCGCGTCGTGCCCGCCGCAGCGGTCCGGGCCTCTAGGAATTCGCGCTGCGCAGTCCTCAGGTAGAAGCTGGTGTGCCGCACGCGTCATGTTGTACACCGGTTCGGTCGCAGCCCAGTGCCAGACGGGACTGAGGCGGCACGCTGTGGCACGGGCATCGCGCTCGCGTGCAGCAGACGCCGGACCTGTGACGAGCGGTCTTCGGCCGGCCGAGGCCATCGCTGTTCGTGCTGGTTGATGCTGTCGTTACGCTGCTGGCTGTGCAGGCCACGGTGGCGACGCGGCTCGAGATCGGGCCGCGAGCTGAGCAGCAGGATCGGGTTGCGGCGCGGCTTGATGACGACGGGTCGTGGCTGATTGCGGTGTGCGACGGGCTCGGGGGGCATCCGCGTGGCGATGAAGCGGCCGAGGCGGCGATCACGGCTCTGCCGCTGCGCATCGCCGGTCGCGCCGAGGCCGAAGCCGCGGTACGCGGAGCCAACCGTGCGGTGTGCGGGCTGGTGCCGGCCGACGAGCGCGAGCGCCTGATGGAGTGGGATCTGCCGATGACCACGCTGTGCGTGGTGGCGTGGACGCCGGCGGGCGGGCTGTGCGGCGCATGGGTGGGGGACAGTGCGATCTTCGTGCTGCCCGTGCAGGCGTCCGACGACGAGAGCCTCGCCTGGTCGAGCAGTCCGCATGGCGGCTGGTCGGGACATGCGGTGAACAGCACGCTGGGGTGGCACCCAGAGCTCGGTGACGACGACATCGGATGGTTCGCGGACAGCCAGATCGCGGGCACGATGCACATGGCTGCCGCTGCGGGAGCGTTGATCGTCGCCGCCACCGACGGCCTGTATGAGCCCTTCGTGTCGCCGTATGCCACCTACGAGCCGGCCGCGCAGCTCGGCGAGACGCTCGAGGACAGCGATCGTGCCACGGCCGACCTCGCCGCTCAGAGGCTGATGGCCGACGCTGTCACGATCGGGCTCAGCGACAACGCCGCGATAGCCGTCGCCCGAATCGGCACGGCCGTCGGCACCGAGCCGTGAGAACGACTCGAGAAGTGCCGACAGCCCGAGTCGATCGTTGAGAAAGGCGTTCGCGTGCGAGACGCCGGCCACGACTCCGGTATGTCGTCGGTTCGTTCGGCACCGAACGGAGAGCGCGCCTCATGAGCATCGCTGAGGAACTGGCCGGAGCGCTCGACCCGCGCATGATCGGAGATCTTGCCGGCCCGGCGGTCTACGAGCGAGGCGTGGGGTACTGGGAAGACGGCCGGGTGCAGTCGGTCGTCGAGGAAGACGGGCGTCTCCGAGCCACTGTGCGCGGCTCCATGCCCTACGCAGTCGAGCTGTGGTTCGAAGGCGACGAACTGCTGTGGTCCTGCTCATGCCCCGCAGCGGAGAACGGCTCGTTCTGCAAGCACTGCACCGCAGTCGCGCTGACGCTGCTGTACGCAGACATATGGCCGGACGACGTCGACGCGCCGAAGCGGGGCCGGGACCCTGGCGGCACTCACAGCACCGACGATGACAGCGAACTGCTCGAAGGTTTCGTGCGTCGGCTCGACCCCGAACGGCTCACCGACATCGTGCTGACCCAGTTGACCGGTGACTGGCGCCTGCGCGAGCAACTGCTGCTCGAAGCCAGATCCGAACGGGGCCTGGGCCCCGACATGGCCCAGTGGCGCGAGCGAATCGACAGCGCGTTCGCCACCGGCGGACTCGACCGGTGGGGCTACGCGCACTACCGGGACCCGGCCGACTGGGCCGACAGCGTCAACGAGGTGATCGACGCGCTCGACGACTTGGCTGCCGCAGGTCACCATGAGACGGCGGCGGAACTGGCTTCCCATGCGTACATACGGGCCGAAGTCGCGATGGGCGAGGTCGACGACTCCTACGGCTGGGTGACGTCGGTGACCGAACGGCTTGCGCACCTGCATTTGCAGGCGTGCGAGGAAGGCAGCCCCGACCCGGCCGCGCTCGCACAGCGCTTGGCGAAGCTCGAGCTGAGCTGCGAGCTGGAGAGCTTCACCCGATCTGCGGCGACCTATGCGCATGTGCTCGGGCCGGCAGGACTCGCCGCCTTTCACGAGATCGTCGAGCCGAAGTGGCTGAAGATCGACCCATCCCCAGAGGGCGACCCACGGCAGAGGGATTACCGACGGGATGGGACCGAATTTCAGCTGCGACAGGCGATGATCGGATGGGCGCTCGCCACCGGAGACCCCGACGCACTGGTCGAGGCCCACCGGAGCGAGCGCATTCGGCCCGATGAGACGCTGGAGATCGCGCGGGCGTACGAGGCGGCGGGTCGCCACGACGAGGCCGTCGAATGGGCGCGCACGGGGCTCTCGGGGTACGGCCACGGCTCGTGGCACGCCGACGATCTGCGCGACTTCCTCGCGCGCAAGCTGCGCGAGCGCGGCGAAGACGGACCTGCCATCGACCTGTACTGGAACGCCTTCACCGCCAGCCCGTCGCAGCAGGCATACCGGACGCTGCTGGCCCAAGACCGACGGCCAAGCGCGCCAGACTGGCTCGAGCGTTGCCTGACGCATCTGCGCAGCCGCCTGGGACCCGGTTCACCGGCGGTGTCGTCGGTGCCGGGCGATGTCATTGCCTCGAACCTCGACGAGGCGCCCTCCGCTGCGGTCGTGCTCGCTGAGATCCTGCTCTACGAAGGCCGCTGCGACGAGGCATGGCAGGTGGCCCTCGAGCAAGGCACCAGCAAGGAGATGTGGATGAAGCTCGCGCGGGCACGCGAGCAAACCGCGCCCCGTGACTCGATCGCGATCTACGAATCGGAGGCGCTGGCGATCATCGGCCGCAAGCGACCCAACGACTACCGAAACGCTGTCGATCTGCTGGCTCGTATCCGGCGCTTGGCCGCCGAGGCCGACGAACCGGCTCTGTTCGACCCGCTGCTGCACCACGTCAGAACGGCCCACAAGCCGAAGCGCCGTCTCCAAAGCGAGCTCGGAGACATGAAGCCGCTCGCGCGCTCCTGCTGAGACGACGCCATCAGCGAAGCCGAAACAAGTGCCTTCATCGAAGCTCTCGGGTTCTGACTGGAGGCAACTCAGGCCCTGCTCTTGACCGAGTTGCCGACGGCTAGGGGTTGCGGCGCTGTATACCCGAGGTAGCTGGCATTTGGACTGACAGGGGCCGCTGCGCGCATGACGAATCGATTCGTTGCCTTCGTGGCGACCGGCCGCACGCGTGAACTGGCGACGTCCACTTGGCACGAGATCCAAGCCGGCCCGGAGGTCGGCTGGGCGAGCAGCAACTTCCTGGCACCGCTGGCACCGCAGGCGGCGAGCGACGTCACCGAACGGGTCGTCGACACTGCGGGAGAGGTGCTCGAGACTGCCACGCTCACCGAGCTTGCAGGCCTCGTCGCGGCACAATACGCATCTACCGCTGACCCGCAATCGCGCATCCGGACTGTCGCGCCGCCCAGCGTGTTCGAAGGCGTCGCGGAGGTGACCATCGACGTTGTCGGCCAACCCGACGACTCGGTGCGCGGCTACCGGCTGGCCATTGCTGCGGATGCCGCCGGTGACTGGCTGGCTGCTGCGGCTGACGGGGACATCGCTGCCGATGCAGGGCCGTACACCCTGCGCAGCGTCTCGGTCACGCCGCTGTGCTACAGCCATCGGGGCGTCAGCGACGACGGCCGCTGCAACTGACGCCGAGACGCGGCGTACGCCGTGGGAGAATCGGGCCTCGCCGCCAGCACGGCGGGATCTCGGAGGTGCCGCGATGGGTGAATCGGCCGGGACTGCGCCGGGGCCCGAGGCCTCGGGTCACTGCCTGTGCGGCGCCGTGAGCTATGAGGTGCACGGACCGGTCCGGCAGGTGTGGAATTGCCACTGCTGGCGATGCCGTCGCTGGACCGGCCACTACATGGCGGCCTCCGGATGCGAGCGCGCCGATCTGCGGTTCGTGTCGGACGCCACCTTGGCTTGGCACCACCCGGCCGATGACCCGAACGTGGCCTACGGCTTCTGCCGGGAGTGCGGTGGGTCGCTTTTTTGGAAGGTGATCGACGGCTCGGCTGAGCAAATGGCCAACATCGCCATCTGCGCTGGCACGCTCGACTTGCCCTCGGGTGTGCACACCGAGCTGGCGATCTTCGTGGACGATGCCGCCGACTACCACACGCTCGATCCGTCGGTCCCCGCAAGGGGCGGGGAATAGAACCACGAGCTCGCTTCGGCCGCTCTCAGGGGCTGCGCATGGTCTCGACGATCTCGCCCGGCGCTCTGCTGATTGTCTCGAGCCGGCAACGGGCGACAGCGTTCCGAGAGTCATCAGCCTGAGTCAGTTCGTCGGCCGGCGGGTGTCTGGGGTTCGGTGCGCGAGGTTCGCGACGGCGGTGGGCGTGGGGATGCCCTCGGTCAGGTCGGCAGCGGGCGCGGGCAGCTCGAACCGTGTCGTCAGCGGCACCACGCCGGCCCACCAGTCGCCGGCCATGTCCTCGGCGTCGTCGACGGGGTCGCCCGCGCGGACCTTGGCCGACGCCTCGGCCAGCGGCAGCTCGAGCACCAGCGTTGCCCGCAGATCCTCCGCACTCGGCGGTCGGGAGGTGTCCCAGTTGGCCACGATGTGATCGGTCACCAGCTTGAGTGCCCGTTCCTTGGCAGCAGCGTCGGTGACCCGGCGGGCGAGGCCGCGCACCACGACACAGCGGAAGTTCATGGAGTTGTGGAACGGCGTGCGGGCCATCACCAGCCCGTCGAGGTGCGTGACGGTCACGCAGATCTCCGTCCCCTCGCCGGAGTTCAGCAGGTGGTTTGCTAGCGCACCGTGCAGGTAGAGGGTCTCGTCGTCGCGGCCGTAGGCCATCGGCAGCACGAGCGGGCCGTCAGGGGTGTCCACGCCGACATGGGCGATCAGCCCGGCGTCCAGGATTTCCCGCACCTCGTCGCCGCTGTAGCGGCCCCGCTCGGCCATCCGCCTCAATCGCGTTCGGTCCGACGGTGCCTGCGAACTGTTCTGTGTTGGCTCGGTTGCTGTGCTCACGCCCGCACGGTACGCCGCGAACGTTCCGCCGTCACAGTGATTGCCCGGCGCCGATCAGCCGCAGTGGCACTTGTGGGTGCTCAGAATGCCCGATCACCACGGGCGGTGGATGTCGATGATGTCACTCGCCACCTCGTCTGAGGCAGTCAGCAGCGGGACCTTCAGGTGTTCCGCCAGAACGAGGGCCGACCAGGAATCCAGCGCGTCGACCGCTTGCAGACCGGCGCGCGAGACGGTCTCGGTGACGAGATTCCGCACCGGAAACCACTCATCCACGACGGCGAGTGTCGTACCGACTTCGACTTCTGTGGCTGCCGGGCGGCCGTGATGACGGGCCGCAAGGAAGCGGCCCACGGTGATTGAGCTCCAGTCGAGCGCCAGCAGTTCTTCGGCGTGCGGAGGCTCGCCTTCGAGCATGCCCGCCGAGGCGAGCATTCCGCCCGCGTCGCAGACCGCACTACGCAGCATCGATGTTGCGCAGATGACGTCGGATGTCCTCGAATTCTGAGCGGCTCATGGTGTGGGGTCCGGGCGCGAACTCTGCCGGGGAAGGCCGCGACGCGATACGACCGAGCGTGTCACGCAGATACTGCTGCATCGACTGCCCGGCCGCTGCGGCCTGCTCGCGCAGGCGCTGCCCGACATCGTCGTCGAGGTCCTTGATGTTGATGTCCATGCACGTGATTCTACCAAATTGGTAGAAGACTGGCTAGTCGAGCAATTCGTCGTCGCGGACGCGGCTGCGTTCGGCTTCCTCATGCTCGGCCAGGACGCGGCTGAATAGCTGGCGGGTTCGCTCGACTCGCCCGATGACACCGGGCTGGCGGGTGTAGGCGAAGATCGCCGCATGGCGGGGCTGCGAGCTCGCAGCCACCCGGGTCACCCGGTGCAGCGAGAAGCGCCCGCGGAAGATCTGCATGTCGCCCGGCTGCAGATCCAGCGTGTGCACGCCGTCGCGCCCGCCGGCCAGCAGCCCGCCGATCGCCTCGAAGCCCTCGTCATCGGCAGACCGCACCGCCGATGCGTACTCGAACAATCCGCCCTCATCGGCGGGCTGCACCAGCACCGTCACGGCAAAGTCGTTGGTGTCGAAGTGCCAAGGGAATTGCTGACCCGGATCCAAGATGTTGGCCGTCAATCCCGCCAGCGGATCGTCGTAGCAATGCAGTTCGTCGATCTCGAGGCAATCGGCAAGCAGGCGGCACACTGCGGCAGCCCGAAACAGCGTGTCCATGGCACAGACTGCCGGCCAGGCGTCGCCGGGGATGAAGCCGCTCGAACGCTCGGTGAAGGTGTTCACCGCATGGTCGTCGTTGAAGGCTGGATTGACCTCGGTGTGGAAGTACGGATTGATGACCTGCGACGAGAAGTGCGTTCTCGGCTTCGCAGCAGTGATCTCGTCGTTGAGCTGCCGGATGCCGTGTGGCGTCACGAATCGCTTCAGCACTGCGCAGCCGTCTGCCCGCAGGCCGCCGCGAGCGTGCTCGACCACGTTCCAGTAGGCCGAACGCCGGGTGTCGGGCGCGGGGCGGTCGCGCCCATCCAACGGGTAGCGCTCGGCATCTATCAGCCGTCTCAAGTCGACTGACGCAGCCGGTTCGGCCGAGCCCTGAGATGGGGGCGACGTCTCTGTTGCGGTGCTCATGCCCCGACACCTCGCTCTCGATCTGCCCCTTCAGCTTGTCTGCGGATTCTCATCTTGGCGCTCGTTCGCTTTCCCGGTCCATGGCCTCTCACGCTTCCCAGTGCGGGACCCAGTCGCCGTCGAGCCGCAGCGACAGGCCGGCGTCGTCCTCGATGCGGCGGGCCACGCTCAGCTCGGGTCCGTCAATCCCGTAGCGCTCGGCCGCCCGTTCGAAGGCAGCCCGCGCTGCGGCGGTCATCGGCAGCTCAGCGCCCACGATGGTCTCCAACTCGCCCAGCAACCCGAGGTCCTTCACGCACAATCCCAGTGAGAACGACGGGTCGTAGTGCCCGGCGAAGATGCTGGGCGCGTCATGGCGGGCGACGAAGCTGTCGGCGACGCTGTCCTTGATCGCCTCCCAGAGGTCGCCGAGCTCGACGCCGTTGCGCACGCCGACAGCCAGCCCTTCGGCCAATGCGGCAGCGCCGACGAACCACAGCTGGTTGGTGACCAGCTTCGTCACGCAGCCCGTGCCCAACGCACCGCACGCGATGACCCGCCCCAAGCGTTCGAGCAGCGGTTGCACCCGTTCGACGGCTGCTGATTCGCCGCCAGCAAACAGCGTGAGTGTGCCGTTGCGGGCCCCGTCCACGGCACCCGTCACGGGTGAGTCCACCACTGCGACACCCTCAGGCGCCTCGCCAGCCAGTCGCCGGATCAGCTCAGGACGGCTCGTAGTCAAATCCACCCACACCGAACCCGCCGACAATGCCTCAAGGGCCCCGGCCTCCGACATCACCGTCTCGACATGCTGCGGGGCGGGCAACGATGTCAGAAAGATGTCGGCCCCGGAAGCCGCTTCCGCAGCGGAGCCAGCCGCAGTTGCGCCCGCCGCCACCGCAGCATCGAGCGCATCCGGATTGAGGTCGAACGCCCGAACCCGATGCCCCGCACCGGCCAAGCGAGCGCACATCGGCCCGCCCATCGTGCCCAGCCCCACGAATCCAACGTTGGTCACCCCCATATCTTCGCACCGTCCCCATATCCGTCCAGACACCCCTGTATGTACGGCCGCCAGACAGCGAGACTCAGATGCACTCGGCCGGCACCAAGCGGTCTAATACGACGGCTGCCGCGAGGGTCCGTGTGGGCGCAAGCAAGGCTCACCGATCAGCCCAGCTACCTAGGATGACCGGCAGTCGAGCGCACAGGGGGACACACCATGAAGTTCGGAATCTTCTATGAGCTGCAGTTGCCGAGGCCGTGGTACGACGACTCCGAGTACGTCCTGTTCCAGCAGGCGCTCGACCAGATCGAGCTGGCCGACAAGCTCGGCTACGACTACGCGTGGGAGGTAGAGCACCACTTCCTCGAGGAGTACAGCCACAGCTCAGCGCCCGAGGTGTTCCTGGCGGCAGCCAGCCAACGCACCAAGAACATCCGGCTCGGGCACGGCATCGTGCAGCTGCCCACCAACCATCCGGCCCGCGTCGCCGAACGGGTCTCGACGCTCGACATCGTGAGCGGCGGCCGGGTCGAGCTGGGCATCGGCGAGGGATCGTCGGTGACCGAGCTGCACCCCTTCGACCGCCGTTTCCGCGACAAGCGCGTCGTGTGGGAAGACGCCGTGCGCTGCCTCATGCCGATGTTCCAGGAGGTCAACCACAGCTACGACGGCGAGATCTTCAAGTTCCCCGCCCGCAACGTGGTGCCCAAGCCCTACCAGAAGCCGCACCCGCCCCTGTGGGTGGCATGCAGCCAGCTCGACACAATCGTCATGGCGGCCCAGCGGGGCATGGGCGCGCTGGGCTTCTCGTTCGTGTCGGCCGACGCTGCCCGGGCTTGGGTGAACGCCTACTACAACAACTACCTCAACCACCTCGACCTGCTCTGCGACTACCAGACCAACCCCGGTGTGGCCGTGGTGAGCCCGTTCATGTGCGCCGAGACCGACGAGGAGGCCCAGGCCAAGGCAGAGGGCTGGACGTTCTTCCAGTTCTCGCTGGTGTTCTACAACTCCCACGGCCCTGTCGAGCCGGGCTCGGTCAACCTGTGGGACGAGTACCAGGAGTGGAAGAAGTCGCCGAAGGGCCAGAAGGCCAGCAACAACGTCGGCCTCGTGGGCTCACCCGAAACCATCCGCCGCAAGCTCGAGATGTACGAGGACGCCCACATCGATCAGCTCATCCTGCTGAACCAGGCCGGCAAGAACACCCACGAGGACATCTGCTCCAGCCTCGAGCTGTTCGCCGCAGAGGTGATGCCGGAATTCCACGAGCGCGACGCCGAGCATCAGGACTGGAAGTCAGCAGTGC
>JAJDTF010000043.1 GCA_022827265.1 Acidimicrobiia bacterium | reverse complement strand
AAGTGGCGGACCGGCGCAGTCCAGCGGAGCATCTCTTCGACAGCATTGGTCATCATCTCGGCTGGAGCCGATTGCAGCTTCGCGAGCTGATCGGGGTGCTCGATCAGTGCCTGCATGCCTCCGGCCATGGCACTGGAGGTGGTGTCGTGCCCGGCGGTCGCCGCAATGATGTAGAGACCCATCGTCTCAAGATCGGGCAGCGTCTGATCGTCGATCTCGCCGTTGGCGATGACGCTCGCCAGATCGCCGGTGGGCTCGGCCCGGCGGGATGCAGTGAGCTCGGAGAAGTACGCGTTGAAGTCGCCGATGACCTGCGCCTGCACCTCGGGACTGACCTTGCCGCGCTGGAGGTCGGGGTCTTCCTGACCGAAGAGCTGCTGGGTGAGCATCATCATCCTTGGGTAGTCCGCTTCGGGCAGTCCCAGGATCGCGAGGATGACTTCGAGCGGGTACGGCAACGCGACTTCGACCGCAAAATCAGTCTCACCACCGGCGGATTCGAGCTTTGCGATCGCCTTCGCGCTGAGCTCATCGAGGCGTGGTTCCAACTGACTCACCGTGCGGGGCCTGAACCAATCGGCGATCACCTTGCGGTACTTGGGGTGCTCCGGCGCATCCATGTGGATCAGCGACTTGATCGCGGCCTGCCGACCCTCGATCTGGGCGCTCGTCGCCAGCACAGGCTCCGGGCCGTTGGTGAACAGGCCGGGCTGGCGCTCAACCTCCAGAACTGCAGCGTGATCGATCACGGCCCAGAACGGTCGGAATCCCTCACGTTCGATGCGATGAATGCCGCCTTCGGCATGGAGCGCCAGTGCTGTCCGGTTCCAGTCATTCAGATCGCCCCAGCGATGGTTGTCGCTGAATATGTCGTGCGGTGCCGGTGCGCCGATCGTCGCCATCACGAATCACTCCCCGAGATCGCCCGTGGGCTCCCGGCGGCCCACTCTAGGAATTGCCGCACTGTCTAACTTGTCAGCCAGCGAGCAAGCGAATGGCGGTTGAAATGGTGAAGTACGCAGACGGGCCGACGACCAGCGTCGAGGTCCACATCGATGCCCCTCCCTCAGCGGTGTGGCCCCTGCTCTGCGACATCAACGCTCCCGCCGGGTTCTCCGAGGAGTTCCAGGGCGCCGACTGGCTCGACGACGGTCCGGCGCTCGGGGCCACGTTCCGGGGCCGCAACGAGCACAAGGTCGTCGGCGAGTGGAGCGCGGTCTGCAAGGTCACTGCCATGGACCACGAACGGGCATTCGAATGGACCATCGGTGACCTCGACCACCCCGCCGCTCGATGGCGCTTCGACCTCGAGCCGGACGGCGAGGGAAGCACGTTGAGATTCACCGCCCAGATCGGGCCGGCCCCGTCGGGCCTCACCCCGGCCATCGAGCGCATGCCCGACCGCGAGGAGGACATCGTCGCCAAGCGCATGGGCGAACACAACGCGAACATGCGCCGCACCATCGAGGGCTACAAGCAACTGGCCGAGGAGCGGCAGGCGGGCACGTTGTGACCGACCTGCGCATCGGCGTTTTGCCCGCAGGCCTGGATGCCACCGGTACCGAGTACGCCCGCAGCGCCGAGCAGCTCGGCGTCGACTCGCTGTGGTCGCCCGAGGCGTGGATGTACGACGCCTTGACCCCGCTCGGCTACTTGGCTGCGGTCACCAGCCGTATCCGACTTGCCGCCGGCGTCGTCCAGCTCGGCGCCCGCTCCCCTGCGATGCTGGCGATGTCGGCCCTGGCACTGCAGAAGATGTCGGGGGATCGCTTCGTGCTCGGGCTGGGCACCAGCGGGCCGCAGGTCATGGAGGGCTGGCACGGTGTCCGCTTCGAACGGCCGGTCACCCGCACCAGCGAGACCATCGACATCATCCGAAAGATCTGCTCGGGCGACCGGCTCACCTACGAGGGCAATGTGTACGAGCTTCCGCTGCCCGATAGCCAAGGCCGGGCACTCCGCTCGCCCGTGGCCGGCGCGCCGATCCCGATCTACATCGCGTCGATGGGCCCGGCCAACCTCCGCCTCACCGGCGCCAAGGCCGACGGCTGGATCGGCACCGCCTTCCTGCCGGAGTCGGCCGGCGTATTCACCGACCACATTCGCGAAGGCGCCGAATCGGCGGGACGGTCGCTCGACGACATCGAATTGACTGTCGCGGTAACCCTCGACTTCTGCGACGACCCCGAAGCAGCGGGCCGGCGCCACGCCGACGGCTACGCATTCACCATCGGCGCCATGGGATCTGCGTCGACGAACTTCTACAACCAGGCGTTCACCCGGCAGGGCTTCGGCGACGCCGTCGAGGAGGTGCAGCGGCTCTGGCAGTCCGGCGACCGCGAAGCTGCAGCCGCCACCGTGCCCATCGAGATCGGGCTGCACACGAACCTGCTGGGCGGCGATGCCGAGGTCAGCGAACGGCTCCGCGCCTACCGCGCTGCGGGAATCCGGACCCTTCGGGTCCGCGTCGACACCGACAACCCGACCACACGGCTGGATTCGCTCGCACGATTGATGGACCTCGTGCATGCCGTCAACCAGGAGTGACGCACTGCTGCCGGTCAGGTCGTGCGGGTGACTTTGGTGATCCCCTGCGGCGAGTCTGGATCCCGACCCCTGAAACCAGTCAGGTAGTAGGTGAACAGCTGAGCGGCAACGGCGGCCGGGATCGGGCTCAGCCACTCGGGAATCGGTGCGATCGGGATCGCTGCGTCAGCGAGCGCGAGCGATTGAGCGTCGTCTGAGATCACTGCAAGTTTCGCACCGAAGTTGCGACGCAGGTGTTCGAGGAGCTCATGGACGCTCGGAAGTGGGGTGCCAGAAGGAGCAACAGCCAGAACCGGGAGTCCGCCGGCTACCAGGGCGACAGGGCCATGCAAGAAGTCAGCGGCCGAAAATGGCATCGCGCAGACACCTGCCAGTTCCTGAAGCTTCAGCGCCCACTCGAACGCGGTCGCGAGATTGAATCCGCGTCCGATGACGGCGGCCGATGCATCGTCGGAGAATTGGCTTGCAGCATGAGCAATCTGTTCACCGGCTTCGAGCACGCGAGCGACATCATCAGCGATGCGCGCGAGACCGGCATCGTCTCCGCCCATCGCGGCGGCGATGAGCGCTATCGCGGCAAGTTGGGAGGTGTAGGTCTTGGTTGCAGCGGTCGCTCGTTCCTCGCCGGACCGGAGCTCGAAGCACACGTCTGCGGCCATGGCGAGGGGCGAGTCCGGGTGATTGGTGATGGCAACGGTCGGCCGCCGCTGGCACCGGGCTTCCCGGAGCACAGCAACGAGGTCAGGCGACTCGCCGGATTGAGAGATACCGACGACGACCGCTCCGTCGAGCCGCGGCGGCCGCCGGTACAGGGTGTAGAGCGACGGCGTCGCGAGCGCTACGTGCAGGTGGTGCTGGGAACCCCAGACGTACTGTGCATACCGGGCTGCGTTGTCAGAGGTACCCCGGGCGGCGATGACCACCGATGCGATGTCGGGGGCACCAATGAGTGCGGCGACTTCGCCGGCGGCTGATCGGTTGGCGTCGACCACTCGCCGGACAATGTCGGGCTGCTCATGGATCTCGTCCCAGAGACTCATTGTGCCGCAGTGATCGAGATGCGGGCCGGGCGCGGCCGATGAAACGCCATGTCGACACCGCCGATGGGCGCTGTTGCACCCGGCACGATCACGCCGAGACCGCGCTCGCTCGCGGCTCCGGTGCAGCTCGGGACCGTCGCGGAATATCCAGTAGCCGTCAGAGCCGCGAACATGGCGAAGAACACGGCTTCCTTCGCATCATCGGGCACTCCGTAGTCCTCCATCGTCGTGACCCGTGCAGGTGCAAGCTCATCGACGATGTGCCTCATGAGGACCGGATTGCTCGTCCCGCCGCCAGCCGCGACGACCTCCGTGATTCCCCGCCGACGCAGATCATCGCCGATCACCTTCGCCGCGTGGAGGGTCGTCGTGGCCACCACGTCGTTCGCTTCCACCGGAGCAACCGCATCCAGCGCCGCTTCCAGATAGTGAGCGCTGAACAGTTCCTTGCCGGTGGACTTCGGGGGATCCAGTGCGTAGTACGGCTCGTCCAAGAGGCGAGACAGCAGAGCATCGTCGACGCGCCCGACGGCCGCGCGGGCGCCGTTCGCGTCATATGGCTCGCGCCCGTTGCTGGCCCACTGGGTGGCGATGTCGACCAAGGCGTTGGCAGGACCGATGTCATACGCAACCGGCTCGGGCTCGTCGACAAGTGTGACGTTGGAGATTCCGCCGAGGTTGAGCGCAGCTCGAGGCCCTCCCTCGCGCCCACGGAGCAACATGACGTCGAACGAGGAGGCGAGAGGAGCGCCGTGTCCGCCGGCGGCAACGTCAGCTGCTCGAAAGTCGGCGATGACCGGGAGTCCGGTGGCCTCGACGATCCAGGCCGGCTGGCCGAGCTGGAGCGAACCCAACGCTTCCCGATGCTCTACCCAGTGGAACACCGTCTGACCGTGGGAACCGACCAGTTCGGCCGAGCCGCCGGCTAGCTCATCGTTAGCCCGTGCCGCCGAGGCGGCGAATGCTTGACCGATCCTGGTATCGAGCTTGCAGACATCTTCCATCGTGATCCGAGCGGGCGGCAGTGCCGCCGCAAGCTGGTCTGTCAAGCCTTCGGGATAGTCGTAGGAACCGCTTCCCACGATGCTCAGATTCACGACATCATCCGCGATGCCAACGTCGACGACGGCCACATCGATTCCGTCGAATGATGTGCCCGAGATCATGCCGATGGTCCGGAGCGGGCGGTTGGATTGCGTCATCGTTCATGGACCTCGGTGCCGGCGACAAGGGTGGAGTAGATCTCAAGATCGAGGTCGGTGATGACGACGTCGGCAACAGCCCCAGGGGCGATGCTCGCGTGCTCGGGCCGCCGCAAGAGCGACCACGGCGCGAGCGTTGCCGCTCGTACCGCATCAACGAAGCTGACGCCGAGGTCCAGCAGCGAGCGAATGGCCTCGGGCATCGTGAGAGTCGAGCCCGCCAAGACCCCGTCGGACCGCCGGGCTACGCCGTCGACGACAGTGATGCTCTCGCCGCCGAGGGCATAGCTGCCATCGCCGCGGCCAGCACCAGCAGATGCATCGGTCACCAGGACCAAGCGGGGTCCGGCCAAGTCGGTGACCATCTTCATGATGGTCGGGGCGACGTGAAGCCGGTCGGCGATCAGACCGACGAACGCATCAGGATGCATCAGCACTGCCGCCGCGATGCCTGGCTCGCGATGATGAATTGGCCGCATCGCGTTGAAGATGTGGGTGACGGCGGCGCCTCCCGCCTCGAAGCCGGCGAGCGCCTGCTCTTCAGTGGCCTCGGTATGTCCGAATGACACGGTCACGCCGCCATCACGGAGTGCTCGGGTCATGTCGAGCGCCCCTGGCAACTCCGGGGCGAGCGTCACCATCCGAAGGTCGGTCACCTCGTCGAGCAGGCGGCGCGCAAGGCCTGTGCTGGGGTCGATGACATGTCGGCTCCAGTGCGCTCCCGCCCGGTCTGGATTGATCGCGGGACCCTCGAGGTGGATGCCACGGAGCCGAGCACCCGACGCGATGGGTTGGGCTCCCGCGATTGCGTTGGCCTGAGCGATCGTGTGATCGAGAGCGTCGGTGATGAGTGTTGCGAGAAAACTCGTCACGCCCGTGCGGGCGAGCGCCGTACTGGCGGCGGCCAGTTCCTGCCCGTCGGCAGTCGAGAAGTCGATGCCGGCGAATCCGTTCACCTGAAGGTCACAGAACCCGGGAACTGCGATGCGACCGGTCCCGGCACCGCTGCCGATGCCGACCGCATCGATCCGGCCGTCGTCGACCGCCACGTCGCCAGGAACGATTTCAGCGCCGAGGACTGCGGCGTCGACACCCAGCTTCTTCATTGCTCGACGATCTCCGCGGCAAGGTGGCAGGCAACCAAGCGATCGGCCACGGCTCGAAGGGCCGGCCGTTCCTCCGAGCACAGCGCGGTGGCGTGCGGACAGCGGGGGTGAAAGGCACAACCGGAAGGCGGATCGGCCGGGTTGGGGATCTCGCCCAGCACCGGAGTCTCCTGCGGCCCGGCCTGGTCGTCGAGTCGCATGTGCGGCACTGCGCTGAGCAACGCCCGGGTGTACGGGTGGACGGGATCGTCTGAGACTTGCCTCCAAGTGCCGAGCTCCTGGATGGAGCCGACATACATGACAGCGATGCGGTCCGCGATGTGGCGGACGACACCGAGGTCATGGCTGATGAAGACATACGTCAGGTCGAGCTGTTCGCGCAACGCCACCATCAGATTGATGATCTCGGCTTGGACAGACACATCCAGCGACGACACCGACTCGTCGAAAATGACGATCGACGGCTCGATGGCCAATGCACGGGCAATGCCGACCCGTTGACGTTGACCCCCCGACAGCTCTGTGGGATAGCGCGAGGCCAGTCCAGGGTCAAGACCGACCAGTCCGAGGAGCTCATCGACTCGCTCTGTCCGGGCGGCCGGCGAATCGGCGAGCTTGTGGACCTTCAACACCTCCTCGACGGCGGTCCCCACCCGACGCCTGGGATTCAGCGACGCGTACGGGTCCTGGAAGACCATCTGGACACTCCTGCGAAGCTGCCGGAGTTCTTGGCCGTGCATATGGGTGACGTCGTCACCGAGGATCTCGATCGTGCCCGTCGTGGGTTCATCGAGCCGAGCGATCAGACGGGCCAGAGTGGATTTGCCGCACCCGGATTCTCCGACGACTCCCAGCGTCTCGCCGGGTTCGATGCTGAGCGACACGCCTCGCAGGGCTTGGACCGCGGCCGAGCGCCGGCCCCGCCGGAAGGTCCGGCTCAGCTCTCGAACGCTCACCGCCGCGGTCATGACGCAACCTTGATCGGAACCCAGCACGAGTAGGAATGGCTGGGCTCACCCGCCTCGACGGCAGGCATCGCGTCGCACGATTCGATGGCGTGCACACATCGAGTGCGAAAGGGGCAACCAGTCTGTATCTCATCGAGGCTGGGCGGTCCGCCCGGGATCTGGGCCAACCGGTCTCGGACTTGGGAATGCCGTTCGGGGAACGCACTGAGGAGCGCCGCTGTGTAGCGGTGTCTCGGCGACGTCAGCACGTCGACCACTGGGCCCTGTTCGACGATGCGTCCGCCGTACATGACAACGATCCGGTCGACGAGGTTGGACACGAGCGCGAGGTCGTGGGTGACCCACACAATTGCCGTGTTCTTGGCGGCATGGAGTTCGCGCACCAACGTCAGGATCTGGGCTTGGATCGTGACGTCGAGCGCTGTCGTGGGCTCGTCGAAGATGATCAATTCGGGTTCCATTGCAAGCGCCATTGCAATCATCACCCGCTGACGCATGCCCCCAGAGAGCTGGTGGGGATAGGACTTCGCAATCCGCTGGGGATCGGGGATGCCGACATCTCCGAGCACCCGCCGCACGGTCTCGTCCGCCTGCGGGCCCTCGGCACCGTGAGCGCGAAGGCCCTCAGCAATCTGGGCACCGATGCGCATAACAGGATTCAGGGCCGACATCGGATCTTGATAGACCATCGCCAGCCGCGAGCCGCGTATGCGCTGGTAGTCGCGTTCGGCGAGTCCGGCGAGCTCGACGCCCGCGATGACGGCACTGCCCGATGTGACGGCCACATTCGGCGGCAGGAGGCCCATGATCGACAGCATCGTTATGGACTTGCCCGAGCCGCTCTCGCCGACGAATCCCACCTTCTCGCCGGGCTCGATGTCGAGGGTCACGCCTTGGATGAGATGGCGCACCTCACCGCCGCCCGAGATCGAAGCAGTCAGCCCTTCGAGACGCAGCACCGGCCCGGCGGTCACGGCTGCGAAACCTCGAGCGCCGATCGGAGATGGCCGTCATGGGCCAACAGCAATGCCGCGGCCGCGTCTGCATCGAGACCGGCGGCAACCATGACCACCGCAGTCTTGGCCTGGCCGCCTGCGGCATCGAGGGCACTGACGGCGTCGTCCGTCGACGCCCCGGTAATTTCGCTGATGATCGCTGCCGCACGCGCTCGGAGCTTGTCGTTCGATACCCGTACGTCGATCATCAGGTTGCCGTATGTGCGGCCGAGCCGGATCATCGAGATCGTCGACAACATGTTCAGAACCAGCTTCTGCGCGGTGCCGGCCTTGAGCCGGGTGGAGCCGGCCAGGAGCTCAGGGCCGGTGACGATGTCGATGCCGACCTGGGCGAGCGAGGACAGCGGGGAGTTTTCGTTGTTCGCGATTCCCACGGTCGACGCACCCCGGGCCCGAGCAGTCTCGATCGCTCCGAGCACATAGGGGGTGCGTCCGCTGGCTGAGATCCCGACCACGACGTCATCCGGCCCGGTCTCGAGCATGGAGATCGCGTCGCAGCCGGAGTCGTAATCATCCTCAGCTGCTTCGACCGCGCTAGCGACGGCGTCGGCCCCGCCTGCGACGACCGCGATCACTCTCCCTGTCTCGACGCTGAATGTCGGCCCGCACTCCGCAGCGTCAAGCACGCCCAGGCGTCCCGCCGAGCCGGCCCCCGCATAGATGAGGCGCCCGCCTGCTCGCAGACTGTCGACGATCACCTCGATCGCCGCAGTGATCTCGTCTGTGCGGGCCCTGACGGCTTCGATGACGCCACCGTCGAGATCGTTCATCGCTGCGACGATGTCGCGAGTGTCCCAGAGATCCAGATCCCGGTGGGCATCGCTTCGGCGCTCGGTCAACAGGCCCGCGAGATCCTCATTGATCCTGGTCATCATCGATTCTCCCTGGTGGGGTCGAGCGCATCTCTCAGACCGTCGCCGAACATGTTGAAGCCGATGACCAAGGCAGCGACGACGACTGCCGGCGCGGCGAAGTTCCACCAAGCAGTTGCGGCGAGGACGCGGGAGTCCGAGATCATCAACCCGAGTGAGGCCTGCGGCGGCTGGGCCCCCAGCCCGAGGAAACTGAGGCTCGACTCGGTCAGGATCGCCCATGACAGGGCGAGGCTGACCTGCACGATGATCGCAGCGGCCACGTTGGGGAGGATGTGGACGACAAGTATCCGAGCTGGATGGAATCCGAGCCCCTCGGCTGCTTCCACATACTCCCGCGTGCGAAGCGACAGCACTGGGCCTCGGGCGACCCTCGCGAAGATCGGTGTGTACACGACCGCGATGGCGATCGCCGTATTGCGCCAGCCGGGACCGAGCGCAGTCACGATGGCCAGCGCCAGCAGGATCGCAGGGAAGGCAAAGAAGACATCTGCCACACGCATGGTCACCGAGTCGAATCGGCGGCCGAAGAAACCCGCTGCGAGTCCGACGGTGCTGCCGATCACAGCAGCGATGGCGACTGCGACGATCGAGACCTGCAGCGAGAGCCGAACGCCGTCGAGCACGCGCGACAGCACATCGCGCCCGAACTGGTCCGTTCCCAGCAGGAAGGCTCCCGACGGGCCCTGCAGGCGGCTCTCGGGATGCTGCTCGGCCGGCGGGTACGGAGTGATCCCCACGACGGCAACCAGCATGGCGACGAGATGCAGCGCCACGATGATCCCGCCGGCCACAGCGGATGGGCTCGCCGCGAGACGCCGCATCAAGGACTGAGGCGCACTCACTTGTACCTGATCCTTGGGTCGAGACGTGCATAGAGAAGATCGACCAGCAGGTTGACCATCACGAAGAGTCCGGAGATCACCAGAATCGTGCTCTGCACGACTGCGTACTCGCGCTTGCCGATGCCGTCGAGGACGAGTCTGCCGAGGCCGGGCATGGCGAAGATCTGCTCGACGATGACCGTGCCGTCAAGGAGGTAGCCGAACTGGATTCCGGTGATGGTGGCGATCGGGATGGACGCGTTCCGCAGGATGTGGACATATCGCACCCGCCGTGCCGAGATTCCCTTGCCCCGGGCGGTGCGCACGAACGGCTGAGTCGACGTCTCCAAGAATGCCGACCGGGTGGTGCGCATGATCGTCCCACTCAAGGCCAGCCCGAGCGTGATGGCGGGAAACACCATCTGCTGGACGTTGAGCCAGGGGTCTTCCCACGGGGCCGCGTATCCCCGTGCGTTCGGGAAGTAGTCGAACCAGGACGCGAACAGCGTGACGGCGAAGGTCCCGATCACAAAGTTCGGAACTCCCAGGCCCAAGAGCCCGAAGACCTGGATCGTGGCGTCGCGTCGGGTCCCAGCCCGTGCACCCGACAGCACACCCAGCGGCACGCCGATCACCACGCCGACGAGAATCGAGAGCAGAGCGAGCTCCACCGTCACCGGCAGGGCGTCACGGATCTGCGATGCCACGCTGGTGCCCGAGCGCACGGAGAAACCGAGATTCCCGGTGACAACGCTGCCCAGCCAGGAGAAGAACTGCTGGTAGGCGGGCTGATCAACGCCGTAGTAGCTGCGCAGCGACTCGATCTGCCGGTCGGTGAGAACGCCCGTCTCGGTTCCGAATGTCGATGTGATCTCGTCGCCCGGCAGCAGCCGCAGCACGACGAACACCAGCACTGCCACGCCCGCGAGAGTGAGCACAGAGGCAACGAGTCGCACGAGCGCGTATCGCCAAGGCATCACGAGACCAGCCAGTCATCTAGTCGGCACTCTGGATAGCACCACGCCGGTCTGATCGCCCGGATCGGCGATCAGACCGGCGTCGGCCGGAGGTGTCACTCGACGAGCGACGCCTCCCGCAAGAACTGGAGGGATCCGGTGGGCATGGGCGTGAAGTTCTCCACCCCATTGAGCATCCGGTACTCGAAGCCGTTGTAGATCCATACCCACGGCGACGCCGCCTGCAGCGCCGCAGAGAAATCGGCGTAGATGCTGACCCGGGAGGCCGGGTCAGTCTCGACCCGTCCGGCCGCCATCAGCTCGTCGAGGGTGTCCGACGAGTAGGAAGCGATCGCATTGAGGTTGCCGTCTGATGTCCAGTAGCGGACGTACATCTGGTGCGGGTCGATCTTTCCGCTGTTGAGGGCGACCGCAGCGTCGAAGTCTGCTGCCAGCCACCGCTCGACGTAGACGTCAGTCTCGAGAACCTCAAGGTCCAGCACGATGCCGACGTCGCCGAGCTGCGCCTGAATCACTTGCGCCTCATCGACTGCGGAGGCGTAGAACATCGGCACGATGACGTTGAGCTCGAATCCGGCGCCCTGGCCTGCCGCTTCGAGAAGGCGACGAGCCTCAGCCGCGTCCTGCTGACCACCGCATGGCAGTCCATCGGGCGGGAATTGGTACGCCGGGATGGTGATGGGGCCCGTGACGGCACCCTCGCCAAGCGCTGCGGAGTCGATGACCTCCTGGCGATCGATCGCGCACGAAATGGCGTGGCGCACGGACTGATCGGCCAATGGTCCCCGGTTCGAATTCATCATCAGCGCGTGGTACGCGAGTGCGGGGGTGCGAAGCACTTCGACATCGCCGCCGGCCTGCACAGCCACCAGCGGATCGGTGATGACGGCGACGTTGACTTCACCCACGTCGACCGCCGCCAGGAGCGAGGCTTCATCGGGCAGCACCCGAATCTCGATGCCTCCAACCTGGGGTGCGCCTCGCCAATGGTCGACGTTGGCAGTGAGCGTCACGGACTCGCCCTGCTGCCATTCGCCCCAGATGAACGGTCCAGTGCCGTCCGGTGCCGTATCGACGGTGCCGGCGGCGATTGCGTCTGCCGACATCATCGCCGCATTCAGATCCGCGAGCGACGCCAGGATCGGGGCGTCGGCCTGCGACAGGTTCAAGACGACCGTCGACGCGTCGGGTGTGTCGACCGAAGCGATCGATGCGATGTTCGCCCGAGTGACCGCACCCGTCTCCTCGTCGAGGATCCGATTCAGCGAGGCGGCAGCGTCGCCGGAGTCGAACGAGTCGCCACTGTGGAACTGCACGCCATCGCGCAGATGCATCGTGAGCGTGCGGCCGTCGCCCGAGAACTCCCAGCTCTCGGCGAGACCGGGACCGACCGACAGGTCCGCGCCGAGGCTCAGCAACGTGTCGTAGACGAGTTCCAGGGCTTGCACCGACTGGAACGCCGTAGCCCGATGGGGATCGAGGACATCGATGTCGGCAGCCCGGCCGACCACGATGACTCCCGTCGGCGCAGCCGGAGCTTCATCCGCCTCCATGTCGTTGCTGTCGTCGCCGCTGTCGCTGGCGCCTTCAGCGGCATCGTCGCTTTCCGCGGCGCTGTCGCCGGAGTCGTCGGCCGCGGCATCCGACGAGTCATCGGGCTGCTCCACCGGAGCGCTCATGTCGTCGGCGGCCTGGTCGTCTGCATCGTCGCCACATGCAGAGACGAACAACGTGAGTGCCGCCATCAAGGCGACCACCCTCGTCAACCAATGTGCTCTTTTCGCCATGTGGGACTCCCTCCCAATAGGCTGGTCTGGACCTTTCAGCGGTGATCTAGACCATTGCATATTGGCATAGACCAATCTCAGTGTCAACATGGGGAGAGGAGGAACGCCTGCACATGACCGACACAGAGCGACTCCCGAAGTACTACCGAGTCAAAGAAGTGATCATGGCGGAGATCGACGGTCTCCAGCCCGGCGCTCCCCTGCCCGACGAACGGACGCTCGCCGCCTCATTCGAGACCTCCCGCACCACCATCCGCCAGGCGCTCCAGGAACTGTCTCGGGAGGGGCGCATCATGCGGCGCCAAGGCCACGGCACCTTCGTGGCGGAGCCAAAACTCACGCTGCCGCTCCGCCTTTCCTCCCACACCGAAGACATGCACGAGCTCGGCATGGTGCCAAGCTCACGAGTCCTCTCAGTGACTGACGAGTGCGCCGATGACACGATTGGCGACGCACTCGGCATCGGCACCGGCGACCCCATCGTCGTCATCTCGCGGGTCCGGCTCGCCGACGGCATTCCGCTGGCCCTCGAAATCAACCATCTCTCCCAGGCTCGGTTCCCCGGCATCGCCCGACTCATCAATGACCACGTCTCGCTCTACGAGATACTCGTCGACGACTACGGCGTGACCCCCGACCATGCGCTCGAAACGATCGAATCCGCCCCGGCCACTCCAGAGGAAGCCAAGCTGCTCGAGACTGAGATCGGCACCCCCATGATGCTCATGAGCCGCCAGTCCTTCGAGTCTGACGGCGACGCATTCGAATATGTCCGATCCGTCTACCGTGGCGACCGCTACCGGTTCGCCACCCGACTCGCCACCTGACATCGGCGATCGGCAAATGCCAACCCGGGTGTTCTCGTCTCGTGATCGAGGCGAGGCGTTCCGCGCCGCACAGTCCTTTCTGGAAGCAGACCCGCTCCGCAACTGCGTGGTCATGGAGATCCTCTGCCAGCCTCAGCCGGGCGGAGACGACGGGCGATTCTGGTGGGTCGACGACGGCAGCCGAGTCTGCGGATTCGTCGCCCAGCACACGGCGGCGTCCAACGCCCTTGCCTCGCCCTTGAACCCCGAGGCTGCCGACGCCCTGGCAGCAACCATCGCAGAGTCTGGCGTCGACCTTCCAGGCGTCAGCGCAGACGCTGCCACCGCAGCCTTGTTCGCAGGCAAGTGGACCGAGCGCACTGACGGCGCCGCAGCCCCCTGCTTCGCTCAACGAATCTGCGAGGCAGAATCGCTGCTGCGGTCTAAGCCGGCCGAAGGCCAGTTGCGGCGAGCCGCCGCAACCGACGCCGACGAGCTGATCGGATGGCTCGATGAGTTCGGCGCGGAGACAGGAGACCCGGTCCCGGACTCGGCCTGGCTCATACGCCAGCGTCTGTCGGAGCGTGAACTCTGGGTCTGGGACTGCGACGGGAGTGTGAGCATGGCCGCACGCACGCCTGCTGTCGCCGGCGTGAGCCGGGTGCAAGCTGTCTTTACCCCCCGCCAACACCGAGGTCGGCGATTCGCGGCCAACGTGGTCGCGGCAATCACTGCTGCGATCCTGGAAGACGGACTTCGCCCGATGCTCTACACAGATCTCGCCAACTCGACCTCCAACAGCTTGTACCGGTCGCTGGGCTACCGGGCTGTCGACGAGGTGACTCGGTACCGGTTCCGCCTTCCGTAGCTCTGCCCGTCGGCGCTGGGGCTGACGCTCTGCTATGCAACAGAGAACGGGGTGAATCCCGCCGTGCGTTTCCGGCGGGAAAGGGGGACGCGATGTCGGTTTCGTCTGAGTTGGATCCGGGGGCAACCAGGGCCGCGCTCGACGAGGCGAGTCATGCGCCGGGGGCGATCTATGCCAGCCCGGAGATCTTCCGCCGCGAAGTGGACGAGTACTTCAAACGCGAGTGGCTGTATGTCGGACGGGTGGAGGAGCTGGCCAAGCCGGGCGACTTCATGGCGCTGCGCCTGGTCGGTGAGCCCGTTCTGCTGTCGCGCGATCGCGACGGCGAGCTGCACGCCAACTACAACATGTGCGTCCACCGGGGCGTCGAGGTTGCGTACGGATCGGGCAATCTCAAGGCGTTCAGCTGCCCGTACCACGGCTGGGTCTACGGTCTCGACGGCCAGCTGAAGGGCGCCGCCTACATGGCCGACACGAAGGACTTCGACGTCGCCGACTGCGCCCTCACACCGCTGCGGCTCGACGTGTGGCGGGGCAACATCTTCATCAACTTCGACCCAGACGCCCGGCCGCTGGCCGACGCGATGGCGGTGCTCGACGAGGAGTTCTCGTTCCTCGGTTGGGAGAAGTGCCGCCTCGGCAACAAGATCGACATCGACCTCGCGTGCAACTGGAAGTTCGTGCACGAGAACCTGATGGACTTCTACCACGTAGGTGTGCTGCACGCCGGAAGCTTCGGCGCCAACTTCAGCTTCGAGCCCGACCACGTCAACATCAAGCCCGACGGCGGCCTGTCGATCTTCTACAACGCCGGCCCGCCCACCCCCGGGGCCGAGCCGCTGCTGGGCAAGATGCCGTGGCTGGAGGACCGGCCGCACAGCTTTGCCTGCACTGCGTTCAGGTCGCCCAACCTGACGTTCTTCGGCCGCATCGACTGCATCCGGCCGATGATCGCATGGCCGATCGACGAGGGCCACACCCGGGTGGTCGTCTACCACCTGTTCCCCGAGGAGTTCTTCGACCGGCCCGACTTCGACGAGACGCTGAAGATCTACCACGACTACCAGATCCTGGTGCTCGAAGAGGACCGGCTGATGATCGAGTCGATGCAGCAGGCGATGAGCTCGCCCGCCTACCGGCCCGGGCGCATGAGCACCCTGGAGAAGGGCATTCACAACTACCTCAACGGCTACCTCGACCGCATTGTCGACGGGGCGACACCATGACCGCGACGGTCGCCGGTGCTGCCGACGTGCTGATGCGCGACTACATGGCGTTGGAGCCGGGCGAGACCGTCGTGATCACTGCCGACACCGACAGCGACCCCGAGGTGTGGCAGGCGATCCACCGTGCATCGCTGCTCGCCGGCGCCAATTCGTCGGTAATGCTGATCCCGCCGCTGCCGTATCAGGGCCGTCTCGCCGACCCGTACCTCACGCCGGCAGTGTCGGCCGCGGCGCTGGCCGCCGATGTGTGGATCGATCTCACCTTCCCCTACCTCGCCGGCTCGGAGCTGCACGACCAGGCGATGGAGGGCGGGCACATCCGTTACCTGCTGGGCGCCGATCTGAACGCCGGGGGCCTGCTGAGGCTGTTCGGGCGGGTCGATCTCGACCGCTACTTCGCAGTGCACCATGCCTTTGATGCGCTGGTCAACGACGCTGAGGGCAAGACGGTGCGCATCACCGACGGCGGCGGCACCGATGTGAGTTTCACGCTCGGGGAGCGCGGGTTCTCCAAGCCGAGACGGGCCGACAAGCCAGGCACGGTGCTGGTGCCAGGGCAATGCACGCTGTTCCCGGAGGTCGAATCGGTGAAGGGCCGCATCGAGATCGGCGCGATCTTCCACGAGTACTACACCAGGCTGCCTGCACCTATGACGCTCGAGATCGACGGCCGCATCCGGGCCATCTCCGGCGGCGGCAACGAACGCACCGTCGCCGACCGGGCGCTGCGGCGGGCGGGCTCCGACGGCAACTACGGCTACGTCATCCACTTCACCCACGGCATCCATCCCACTGCCCGCGTCACCGGCGACTCCTTCATCGAGGACACCCGTACCCAGGGCAACAACGCCATCGGCATGGGCATGCCGTGGTGGGATCCCGGCGGCGGCGAGAACCACCCCGACGCCGTGCTGTTCATGCACACCATCGACATCGACGGCCAACGTGTCGTCGAGGACGGCGCCATCGTGGGGCCTGACTCATTGGTGGCCCTCGCGGCCGAGCTGCAGCCCGTCGTGGGCTGAGTCGCCATGAAGCCTGCCCCGTTCTCGTTCGTCGCCCCCGAGTCGCTCGACGAGGTGGTCCGAGCCCTCGCCGAACACGGCGACGACGCCCGCATCCTCGCCGGCGGCCAGAGCTTGGTGCCGCTCATGAATCTCCGGCTGGCCCGGCCCGAGGTGCTCGTGTCGATCAACCGCTGCCACGAGCTCGACTACATCCGGCTCGCCGGCGACCGCCTCGTCGTCGGTGCGCTCGTGCGCCAGATCGATGCCGAGACCAGCCCGCTGGTTCAAGCCGAGTGCCCGCTGCTGGCCACAGCACTCCCCCACGTGGGGCTGCCCGCGACGCGCAACCGTGGCACCGTCTGCGGCAGCCTGGCCCACTGCGACCCGCTGGCCGAGCTGCCGGCTGTTGCGCTCGCGCTGGATGCCGAGCTGGTGCTCACGAGTGCCGCCGGCGAACGTCGGGTGCCGGCCGACGACTTCTTCATCACCGAGATGACCACCTGCATCGAGCCGGGCGAGGTGGTCGCAGCGGTCGCACTCGCACGCCAGGACCCAAGCGAGCGAAGCGCCCTGCACGAGGTCTCGAACGGGGGCCACGCGTTCCCGGTGGGCGGGGTGGCGCTGCGGTGGGCCAGCGCGGACGGCGTCTGCACGATGGCGCGCATCGCGGCGTTCGGCGTCGGCTCGGTGGCCCAGCGCTTGGTCGACGCCGAGGAAGCGTTGGTCGGTTCCGACCTCGGCCCAGCGGCAGTCGCGGCTGCGGTCGCTGCGGCCCGCGCTGAAGTCAACCCAACCGGCGACATCCACGCCGACGCCGACTACCGGCGACACCTCGTCGGCGTCCTGCTCGAACGCGGCCTGCTGGAAGGCGAATCGCCATGAACGACGAAGTTCCGGTGACGGTCACCGTCAACGGGCGCACCCGCCAGTCCCGAGTGGAGCCCCGGCGGCTGCTGGTCGACTTCCTGCGACACGATCTCGGCCTGACTGGCACCCACATCGGTTGCGAGCAAGGCGTGTGCGGTGCGTGCACTGTGCTGCTCGACGGCCGCACCGCCCGCAGCTGCCTGCATTTCGCTGTGGCGGTCGACGGGTCCGAGATCCGCACGGTCGAAGATCTGGCAAGCCTCGACGAGCTCCATCCGATCCAGGAGATGTTCCACCGCAAGCATGCGCTGCAGTGCGGTTTCTGCACGCCGGGGTTCCTTCTCACGACGGTCGAGCTGCTGGAACGCACTGCCGAGCCCGACGAGGCCGCCATCCGCGAGGCACTGATGAACAACGTCTGCCGCTGCACCGGCTACGCGAACATCGTCGATGCGGTGGCCGAGGCCGCGGTGGAGCTGCGACGGAGGAACCCAGCATGAGCAGCGACACCCAAGGCGCTGTCGGCCAGAGCGTCCTGCGCCGGGAAGACGACTATCTCCTGCGAGGCCAGGGCCGCTTCGTCGACGACCTGCCCACGCCGCTCAACACGCTGCACCTCGCCTTCGTGCTCAGCCCCTACGCCCACGCCCGGATCTCGGAGATCGACGCAAGCGAGGCGCTTGCCCTTGACGGCGTGGTCGACGTGCTCACCGGAGCGGACCTCGCAGCCATGGTGAAGCCGATCGCCGCCCAGATCGAGCTGCCCGGCTACAGCTTCAACACCCGCGACGTGCTCGCTGCCGACGAAGTGCGGTTTGCCGGCGAGGCGGTGGCCGTGGTGGTGGCCGAGAGCCAGTACCTCGCCGAGGACGGAGCGGAGCTGGTCCAGGTCGACTACGAGCCCCTGCCGGTCGTCACCGACATCGCCGAAGCCACCGATCCCGACGCTCCGCAGGTCAACCCGACCGTGCCGGGCAACGTCTACTTCGAGGGCCGGTTCGCCACCGAGGGCGTGGCCGCCGGCTTCGAGGCCGCCGCCCATGTCATCGCAGAGGACTTCCACTCCAACCGCGTGACCGCGGTTCCCATCGAGCCCCGAGGCTGCCTCGCCGTGCCCGAGCAGCCCGCCAACCTCGTCTTCTACTCCTCCACCCAGATACACCACCTGCTGCGCACCGCCCTGGCCGAGTTCCTCGACGTCGCGGAGTCGACGCTGCGGGTCGTGGTGCCCGACGTTGGCGGCGGTTTCGGCATCAAGGCCGCTCTCTACCCCGAAGAGTTCGTCTGCGCGGCGCTCGCGCTGCGGCTGCGCCGGCCCGTCAAGTGGATCCAGGACCGCTACGGCGCCCTGCTCACCGACGTGCACGCCCGCGACAACCACTACCGGGTGGAGGCAGCGATCGACGACGACGGCATCGTGCTCGCGCTGCGGGCCGAGATTCGCACCAACGGCGGCGCCTACTCAGCACTGCCGTTCGGCTGCACGCTGGAGACCACCGGCGGCGCCCGCATGATCGTCGGGCCGTACCGCATCACCGAATACGAGTACACGGCCACCGCCGTCGCAACCCACACCGCGCCGGTGCTGGCCTACCGGGGCGTGGCCCAGCCGGTCTGCTTCATGGCGATCGAGGGCATCATGGACCGGATTGCCCGCCGGCTCGAGCTGGACCCGGCCGAGGTCCGGCTGCGCAACATGGTGCCCACCGCTGAGCTGCCGTGGACCAACATCGTCGGTGTCCGCTACGACACCGGCAGCTTCGTCGAGTCGCTCGAGATGGCGATGGAGATGGCGAACTACGACGAGTTCCGCGCCACCCAGGCCCAGGGCCGCCTCGTCGACGGCAAGTACCGGGGCATCGGCATCTGCAGCTTCACCGAGGTGAGCGGCACGGGCGCACCGGGCTGGCGTGCCCGCGGGCTGACCCGCCTGCCGGGGTTCGACAGCGGGACGGTGAAGGTGGAGCCCACCGGCAAGGTGACGGCCTTCGTGAGCCACGCCCATTCGGGGCAAGGCCACTTCACGACCTTCGCGCAAGTCGTCGCCGACGCGCTCGGGGCCCGACTCGAAGATGTGACGGTCGTCGAGGGCGACACGGCCGCTGGGCCCTACGGCACCAACACGTTCGCCAGCCGCAGCGCCGTCACGGGCGGCGGAGCGCTGATCCGGGCGTCGGAGAAGGCCCGGCTCAAGCTGGCGCGGATCGCCGCGTTCATGCTCGAGTCGACACCGGAGGACATCGTGGTAGCCGACGGCCGGATGCATGTCGCCGGCGTGCCGAGCCGGGGCCTCTCGTTCCAAGAGGTCGCCGAGACGGCGTACGCAATGAACACCAGCGACCTCCCCGAGGGCGAGAGCTTCGGCATCGAGGAGACCGACTTCTACGACCCGCCCCTGGTCACCATGGCCAACGCCACCCACATTGCGCAAGTAGCAGTCGATGCCGGCGACGGCACTGTCGACATCGAGGGGTACACCGTCGTGCACGACTGCGGTCGTGTCATCAACCCGATGATCGTCGACGGTCAGGTGATGGGAGGTGTGGCGCAAGGCGTCGGCGAGGCGCTGATGGAGGAGTTCGTCTATGACGAAGACGGCCAGGTGCGCACGGCGACGCTGATCGACTACCTCCTGCCCAGCTCTGTGGACGTTCCCAACTTCCAGATCGCCCACATCGAGTCGCCGTCGATCGACACCGTCGGCGGGTTCAAGGGCGTGGGCGAAGGCGGCCTGATAGGCGCCGTGCCCGCGCTCGTCAACGCCGTCGCCGACGCACTGTCCGATCTCGACGTCAACGTCAACACCAAACCGCTCCGACCCGCACTGCTGTCACGACTCATCCGAGAAGCCGGCGGCTGATTTCCCCGTCGCCGCGCTGCCAATTGCGGCGGCTAGAACGTGTCGTAGTACTCGCGTTGCTCCCAGTCGGTGACTGCCGCCCCGAACCGTGCCCATTCGGAGCGCTTGAGGGCCACGAGGTAATCGACGATCTCGTCACCGAGCACAGTGCGGTAGAAGCCGCTGCGGTCGAACGCGTCGATGGCCTCGCCGAGCGTGCGAGGCAGCAGCGGGCCCGCTTCGGCCTCATAGGGCGTCTCGGTGGGGGGTGGCGCCTCGATTCTCGAATCGATGCCGTCGAGCCCCGAGAGGATCTGCGATGCGAGGTAGAGGTAGGGGTTCGCGGCGGGGTCGCCGGCGCGGTTCTCGATCCTGGTCGCAGGCCCCGGGGGCTCGTCGATGACACGCAGCATCGCGCCGCGGTGCTGGCGGCTCCACACGATCCGATCGGGGGCGATGCTGTAGGGCCGGTAGCGCTTGTAGCCGGTGATGGTCGGCGTGGTGAGCAGGCAGGATTCGGGGGCGTGGTCGAGGAGCCCACCGAGGTAGTGCATTGCCGTCTCCGAGAGCGTCTCACCGGCGACTGTCGGCGCGAACAGGTTGCGGCCGTCGTCGACGCTGACGATCGACTGATGGATGTGCCAGCCGGTCGTGAAGGTGTCGTCGCCTACCGGCCTGGACATGAACGTCGCATGGAGGCCGTGGCGCCTCGCGATCTGCTTTACCGCGGCGCGGATCAGGACTGCTTGATCTGCCAGCTCGATGCCATCGGCGGGAGCGAAGGTGAACTCGACCTGGCTGGGGCCGTGCTCGGCCTCGATGGTCCTCGGCGGCAGGTCCAGCGCCGCGAGGTGGCGTTGGATCGGCTCGAGCAGCGGTTCGATCTGATCGGAGTAGTGCTCAGACAGCAGGTCCCACCCCGGATGGACTCGTTGGTGGTCGCCGGTGGCCTCATCGACACGGAAGAGATGGAACTCGATCTCGAGGCCCGCCCGCAGCCGCAGTCTCCGATCTGTCAGCTTCTGGTGCGCCTCGGCACAGATCCGGCGTGTCGAAAGCTCGATCGGATCACCCTCGACGCTGTAGAGGTCACTGAGCATCCACCCGGTGCCGTCCAGCCACGGCAGCACGCGAAACGTGGCGGGGTCGGGCACCATGAGCACATCGCGCGCCCCCATGACCGAGGCGAGCGTTGGGCCGCCGTCGGGTTCCCAGAGGCTGAACGCGTATCGCTGGCCGGTGTCCTTGGTGAGCAGCGAACCCGGAAACGAGAGGCCTTTGCGCAGCGCATCGGGGACCTGCGCCGCACCGAGCACCTTGCCGTGCAGCAAACCGTGCTGATCTGCGAAGGAGACCCGCACGCTGCGCAGCCCTAAGCCACGAACCTGGTCCTCCACCGCTGCCGCCGCGTCGGACCAGTCCGCATCCCAGCGGTCCTCCAGTTTCGGTGTGCCGCTCAATGGTCAGTCCGCCAGCGCGGGCGCCCACCCTGAGGCCTCGCGTCGTTCGGTCTCGAGGCTGCGCCACGCAGCGTCGAAGTCGTCGCCGGTGGTGACGCCGTCGATCGCGCCGGGGCCACGGAGCCCACCGGGGTCGGCTGCTCCGATGAGCGTGTCCGCGTCGGGCCGGCGCAGGTCGACCACTACCGCGACCGGGGCTATATCTCGCCGGTCGATCTTCTGACCGAGAGCGAGGCGGCCGAGGCGCGGGCGAAGCTCGAGGCCTACGAGGCCCGCAGCGGCGGCCCGCTCAGCGGCGCTGAGCGTGCGGGCGGTCACCTGCTGTGGACGTGGCTCGATGAACTCATGCGCCACGAGACCCTGCTCGACGCGGTCGAGGATCTGATCGGCCCGGACATCCTGTGCTGGAACTCGATCTTTTGGATCAAGGAGGCGGGTTCGCCCAGCTACGTCGGTTGGCACCAAGACCTCGAGTACTGGGGGCTCGACAACGACGAACTCGTCAGCGCGTGGATCGCACTCTCACCCGCTCCCGAGGCGGCCGGTGCGATGTCGGTACTGCCCGGAAGCCGCCGAGAACTGCTCGGCCACGACGAGACCTACCACGCGGACAACATGCTGACGCGGGGCCAGGAGCTCAAGATCGACCTCTCCGAGCGAGAAGTCGCCTCGATGGCACTCGAAGCCGGCCAGATGTCGATGCACAACGTGCGGCTCGCACACGGATCAGGGCCGAACACCACCGCCGACCGTCGCATCGGCCTGTCGCTGCAGTACATGCCCACCCGGACCAAGCAGCGCCTCGTCGCCTGGGACTTCGCCACCCTCGTACGCGGCACCGACCACTACGGCAACTTCGAGCTCACCCCGCGACCGAAGAAAGACTTCGACCCGGTCGCCGTCAAGTTCCACCAGCGCGCCGGAGTCGCACTCCGCGAACTCCTCTACCAGGGCGCCCAGCCTCCCCCAGAACGGGCCCCAACGCTCTAACTGCGGTTCGTGTCGGAGGGGGAGACTGCCTTTCCGCAGGCCGGCGGCGGGGTTGAGTCTCCGGTTCCCACCTGTTCAAATCCGTCGTCCGGCGTACCCGCTCGGCGGTGGCCGCGCTTTCCCTCATGGGCACGTCTGCAAGTCGAGTTCATCGATGTCGTTGTCGGCGACGTCGAGCAACGCTGCCGGAATACAGCCGGTGAACTGGTTGCTGGAGAGATACAGCACTGCCAGGTCGGGCAGATCGTTCAGGTATGCCGGGATCGAGCCGCTTATCTGGTTGTTGTCCAGGTGGAGCTGCTCCAGCTTGATCAGCTTGTCCAACGATGAGGGGATCGATCCGCTGAACTGGTTGTTGTCCAGCCGCAGTTGTTCAAGTCTGGTCAGGTTGCCCAGTTCGGACGGGATCGGGCCGCTCAGCTGGTTGCGATTCACGCTCAGGTAGGTCAGCTCGGCCAGGTTGCCGAATTCTGTCGGGATGGTGCCGGTCAGCATGTTCTGATCGAGGATCAGCCGTTCGAGGCTGGCGAGATTGCCCAGACTCGTGGGGATCTCCCCGGTCAGACGATTCCTGTCGAGATACAGGCGCTCCAGACTGGTCAGGTTGCCCAACTCTGCGGGAATCTCTCCCGTCAGCCGGTTGCCAAAGAGATACAGCCGTTCGAGATCGGACAGGTTGCCGAGTTCCGCCGGAATCTCGCCGGTGAGATCGTTGTCGTAGAGGTACAACGACTCCAGCCGCGCGAAGCTGCCAAACGCCGCGGGTATCTCGCCGGTGAGGCGATTGCCGTCCAGCCCCAGCACAACCAGATTGGACAGGTTGTTCAGCTCCCGCGGTATCTCGCCGGTGAACTGGTTCTGGCGGAGCCACAAATGCCTCAGACCGGTGAGGTTGCCGAGCTCGGCGGGGATGGTCCCGGTCAGTTCGTTCTCGTCGACGTCGAGGGTTCTGAGGTTGACAAGGTTGCCCAGCTCGACGGGGATGGTTCCGGTCAGTTCGTTCTGCCACAGCTCCAGATTGGTGAGATTGGTCATGGCGCCGAACTCGGGGGGTATCGGGCCGCTCAGCATGTTGCGGTTCAGCGACACCACACGCAGTTCAGCGGATTCGGTCAACTCGATTGGTATGGACCCGGTCAGGTCATTGCCGTCGAGGTCGAGAACGCTGAGCTTGGCCATGCCGCCGAGCTCGCCGGGGATCTCCCCGCTCAGGTGGTTGTCCACCAGCGTCAGCACCCGCAGGTCGCCCAGTCGAGCCAGTGCTGGCGGTATCGGGCCGGTCAGGTCGTTGTTCCCCAGGTGCAGCGAGCGCAACCTGGACAGCCGGGCCAGTTCCGGCGGTATCGACCCGCTCAGGTCGTTGCTGTTGAGGTACAGGACGAGCACACAGCCGTCGCTGTCGGTGGACACGCCGAACCACTCATCGATGGGAGCTGTATCGCTGAGCCAGTTGACGCTGTTCCGCCAGTCGGGGCCGCCGGCAGCGTCGTAGAGAGCTACCAGCGCATCACGGTCGCCCGCACAGGCCGCCGGTCCGCCGGGCAGCCGCACCAAATCGGACCAAGGCGACCATTGCGGCTCGCCATAACGATCATCGCTGGTGCCGACGATGAACCAGTACGACGCACCGGGAGTCAAGTGCGCAACGACATGCGAGGCCTGGCCGCTGCTGGCCACGCTCACCGAGGTGAACGCAGCCATCCATTCCTTGCCGGCTGCCACAGCGGTGTCATAGTCGGCCTTGGAGATCCAGCCGATCCGGAAGTAGTTCCCGTCCGCGACGGGATCCCACTGGACGACGACTTCGCCGGCTTGCGACCCCACGACCGCTTGCGGCTTGGGCTGTGCGGTCGGGGCCGGCTGGGCTGCTGCAGTCGAGGCGCTGGAGGCGACGGCGGCAAACAGGACGGCCGCTGCCAGCGCCAGCAGCGGCCGCTGCCTCAGGGGAGACGGTCGCCGTGCGTTCTGCCGCTGCGTGCCGATATGTGCTCGTCTGAGATCTGCGTTCATGATGCTCCTGGTGCTTCTCCTCGGCCCGCCGATGCTAGGGCGAGGGCGAATTCCGGCGTGATTCATTGTGCTGTTCGTCGAGCAGTTCGGCCAGATCGTCTTGGACACCCAGCTCGGCTGCCCATCGGTGCATGTAGCTGACATCGAGATCGTTGATGGCAGCGATTTCGACGCAGTCTCGCCATTGGAGGTCAGAGCGCGACTCCAAGCGCCACCGCAGCTTGGCCAACACGATGTCTTCGGGCGCGGCGATCCATGTTGCTATTCCGAAGACTTCAGCGCGGACTCGCCGAGCAATGCGGGACTGGGTGAACGCGTCGTCCGACCGAACGGCGAAGATGTCGACCTTGCCGCCGCTTTGGGGATGAAGGACGTTGAAGGTGCCTCCGGAGGTGACAGCCCGACGGGCCTCTGACTCCGGGAAGTAGACCTCGCTTCCCCGAAGCGCTTCGAGCACCGCCTCGCCCGAATCGGGAACCAGCAGCACCACGATGTCCACATCGCGAGTCATCCGGGGCGTCCCCCACGCCGCTGCGGCTGTTGAGCCGACCACGACGTAGTCCAGGCCAGCAGACTCAAGGGCACAAACCGTGCGCTCCAGCGCGGCTGTGAGATCGATCAGGGTTCGATTCCCACCGACTCAGGCCAGACTTCGCCGGCGAGCTCAGGGCCATAGCGGGCA
>JAJDTF010000070.1 GCA_022827265.1 Acidimicrobiia bacterium | reverse complement strand
AGCCGGACCCCCCAGTCGCCGCCGCCGGTGACGCGGGCAGCACGCGCCAGGTGCTCCCACTTCGAGTCGGGAATGAAGAAGCTCTCGCCGCCACGGCGTTCGCCCGCCCCGCTGCGAGGCACCTGCGCGCCCCCCAGCAGGTCGAAGACGTCTCGGCGGGCCAGGCGAGGGTCGGCCAGCCCGGCGTCGGCCAATGCGATGAACCGCAGTGCGAACTGCCCGTAGGTCGATTCGGCGAGCGTGCGCGCCGTGCTGCCGTAGGTGCTGATGCCCGCTGCTTCGAATTGTTCCTCGAACGTGCGGCCGTAGGGCGAATCCGGGCCGTAGAACACGGCGATGTCCGACGCCGCGAGCCCGGCGTCGAGGTCGGCCATGACCGACCGCAGCACCGTACGGGCCTCCTCGTCAGGATCGGTCACGCTGATCACCCGCTGCGCCGTCGCTACCTCCGGCGCAGCCGGCCCTGGCGAAGCAGGCCCCAGCGTCGGCAGCGTGGTGCCGAGACAGGCGCACACCGCACGGGCAGCGCTGTTGGCCGAATCGTCGCCGGTGACCCCGATGAGCAAAGGCAGGTCTGGCTCCGCAGCGCAGCGGCGGGCGAGCGCGCCCACCAGCCGGGCCTCGCTCGCCGACAGGCGCCGGGGCAGGTACAGCACGAGCCGCCCTAAGTCGCCGAGCACCTGCGCCCCGGCGTCGGTGCCCACGGCGGCGGCAGCAGCGTCGAGCAGCTCGGCTGTGTCGAACCACTCTGAGCGCAACGCAGCATGGACCCGCTGGCACAACTCCACCACCGTCGCAGCGCGACCGGACTGCGCGCCCAGGCGTCGCTGCTCATCGGCGTCCAGCTCACGCACCTCACCGAACGCTTGGGCAAGCGCAGCAACGGTCTGCGGGTGCTCGGCCACCGGCTCGAACAGCCCCGGCGCCTCCCGCAGCTCGTTGCGAAACGCTGCCTCGATGATCAGGTCGCCCGCTCGCTTGCGCGGTTCTGCGACCAACCGCTCGGCCAGCGACGCCAGAGTGAGCGTTTCGAGCGCGGCCACACCACGCACGCCATTGCCCGGCTGCAGCGATGCGCTGCGCGCCACCGCCCGCCGCAATTCCACACGCGCCGGATTCGACGAGACGATCACCGTCACCGGCGCCAGCGGATCGGACGCCTTGGCCTCGGACACGAGCTCGACGAGCGCCTGCCGGGCGGGCTCGCCGAACTCCACCGGCACCACCTGCAGCCCGCTGCCGTCGTGCCAGGCCCGAGCCCCGCCGCCGTCTGCAGCTCCACGCACGGCCGCAGCCGTCAGATCGCTCACGAGGGCGACACTACGCAGGCGGTGTGACAGTCATGATCTCGGGGTCAGCCGCTCGGGCCGGGTTGCGACCCGGGACGGAGCGCTCATTGTCGAGCAGCCCTCGTGTCCGGAGACGATCGCTTCGTCACCGGCCTCTCAGCGCCCTCCGGCTGCGGCCTCGAGCATCCACTCATGGGCAGCACACGCCCGCACATTGCCCCGCACGCCGCGGGGCGCATCGTCAGGCAGTCCCGCCCGGTTCATCGTCAGCAGCGTGGCCGAGGCACCCCGATGCACATCACAGGCGGATGCAAGCGCTCGCAGCTCGCGCTCCGCAGTCGAGGGATCAGACGCATCGGCGCACGCTTGGATCAGTTCGCTGGTGCCGTCGGCGTGCCGGGCCAGAAAGTCCACCTCGTAGCCCTCAGGCGTCCGCACATAGGTGACCTCGCTGCCGCGCCGCTCGAGCTCCACGAGCACCGCCGTCTCGAGTGCGTGACCGGTATTGGCACGCCCGCTGCGGTCGAAGACGCCGATGAGACCGGCATCGATCGGGTACGACTTGCGGGGGTTCGTCATGCGCTGGCGCTCCGAGCCGGATTCCATCCACACCGTCCGCACCAAGAAGCAGTCCTCGAGGTGCGCTAGGTGCTGATGCACGGTGTCGCGGGCGATGGCGATGCCCTGTGACCGCAGTGCCCGGTGGAACCGCTCGACGCTGAACATCGCTCCCGCGTTGGCGAGCAGGTGCCGCGACAGCCAGCGCAGCCCGGCCACGTTGGTGACGCCGTGCCGGTCGATCACGTCACGCAGCAAGACCACATCGACGTAGTCGGTGAGCAGGCGCCTGCGGCTGGCCGCATCGAGGCCTTGGGCTTCGGGAAAGCCGCCTTCGGTCAGCCAGCGGGCGAATGCTGCGTCGATGCGCGCCCGGTCGGCCCGGTTCATCGCGTGCGGCTGGACCGGCCAGAGTGCGCCGCTGTGCCTGAGCGCCTCGTCGAATCCGAAGGGATGAACGAGCACCTGCCACGCCCGGCCGCGCAGCGCCGTGGCGATCTCTTGCGACAGGAGCGCCGCCGACGAGCCCGATACGAACACCTCGATGCCTGTCGTGTCGATCAGGCGGCGCACCAGCCGTTCCCAGCCCGGCACTGTCTGGATCTCGTCGAGGAACCACGTCAGCGGCGGCGCCTCGATGCCCGCCGCCGACTCGCTCAGCAGGTGATCGGTGTATTCGTCGATCAGGGCGCCCAGCGCGACAGCGTCGAGCCCGGTCAGGCGTTCGTCTTCGAGCGTCACGAAAGGCAGCTGCTCAGGTGGTACGCCGTCGGCGATGCGCTCGCTGCGTATCTGGTGCAGGAACGTCGTCTTGCCCGCCCGACGCATGCCGATCACTGCCGTCGCTTTCCCCGGGAACTCGACGCGGCCGGTGATCCGCCGTGGTGTGAGGCGCTCCGGCGCACCCAGTTCGGCAAGCTGGTCGAAGAACCCGAATCGCCAGCGCGCACGCGCCCCGCCGACATCCTCGCCACTGCGAGGGTCACCGACATCAGACGAGCCCTGCGATGCAGCCATGCGCTATCTCACTTTTTCAGAAGGAGAGTATAGCTGCAAACTCTCCTTTACAACAGAAGAAAAAAGGCTGTAGCTCTCCTGTTCAAAAGGAGAATCATCCCCATGCTGTGCCGAACATGAGACCAAATCCCGCATCTGAGGCTGTCCGCTTGGCCACTGCTGCGCGCCAAGGGAAACCGTAATGGCAGTGCCTCGAAGGACCCGAAGCGATCTTCTCAGTGGCGTGGGTCAGTGGGCAGCGAGTGCCTTGAGTCGTACGGCAGCCGGCGGCTGCGTCGCTGAGCCTCGCGCGAGCCGCGAGCCGCGTCACCATCATTTTTGGGCGTCGAGTCTTCCTGCGTCGATGTCATGGATTCATTGTCGCAGTGCAGTCGCGTCATGCGCGACACGCCGGGTGACAGCGCTCAGGTGCCGGCGAGCCGCTCCACCACCGGCGCCATTGCATCGACCTCGGGGTCGTGGATGATGATGTAGCTGGCGCCGTAGGTCTCGCGGTGGTGATGCAGCTGCTCGCAGATGTCGTCGACCGTGCCGGCCAGAACCAAGGGAACCTCGCGGGCTTCCTCCAGCGTCAGCCCGAAGCCGGGCGCGAACTCCTCCAGGAAGCTGTCGGCGTCGTCGGACACCAACGCCATGAACGTGTTGAGCTGGATCTCGATGTCGGCGAAGCGGTCGCCGGCGGCATCGGCGATCCACTGGCGGCGCTCGACGAACTTGTCCGCCACCGAGCTGCGGGCGGCATCGGGACCCACGGTGCCCGAGCGCAGATTGGGGTTCAGGCTGATGATGTCGGCCAGCCGTGCCGCCTCGCTCAGCACCCGCTTGCCGCCGCCGCCGATGATGACGGGCGGCCCGCCCGGCGTGTGGGGCAGCGGGCGGCCCACCATGCCGGAGATCTGGTAGTGCTCGCCCTCGTAGTCAAAGGGCTCGCCCCGCCACAGCCCCTTGATGACCTCCAACGCCTCGATCATGCGGTCGATGCGCACGCCGGGCCGGTCCAACTCGATGCCCGACTGCTCGTAGTCCTCGGTCAGCCAGCCGGCGCCGATGCCGAACTCGGTGCGGCCTTCTGCGAGCAGGTCGAGCGTGGCGAAATCCTTCGCCAGCACCGCGGGGTGCCGGTAATCAGCCGCGTACACCAGCGTCCCAACGTGCAGCGTCGTGGTGATCTCCGCCGCAACAGCGGGATGCACGATGGGAGACCAGCTGTCCCAGAAATGGTCGTGGCAGAACAAGGTCGAGTAGCCGAGATCCTCCACCTTGCGTGCCATCTCGCGGAACGCCGCCGGGCTCTCTGGCTTGCCGTACTGGACACCGAATCTGAACGGATGCACAGCGGCAGGCTAGGTGGAGCCGATCCGCCCCCGACGACGGCTGCGCGTCAACTGCGCGAAGCCGCGATACCGGTTGCCGGTCCGGCGTTGACCAGCAGCGCCGGACTCGGCGCTAGATCTGTGTCTGCTGGTCCAGGAAGGAACGCTCGGCGAGGCCGTGCCACTCGGCGATGCCGTCGCGGAACGACCGCCACGGCGCCAAGATCGCAGCGAAGCGGGCGTCGTCCGCCGCCACCGCGTCCAGCACGTTCTCGGTCTCTTCCTTGAACGCAGCCATCATGTCGTCCGGGAACTGCCGGATGCTGGCGAATTCCTTCACCCGCTGCAGGTCGGCCTGGTTGCGCACGTCGTAGTCGGCGATGGTGCCGATGTTCGTGGACGCTGCGGCGATCTCGATTGCGGCCTGGTATTCCGCAGGCAGGTCGTTCCACAGCGACAGCGGGAACTGCACCTCCACTGCGGTGCCGGGCTCCCACCAGCCGGGGTGGTAGTAGAACAGGTCGCCGTTGAATTGATCCAGGCCCAGAATGAGGTCGTCGGTCGGGCCCACGAACTCGGCGCCGTCGATGGCACCTTGCTGGATCGCCGGCAGGATCTCACCGCCGGCCAGTGTGACTTGCTCGCCGCCCAGGTTCTGCAGCACCCGGCCGGCCAGGCCGGGAATGCGCATCTTCAAGCCCTGCAAGTCGGCGACCGAGTTGAGTTCCTTGGTGAACCAGCCGCCCATCTGGCAGCCCGTACCGCCGGCCGGGAAGGCGATCACGCCGTGCTCCTCGGCGTAGAACTCGTTGAGCATGTCCAGCCCGCCGCCCTTGTACAGCCAGGCGTTCTGCTGGCGCTGCGTCAGCCCGAACGGGACCGCGGTGCCGAACTGCTGCACGGGGCTGAGGCCCACGTAGTAATACGACGCCGTGTGGCCGGCCTGCACACCGACGTCTCGGACGGTGGGCAGCACCTCGAGCCCGCCCACGATCTCGCCAGCCGGTCGAGGATTGATCTTGAACCTGCCGCCGGTGAGCCGGCTCACCTGCTCAGCGAACGACTGAGCCGAACCGAACAGCGTCACCAGCGCCGCCGGCCAGCTGGTCGCCATCTCCCACTCGATCTCTGGACCGTCCTGAGTGAGCGCCACCGAGGTGGCCGGCGCGTCGGTGGCGGCAGGGCCTTCGGAGGTCGTCGCTGCTGTGTCTCCGTCATCGGAGGTACAGGCGTTGAGCACCGTCGCGGCCGCCGCGAATCCGGCAACGCCGAGACCGGCCTTGAGGAACGATCGCCGGTCAAACCCGGCATCTTCGATGCCTTCATCGAGGGCAGTCTCCGGACTAGCCTCGTCGTGCAAAGTCATGAGCAGTGCCTCCCCACAGTCGCGCAAGGCGCGCCGACTACTGGGCGCAAAATTAGCACGCGCCGGTATCGGGCCTGGCGAGACTCAGCAGCTAGCTGAATAGCTCGAGCGACGTGTAGGTGATGCCGGGGAAGATCCCGAGTATGACCAGCGCGATCGATTGCAGCCCCATGAATGGGATGGCGCCCTTGTGAATGTCGGCGGTGCGCACTTCGGGTGGCGCCACGCTCTGGAGGTAGAACAGCGAGAACCCCACGGGCGGCGAGATGAATGCCATGTTCAAGTTGACCGCCATCATCACTGCGAACCAGATCTTCTCGTCCTGGGTGAAACCCAGCACCTCCATCGCCGGTACGAAGATCGGCACCACGATGAAGGTGATTTCGAGGAATTCCAGGTTGATGCCCAGCAGGAACACAGCGATCATCGCGATGATGACGAAGCCCAGCTTGCCGCCGCCGATGGAGGTGAGCCACTTGGAGGTCTGATCGGAGCCGCCGAGCTGGAAGAACATAGCGCTGAAGAAGGTGGAGCTGAACAGCAACGTCATCACCAGCACCACCACGCTGGCGGTCGACTTGCCCGCTTGCACTGCAGCAGCGCGGCTGAGTCGCCACTGGGGCGTGATGTGGGTGGCGCCCTCGCGCATGAGCAATCGATCGAACAGCCAGTTCAAGCCCGTGAGCGCCAGCGCTCCGAACACGCCGACGGCGCCCGACTCCGACGGCGTGGCGATCCCTTGGAAGATCGACACGAGCACGCCGAGGATGAGCACCACGATCGGCACGATCGCGATGAGCACCTCACATGCCAGCATCCGCGTGAACGCCATGATTACGAAGCTCACGACCAGCACCAGTACGGCGGCGATGGCTGCCGTGCGCAGGTCCCTGAGCAGCATCACGCAGCCGACCATGAAGCCCAGCAAGGTCGCAATCAGCAGTTTGGTCTGGATCGACGGGTTGCCGTCCAGCTTGCGTTCTTCGATTGGCATGGCCGGGCCCATGTCGGGCTTCCACCAAGACGCGACTAGCACGTAGGCCACATAGAGCCCGCTGAGCAGCAGGCCGGGCAGCAATGCACCGGCGAACAGGCCCAGAATGCCGACGCCCATCTGCTGGGCCAGCAGGATCAGCACGATGCTGGGCGGTAGCAGCTGCGCGAGCGTGCCCGAAGCTGTGATCGCCCCCGTCGAGAGCTTGTTGTCGTAGCCGAGCCGCACCATCGCCGGCAGCGACAGCAAGCCCATCACGATGACGGTGGCCGCCACCACACCGGTCGCTGCGGCCAGCAGCGTGCCTACCAGCACCACCGCGGCGGCCACACCGCCGCGCAGCGCGCCCATCAGCATCCCGACGGCATTCAGCAGCCGCTCGGCCATGCCGGATCGCTCCAGGATCGCCCCCATCAGCACGAAAAGCGGCACTGCGAGCAACACCGGGTCGCTGATGAACACAAACCACTTCGCTGGCAGGGTGTTGAGCGTGGCGGTGTTGAACGCCCCGGTGATATCGCCGATGAACGCGAAGGCCAAGGCCGTTGCGGCGAACGAGAACGCGACGTTGTAGCCGGTGAGGATCATCCCCATGAAGACGACGAACATCGTCAGCGCCAAAAAGACACCCGTGTCCATGCCGAATATGGCCAGCAGATCGCTCATGGGGCGGCTACTCGACTCGCAGCGGCGACTCGTGCTCGATAATGTCGCCCTTCTCCTCGTCGCCGATCATCACGAAGCCGGTCTTGATCATCTCCGCAAGGATCTGCAGGCCGAACAGGATGAACGCAATGAGGATCATCACCTTGATCGGCCCCACCGGGAGACTGCCTGCATCGACGCCCTGCTCCCAGCTCTCCCACACCCGCCAACTGCTCGGCCATTCGCCGTTGTGCCGACGGCCCAGTGAGGTGGCCGCGTAGCCCTCGAGAATGCGGATGGCCATGACGATGAACGGCAGCAGCAGCGCGGAGTGGATGATGAAGTCGAGCCAGGCCTTGCGCTTGGCGCCGAAGTTGGCCCACCAGAAGTCGATGCGCGGATTCACGCCGTCGCGCACGCCGAAGTTGATCGAGATGAGAAACATGAGCCCGAACGCCTGCCACGCCAGGCTTGTGGTCTCGCCGAAGAGGATGTCGGTCTCGATGAGGTCGTTGCCGTAGCGAGTGATGACGTTGAACAGCTGCAGCCCGAAGACCACCCACGCCAGGATCCACGCCACAGTGAGGCTGAAGGTGGAGATCGTCTCGACGCCTCGGCGGAAACGGTCCAACCCGTCGTGCCAGAAGCCCATCGCCAGTGCGAGCGCGAGCACCAGCCAGTTCCACCACACCAGGTTGCCGATCCAGTATTCGGTGTCCCAGAGCAGCCGGGCGATGATTCCGAAAACAAGCGTGGCGGCCGCAAGCCAGCCGATGGGGTGCAGCCGTGCCCACCAGCCGATGTCCTCGGCGACCGACGGCGCATCGGGGGTCGCCGTGGCAGTGTCGGTCACGTCGCCCCTTCCCCTCTGGCTCGCCTGCGTCGCTCCAACGCGGAAACAGGCGATCCAACATCCTGCCACCTAGCTTGTCGCCGTGGTGAACATGGCATCCGACCGCAACGGCGCGAATCCTGAATCCCCAGACGCAGCTGTCCCGGGGTCGATGCCCCCGGCCCTGTTCGTCTCGGAGCCCAGCGGTGTGCGCGCGACCGAGCTGACGCGCGGTCCGTGGGCGCACCAGGTGATGCACGGCGGTGCCATCGGCGGCCTGCTGGGCTGGGCGGTGGAGCGCGAGCAGCGGCAGATCGGCATCTCGCAGGTGTGCAGCCGGTTGACGGTCGAGATCCTCTCGGGCATGCCGATGGCGACCTATGAGGTCACTGCATCCATCGTGAAGGGTGGCAAGCGGACTGCGCTGGTCGATGCCGAGGTGCGCGAGGTACCGGGAGCGGCCGGCTCGGGGTCCGCCGCTGATGGGTCGGGCCACCGGGGGAGCGGTCGCTTGGTCGCGCGGGCATCGTCGCAGTGGCTGACGCCGACGCTCCACGAAGACGGGCCGCCGGGCGATGGGCAGTCGCTGCCGCCGATCCCGGCCGAGCGCGCGGACCCTGGAGCAAATCCCGACATCGACTACCCGCGTCCCGGCTTCAACGCCGATGCCGTGGACTTTCGCTTCGTCGGCGGCTCGACGGAGGAGCCGGGCCCGGGCCGCACGTGGCTGCGGTTGGATCATGCGCTCATGGCCGGCGAGGAGACGTCACCGCTGGTGCGGGTTGCGACCTTGGCCGATCTCGGCGCGGCTGTGGGGTGGGACTTCTCGCCGTCCAGCGGTGCCTACATCAACACTGACGTGACGTTGCAGCTGCTGCGCGTGCCGGCGGGGGAGTGGTTCTACTTCGACGCGGCCACGGTGGTGGCACCCCAGGGGCTGGCGGGCACGCACACGGCCATCTGCGACCAGCACGGCCTGCTCGGCTGGGTGTTGCAGAGCCAGATCGAGGCACCCGCCGAGATCGGGTTCCCCGGCGGCATGAACGCCGCCCGCGCCGCCGGTTAGCCCGCGACTTCAGCCAGCAGGTCGTCGATGACGTGGGCCATCTGGCTGTAGTCGGGCCGCTTCATCACGAACGCATCCGCGCCGAGGTCATACGCGCGGGCACGGTCGTCGGCGGCCTCGTCGGTGGTGAGCGCAACCATCATCACCTTGTCGAATTCGTCGGCGGCACGCGTCTCGGCGAGCAGATCGAACCCGCTGACCACCGGCAGCTTCAGGTCGAACAGGACGAGGTCGATCTCTGACGGACCTACTGCACGCATGAACGCCAGGGCGTTCGCGCCGTCATGGGCCACACGGAGCTGGTTGCGGGTGCCGGCCTCGGCGAGCGCCATGGTGATCACGTCGACGTCGTGCTGATTCTCCTCGGCCAGCAGCACGTGAACCGTGTCGTCGGGAGCGTGGATCACCGGTGGTTCGAAGGTGCCTGCCCGATCGACGGTCTGCGTCTCGGCCGAGACGTGCTCGACGGGAACGCCGAAGCGCCGCTGCAGCCGGTGCGGCAGGTCGAGATGCAGCCACCTGCTGGCGCCGGCAGGCAAGGTGCTCAAGACGATGAGGTCGGGATTCAGCCGGTCGATGGCCAGGTTGACCGCCACGACCGGATGCGCGGGGCCCACCTCGCCGGTGACCCGGGCACCGATGTCGTCGAGTGCCTCGAACGCCTGGCTGAGCCGGCGGCGTGCACCGGCGAGCGCCCGCGCGGGATCAGGGCCGTTCGCACCGGTCGCAGGCACGACGATGTGAAACCGGGTCTCGGGATCGACGGCCAGGATGTGCTCCACACGCTCGTGCAGGTGGCTGCCGACGAGAGTTTGGTTGGCCACGATCAAGACGTGTCGCATTCCGGGCGCCTCCTCGTTGAACGGTCTGTGAAAGCGAACTTAGACGCGAGGCCCTCATGCCTCGCGCACAGCGTCATCCGCGATCAGTCCGTCGATCTCGTCATCGGCTAGGCCCAGCGCGCGCGATCGGGTTGGTGCGCACTGGCCCCTGAACGTTCAGCGGCTGTTCGAGTCGCGCGATCTCAATGCGTTCTCGTTCGTATGCCTCGCCCTCGGTCAGGTCAGTCGCAACGATGACAAGTTCGTACTCGACGCCTTCAGCAACCAGATCGCTGATGCGCGCTGAGCCGCCCGTCAAGCGCTCGTCGCCCGATGTGTGTTCGGCTTCGCGGGCCCATGCCGATCGCTGAGTGATGCCTGCGTACTGCTGGCCGTTCTCGAAGTCGAACCGATACACGGTCCAGCGGCGGCTCGGTGGTTGCGGAGTGTCAGAGCACCGTTCCAGCGCTCGGTAGTCGATTTCGCGCTGCCGCATTTGGTCGAACAGCGGCCTCAGGTCGCGAACATGGGTGCCGCGCCTGCGCTGGCTCCAGTATTTGCTGCGAACGCTCGTGTACAGCCGCCAGAGCCTGGCTGCCTCGGTGCAGGCCTCGCAGGGTTCCTCGTCACGCTTCAGGTGGCGCTGGAATGCCGCATAGGTACCGCACGGCCGGAGCTTCCTGCCGCCGACATCGACTCGAGAACGTTCGCCCCCATCCGATAGCGAGTAACCCCTCTTGGTCATCGGCTCGCTCCTCACAGACTGCGCCTTACTTGCTAGCCGTGGCCACAGCCATGACAACCGCCGAGCCATCGCCCGCGACGATCGCGCCGACGCAGGAACTTCGCACCGCTCTTGTGCTGCTGACGGTACCCGAACCGTGAACGACTGTCGAAGCTGAGTCCGTCGAGATGGTGTCTCAACTCTGAGGCGTATCGGCGATCCTGCGCAGCTCGAAAATCAGCCTCGAGATGGCCGGCGAAGCTGCTAGAAGCCGGCAATGGCAATGTCGTGAAGAGGTCGCACCGTGTCCATTGACCAAGCTGACAGCGACACTCTTGGCGCGTGGGATCAAGTCCTCGTGGAGGCGAGGGAAATTCGGAACAAGCAGGACGTTCGCCTAGCTAATGCGCAGTGGCAATCCCAGCTGATCGTCGCCGGCTTTCTTGCGATGACGGCGATCTTCGTGACCGCCGTTTCGGTCGCTGTCGCGTCCCGGCCGGAATCCGCCGACACATCGGCCGCAGTGGGCGTTCGGGCACTCATCGTCGCAGGTGCCTTCGCGGCAGTCGCACTCTTCAATGGGGCCACGTGGATCAACACCCACACGGTGGCGAGACACTGGAGAGAAGTAGCCGACTTCGACCAGCTGACGAGCTTCCCTGGAAGCGTCGACGGGCTGCCACGACTGCGGCGCCACCTTGTGATCACTTTCTTGGAGCACTTCAACTACAACGAGGACATCGTGCGGCGTGCCCAGCGCCTCGTCGGTGCCCAAGCTGTTCTCACGCTGCTGTTTGTCTACTTGGTGCCTTTCGTGTGGGTGTTACTGTGACTGCGATGGACTCGACGAAAGCACCCGACGGCCGTTCGACGCGCTATCCGCGTGTCGATGTCAGCCGCGGACTGATTTTCGACTTCGGGTTGCCGTCCTTGTGGCGGCGCGTGCTGGCGTTGCTCCTGCGCGCTCGGCATCCGGGGCGCGTCTGAGTCTGGCCTCCGGCTGCAGTCAGTCCGACTCGCTTACAGGTGTATCCCCCACAGCGCGGTTGGCAATCAGGTCGTCGATCTCAGCCTCGGACATGCCGGCGGCGGCGAGTACCTCGCGTGTATCGGCGCCCAGCTTGGGCGAGGGGCCGCGGGGGCCGACATCGGCGTTGGCGAAACGCATCGGGATGCCGACGCTGCGATAGGGGCCGATGTCGGGACTGTCGAGCGTGGGAAACATGCCGAGCGCCTCGGCTTGGGGATCGTCGGCGACTTCGTGCAGGCCCAGCACCGGGCCCCAGATGATTCCCTCGGCATCGAAGATCTCGCCCCACTCGTCGCGGGTGCGGTGCGCGAGCGCCTCGTCGATGCCGGCCACGATCTCTCCCATGTGGGCGAACCGGCCGCGGATGTCGGCAAAGCGCTCGTCGTCGAGCCAGTCGAGCCGCTCGATGACCCGGCACAGCAGCGGCCAAGCGCTGTCCTGGGGCATGTTGAGCACCACCCACTTGCCGTCGCCGCAGGGGTAGCGGTTTGCGGTGGGGATGATCATGTTCTGCCGGGCGCGCTGCCGCAGCGGCGCCCGGTCCATGGCGGTGATGGCGTAGTCGGACGCCTGGGTCCACACCGCTGTCTCGTAGAGCGATGTCTCCACGACCTGCGCCTCGCCGGTGCGCTCGGCCAAGCGCAGCGCCGCGAGCACGGCACCGACGAGTGCCAGGCCCGTGGTGTGGTCGCCTTGGGCGGGGCGCGCCATCGGCACTGCGCCGTCGGGTCCCTCCCGCATGGCGTCGTAGATGCCCGATCGGCCGAAGAACGCTGTCACGTCGTAGCCCGGCCTCCATGCCTCGGGCCCGGTGGTGCCATAGCCGGTCAGCGTGGCGTGCACGATGCGCGGGTTGACCGCTGTGACGCTCGCAGGATCGAGCCCGAACCGCTCCTGGCGGTGGATGAGCAGGTTGCACATGAACACGTCGGCGCCGGCAATGAGCCGGTGGACGACCTGCTGGCCTTGCGGTGAGCCCAGGTCCACAGCGATCGAGCGCTTGCCGCGGTTGTCGACGTCGAACTGGAAGTCGTAGTCCTTGATCTCCGGTGGCAGCTTCGCCGGGCGGCTGAAGCCCCGGGCCGGGTCGCCGTCGAGCGGCTCCACCTTGATCACGTCGGCGCCGAGGTCGGCCAGGATCGCCCCTGCCGAGGGGGTGGCCATCCAGCTGTCCACCTCGACCACCTTCACATCGTCCAACGGTGCCGCCATCGGACCTCCAAGCCAGCGTCGAGTCCGGGCCGCGAGATTACGCTGCCGGGCCATGGAACTTGCTGGAAAGGTCGCTGTCGTCACCGGCGGCGCGAGCGGAATCGGGGAGGCGCTCATCGAGCGCTTCAATGCTGAAGGGGCACGGGCGCTGGTGGTCGTCGACCGCGACGAGGCCGGCGCGCAGGCAGTGGCTGACCAGGTGGGCGGCACGGCCGTCGGGCTCGACGTCACCGACGAGGAGGCCATCAAGACGGTGGTCGCTGACACAGTGGCGGCCCATGGCGCGCTCGATGTGTTCGTCTCCAATGCCGGCTACGTGACCCAGGGCGGGCTCGAAGCGGCGAACGACGAGATTCAGCGCATGTGGGAAGTGCACGTGATGTCCCATGTGTACGCGGCACGTGCAGCGGTGCCGGTCATGGTCGAGCGCGGCGGCGGCTACCTGCTGAACACGGCCTCGGCGGCGGGCCTGTTGACGCAACTCGGCTCAATGCAATATGCGGTCACCAAGGCCGCCGCTGTGTCGCTGGGCGAGTTCCTGTCCATCACCTACGGCGACAAGGGCATCGTGGTGTCGATGCTGTGCCCGCAGGCCGTGGAGACCAACATCCTGGCCAACAGCCCCGATCGCACCGGCAATGGCGACCAGGAGCGCGGCACGCCGGGCGCGGCCGCTGGCGACGGCATCTTGCAGCCCTCGCAGCTGGCCGACACGGTCATCGAGGCCATGGCCGAGGAACGCTTCCTGGTGCTGCCCCACCCTGAGGTGCAGACCTACCGCGAGCGCAAAGCATCCGACATCGACCGCTGGCTGTCGGGCATGCGGCGCTTCCAGTCGCGGCTCTACGCCGACGCGGACATCACCCCCGCGGACTGGCTGCTCGGCTGATCCAACCGCCACTTCGATCACACTCGATCGGATGGAGCGACATGCCCGTCGGGGCGCGCACCGCCCGACGCTGTTCAGTGCGGGCGGCGCGCGACGAGCCGTGCCTCATGGCGCTGTCCGAACCAGCCCTCGTCGAAGCTGATCGTGTCGAGGCCGCTGCACAGCTCGGGCAGCTCGCCTGGCTCCACCAGGTAGGGGCGTCCCGGGAGCGCGTTGACAAGCAGGTTCTCGACGGTGGCGATCAGCACGAAGGCGATACCGCCGGGCACGAGGAAGTCGCGAAGCGCGCTCAGCAGGGGTCGGTGCAGGAAGTTGGTGCACACCGCCGCGTGCCAGCCGCCATCAAAGATCGCCGAGGCTGCAAGCCGAGCCAATTGCGCCGGCGTCGGCAGGGGATCGGCTTCGAGGTCGGCGCAGATCGTGTGCAGCGGTACGCCCCGCTCGGCTGCGGCGTTCCTGGCGATCTCCAGCGCTCGGTCGGAGACGTCGACCAGTGCAGTGTCGATGCCTCGTTCGGCGAGCCACAATGCTGTGCCGCCTGTACCGCCAGCCAGATCGACAGCGGTCGGGCAGTCGGCCAGCAGCCCGGCCTGGCCGGTGATGAAATCCGACGCTGGACTTGGTTCCTGCCAGTCGGCGTACTTGGCATCCCAGCGCTCCGCGGCGCTCATCGGCACCTCCGCATCGCGGCTCGCAGGCACCGGATCAGCCCGTCGTTCCATGCTCTGCTTCCCAGCGCTCGGCGGCGGCGGTCATGCGTCGTAGGAGCGGACGGAGCGCGCCCGGCGGCTGCGTGCGTAAGCGGCCACCAGCAGCAGCGCCGCATACAGGAAGAACTCGGACTTCAAGAATCCGATCCAGCCGCCCTGGGTGACCCAACCGGGCCGATCGACGAGCCAGACGGGCAAGAGCACCAGAACGGTCGCCGCCGGCACCGTCATGATGAGCCGGCTGCCGCCGATTGCGGTGCTGCCGAAGGCGATCGTCAGCGCGAACAGCTTGATCGACAGCTCCTCGGGATACAGCGACTGATCGTTGAAGTTCACCGGCACCAGCATCAGTCCGCCCGCCAGCCCGGCCAGACCGCTGCTGAGGCTCACCCCGGCCAGGCGCAGCCGGTACACCGACACGCCGAACGCCGCTGCGGCCGTCGGCTCGTCCCTGGTCGCGACCAGTGCCCGTCCTATCGGCCCGGTCAGCAGGCGATGCAGCAGCCAGAAGACGACCGCCACCCAGGCCACCACTACCCAGAACTCCCAGATGTGCTCGTCGTTCGGTGCGATGCCGGTCCAGGACGGCGCGATGAACTCGCCGTCGAGGGTGACCGGCAGCGGGCCGTCGAGCTGGCGCAGCACGATCGGGAACGCCACGGCTGCTGACAGGGTCAGCAGCGCCAGGTATGCCTTCGGCAACCGCAGCGCCGGGATGCCGAGCAGCGCTCCGACTGCGCAGCCCGCAGCAAAGCCGGCCAGCGGCATCAGCATCGGCGGCAAGCTGAAGTCGTTCGCTGCGTGCAACGCCGCGTAGGCGCCGAACCCGGTGAGCGCACCGTGCCCGACCGACAGCAGCCCCATCCGGTGCGTCAGCAGCCACAGGCCTGCGAAGGTGAGGCAGAACGCTGCGAGCTGGGTGACATCGGTGAGGAACGTGGACGATGCCCGCAGCGGCACGACCACCACCAGCGCAGCGATCGCGACGAGTGCGGCGACGGTCAGCCGGGTAGGCCACGCCGCCGCATCAGAATCGGTCACGTCCGCAGCCCCTCACGCGCTGCTTTGCGCGACAGCAGGCCCGAAGGGCGCACCGCCAGCACCACGATGAGCACGCCGAGCGCCCACACCAGCGTGACCTGGCTGTCGATGAAGCCGACGTAACCAGCCATCATCGTTTCGGCAAAGGCGAACAGGTAGCCCCCGGCGAGCGCCAGCGCCGGGCTGCGCAGGCCGCCGAGGGTGGCAGCTGCAAGTCCGAAGATCAACAGGCGTTCCATCATGTCGGGGCGTACGTTCAGCTCGCCGGCGATGAGCCCGCCGGCCAGCCCTCCCAAGGCAGCGGCGACAGCCCATCCGCCCATCACCACCCACTCCACCCTGATGCCCACCAGCGCAGAGCTGTCGCGGTTGGACGTGATCGCCCGGAACGCGAGCCCGACCTTGGTGGTGCGCTGGATCAGCGCGAGCAGCCCGATGGCCGCCAGCATGGTGAGCGTCAGCCCGATGGTGTCGAACCACAGCCGAGCACCGCCGATGACGAACCGGTCGGTGTGCTCCTGCGGGAACGCAGAGCCGAGGAACCGCTGGCGACCGCCGAAGTGCTTCACCACGAATGTGCCGATGAGCAGGTACAGCCCGAGCGTCGCCCCGATGGTCGGCACGGGATCGCCGTGCATCGGCCGGATGACCGTGTATTCCAGCAGGGCTCCCACCGCTGCCGACACGATCACTGCGCCGGCAACTGCCGCCCAGATCGGCCACGGCGTCGCGAACGGCGTCAGCCAGCCCGAGAACGCCACGCCGGGATCCGCCCCGGCAGCGAATACCACCGCTATGTATGCGGAGAGCATGGCCATCTGGCCCTGCGCGAGGTTCAGCACCCCGGTCGAGCGGAACACCATCGAGATCGCCACCGCCAAGGCTGCATACGCGGAGCCATTGGCGAACGAGTCGAAGACCCGCTGCAGGAACAGCGTCACGGCCGCAGATTGTGTCACGGGCGGGCGCGCTGACCCTTCGCCGCTTGCCGGTGCGAAGATGAGGCCGTGCCGAACGGTTCAGATGCCCGCTCCGGTGAGACTCGATACCTCGCCGATGTCGTGCTGACCTGCGACGAGGACTTCGCGATGATCGAGCGCGCAGCGGTGGACGTGGGGGCCGACGGGCGGCTCGCGTGGGTGGGGGCGGCAGCGGATGCGCCCGCCACCGATGCACCGGTGATCGACATGGGCGGCCTGCTGATGCCGGGGCTGGTGAACACCCATGCACACACGCCGATGACGCTGGTGCGCGGTGCAGGCGACGGCCTGCCGCTGATGGCATGGCTCACCGAGGTGATGTGGCCGCGTGAGGGGCGCCTGCGACCGTCCGATGTGTGGTGGGGAATGACGATGGGCTCGGTCGAGATGCTGCGCTCGGGTGTGACGACCACCTGCGAGATGTACGCCTTCGAGCACGAGGTGATCGATGCGGGCCGCCAGGCCGGCATCCGGCAGGTCATGTGCCCGGGAGTGCTGTCGGTGGCGCACCTCGACCAGGGCGGCAGCGTCGCCGACCGCGTTGCTGAGATCGCCCGGGTACACGACGAGCAGAACGACCCGTCGGGCCGCGTCACCGTCGGGTTCGCGCCGCACTCGGCGTACGACCTCGGCGTGGGCCCGTGCGCGGAGATCGCTGCTGCTGCCCGCGAGCGCGACGCCCTGCTGCACATTCACGTCGCCGAGACCGCCGATGAGGGCGACGCGCTGGCCAACAAGCACGGCGGCGCCAGCGTGCCGAGGCTCCTTGCTGATGCCGGAGCGCTGGACGGCAGGGTGCTGGCTGCGCACAGCGTCTGGCTCGACGACGCCGACCTCGATATCTACGCCTCGGCGGGCGTGGCCGTGGCGCACTGCCCGGTCAGCAACATGAAGCTGGGGTCGGGCGTGGCGCGGGTGCCCGAGATGATCGAGCGGGGCATCACGGTGTCGCTCGCTACCGATGGGCCTGCGTCCAATGACGACCTCGACCTGTGGGAGGAGATCAAGATTGCCTCGCTCCTGGCCCGGGTGACCGCGCTCGACCCCACTGTGATGACCGCGCAGCAGGTCATCTCGATGGCCACTCGCAGCGGCGGCGAGGCGCTCGGCTTGGACATCGGCGTGCTGGAAGCGGGTCGCTGGGCCGACATGATCCGGCTCGACATCGACGATGTCGCGTTCGTGCCGGTCACCTCCCCGCAGGAACTGATCGCCCATGTGGCATGGTCCGGCGGCAGTCGCCACGTCACCGATGTGTGGGTCGGCGGCGAGCGGGTGGTCGCGGACCGGGTCTGCCTCACCGTCGACGAGTCACGGGCTCGCTATGAAGTGCAGCATCGGGCGCAACGACTGGCGCAGGAATCGGGGACGTGAGCGAGATGAGCGAGATGGGCGACACCAGCGCAGCAGGCCGCGAGCGCCCCCCGGTGGGCATCATCGCGGGAACCGGCTATTACGAGCTTCCCGGCCTGAGCGAGGCCGAGCACCAGATGGTGCAGACCGACTGGGGCGAGGCTCACGCCATGACCGGGCGCTGGCACGGGCGAAGAATCGTCTTCGTACCGCGCCACGGCGGCGACCACTCGATCCCGCCGTCGGCCATCAACTACCGGGCCAACATCGCGGCGATTCGTGATCTGGGGGCCACGGCCATCCTCGCGGTGAGCGTCGTGGGCTCGATGGTGCCCGAGCGGGGCACCGGGGCGTTCCTGCTGCTCGACGACTACCTGGAATTCACCACCGGCCGAGCTGCCACCTTCTTCGACCAGCCGGGACAGGTCACCCACACCGACATGACGACGCCCTACGACCCGTCGCTGCGTGCAGCTCTGGCCGCCGCCGCTGCGGCCGAGGGCATCGACGTGGCGCCTACCGCCACCTACGTCTGCACGAACGGGCCCCGCTTCGAGACACCCGCGGAGATTCGCATGTATGCGCAGATGGGCGGCAGCGTTGTCGGGATGACCGGCTATCCGGAAGTGGCGCTAGCCCGTGAGGCCGGCATCCCTTACGCCGGCATCGCCGTCGTAGCGAACATGGCAGCCGGGATGTTCGACGGAGAGATCTCCCACGAAGAGGTCTCCGAAGCGCTCGAAGCCACCAAGGAACCGCTGTTCAGGCTGCTCGGCCGCACCGTCTCGGCGATCTGACGTCGGCCAAACCGGACGCGGGTGCCGTCGCAGCACCTCCTCGCCGGCTCGACGGCCTCAAAAAACCATGCGAGCACACCAGCGGCGAGGTGCGATGCTGCCATCCCCTACCCGCAGAGTGGCGAGAAATAGGGTCCGGCATGATGCCTGCATTGACGCAATTTGGACCGCTCAGCGGGCTGCACCGGCGATCCTCGGGCGGCTCTCGCGCACTTCGGGAACGGCTGCTGAGCACCCGGTCCGGACTGCGTCGGGGACTGCGCGGCGGCGGGACCGCCCTTGCAGTCCTCGCGTTGATCGCGGCCGTGCTGGCACCCGCGGCGTCGGCGCAGACTCGGTCCATCGGCACCGTGGTCATCGCCAACGGCTGGAGTTCTGCCGACTCGGCCGTTGCATCGGCCCTCGCAGCCCTCGAGAGCGGCAGCCAATCCGACGCCGTGGTGCTCTATGCGAACTCGAGAGAGCTCACCGCCCGTACAGCAAGCTTCATCCGAGACCGCCAGCCGTCGGCGGTGATCCTGGTCGGCGGCACGGCTGCGCTGTCAACCGCAGTGCAAGACGAGGTGGTCGCGCTGGTCGGCGGTGCCGCAGTCCGGCGGATCGAGGGCGCCGACCGCTTCGACACGGCTGCGAAGGCGGTGCCGTCGAACGCCACCACGTTCATTGTGGCGAACGGCTTCAGCGCCGCAGACACGGGCGTGGCGGCCGCCTTGGCGGCGACACGTCCCAACGCAGCAGTGCTGCTGGCCAACGCCGACGACCTCACGGCGCCGACCGAACGCATCATCCGCGAACAGCAGCCTTCGCAGGTCGAATTCGTCGGAGGCACGGTGGTGCTCGCAGCATCGCTCGCCGATCGTGTCCGAGAGCTCGCGCCATCGGTGCAGAGCGTGCCGCGCCACAGCGGCGCGTCCCGCACCGATACCGCAGCAGCGGCGGCGCCCAACCTCTCCACCACCGTGGTGATCGCGAACGGGTGGAGTCCAGCAGACATGGGAGTAGCCGCTGCCTACGCGGCGATCACCACCGGCGGAGCAGTGCTGTACTCCCAGACGAGTGCGCTGACGGCTCCCACCGAGCGTCGCATCGGGGAGCTGAGGCCGCGTGCGATCGTGCTGGTCGGCGGGAGCGCGGCACTCGACACCAGCTTGCATGCCCGCCTGCGCACCCTCGCCCCGACGGCTGCTCTGCACAGGATCAGCGGGTCGGACCGCATCGATACTGCGGCGCGTGCTGCGGCAGGCACGCTGACGGCCATCGGCACAGACCCGCCGAGCGCACCGACGTCGCTCACGGCGTCTGCCAGGAACGCCGGTCTGGCAGTGTCGTGGAGGGCGCCCACCAGCGCCGTCGGTGCAGCGGTCTCCGGCTACGTGGTGGAGTACCGCGCGTGCACGGCCACGCCGAGCACCTGTACGTCCGGCGCGAGCTGGGGCGGCTGGACCGCACATGCCCACTCGGGTACCGGCACCAGCACCAGCATCACCGGGCTCGCCAACGACACCGCCTACCAGGTGCGGGTGCGGGCCCGCAACATCTTCGGCCTCGGCGGATGGTCGCAGATCGTGTCGGGCACACCGGAAGTGCAGACAGGGCGGCCATCGGTTCCGGCCAGCCTGACCGTGGAAGCCGCAAACGGGCAGTTGAAGGTGACGTGGGCGCCTTCGACGCCCCCGAGCGGCGGGACCGTCGACGGCTACGACGTTCGATACCGGACGTGCGGTTCGAGCCTGACATGCGGCAGATGGACGCCCCACAGCCATTCGGGCACCGGCACCACCACCACGATCACCAAGCTGAGCAACGGCGTCAAGCACGAGGTGCAGGTGCGAGCCCGCAGCGGCGGGAGCGAGAGCGGCTGGTCGTCAACTCAGTCTGCAACGCCTGAGGAGCTGCCGAGCTTCGAGCGTGCTCCCGACCTGACGGCGGGTGACCGGCAGATCCTCGTGCAGTGGAACGAGCCTGGATACTCCGGGTCGGCCATCACCGACTATGACGTGCAGTACCGGGCCTGTACCGCAACCGACTCCGACACGACGGTGCTGACCTGCGAACCTGCCGCTGACGCGACCTGGGGCAGCTGGCGGGCGCGCAGCCATTCCGGTACCGGCAAGATCGTGACGATCACTGGGCTGGTCAACGGCACCGCCTACGAGGTGCAGGTGCGGGCTCGCAACGCCAACGGCGTGGGGCCGTGGTCGACAGCCGGCAAGACGACACCGGTCTCGGTGCCGGCGAGGCCGAGCACCCCGACCGCGGAGCCGGGTAACCAGAAGCTCGTGGTGACCTGGGTTGCGCCAGCCGACAACGGTCTCGATATCACCGGCTATGACGTCGAGTACTGCACCGGCACCTGTGCCAGCACGTCAACAGACTGGACTGACGCCAGCGATGTAGGCACGGACACCAGGCACGAGATCGGCAGCCTTACCAATGGCACGGCCTACAAGGTGCGCGTCCGGGCCATCAACAGTCTCGGCGGCGCGGACCAAGGCCTTGGGCCGTGGTCGCCGATCAGGACGGCCACGCCGAGGGCCCTGCCCGACGCCCCTGGAGCGCCGAGTCTGGAGGCCGGTGACCGCCAGATCGTCGCTTCGTGGAGTGCGCCTGCGGACAACGGCACCACGATCAATGGCTACAACATCCAGTACCGGGCGTGTACGGCGACGCCAAGGGACTGCAGCTCGAATCCGCGCTGGGGCGGCTGGCAGACAAGAACCCACACCGACCTCACCAGCCTTGAGCTGCCGATCACGAACCTCACGAATGCCACCAAGTACGAGGTACGGGTGCGTGCCCGCATTGCTGGCGGCGTCGGTCCGTACTCCGCAGCTGCGAGCGAATCGCCACTCGGCAAGCCAGCCAAGCCCGCGACGCCCACGCTGACCCCGGGCAACGAATCGCTGGTGGTGACGTGGAAGGCACCGGCCGACAATGGTTCCGCCATCGTCCGCTACGACGTCGCGCACTGCGTGAGCACGGCGGATTGCAGCATCGACGGAGATTGGCTGCCGTCACCGCCGAGCACTGTCAGCGGAAGCCCGCCTGAGACCACCTACACGATCGCCTTGTTGAACAATGGCACGACGTACAGGGTGCGCGTCCGGGCTGTCAACGACGTCGGTGGCGCAGGCCAAGGCTTGGGACCGTGGTCGTCATCTGCGTCGGGCACGCCGTCACTGCGGCCCGAAGCTCCGGCAGCTCCGAGCATCAACCCGGGCGACCGGAAGCTCAGCCTCTCGTGGGGCGAGCCAAGCAGCAACGGGCTGGCGATCACCCAGTACATCGTGGGATTCCGCGCATGTACGGCGACGCCCAGAGACTGCACCGGCGCCAACCCGACATGGGGGAACTGGGCCGAGCGGAGCTACGCGGCTGCCAGCACCGCTGCGACGATCACCGGGCTGACCAATGGGACCAAATACGAAGCGCGGGTGAGAGCCCGTAACGCCAACGGTCTCGGGCCGTGGTCGTCTGCTGCCAACACGATTCCCCTGGCGGCACCGTCCACACCCACCGGGCTGATCTTGGAGCCCAGCAATGAACAGTTCGTGGTGTCGTGGAGCGAGCCGGCATCGCACGGCGCGGCCATCACCGGCTATCAGGTTGAGCACCGCGACTGCACAGCGACACGGAAGGACTGCACGTCGAGCCCGAAGTGGAACCAGCAATGGACGTCGGTAACTGTCGCCGCTGGAACCACGAAAACGACGATTCGCAGCCTGATGAACGACACCGCGTACCAAGTGCGGGTGCGGGCCACCAGCGACACTGGCAACAGCGGCTGGTCGCCGATCAAGTCGGCCATCCCGGCTGCGGTACCTGCTGCTCCGGTCATCGAGACACCGGAGTTCGACGATCGCCAGCTGCGCGTCGCGTGGGAAGAGCCAGACGATCGTGACTCGACGATCGAGCATTACGAGGTGGCCTACCGGGCCTGTACCGCGACCGACCCCATTACCACCTTCAAGACCTGCGCCACGAATCCGACGTGGGGGAACTGGCGGCTTCACGGCGATACCGGTGCCAGTCTGTCGAGGATCATCACCGGCCTGACCAATGGCACCGCCTATCAGGTGCGAGCGCGAGCCCAGAACGAGAAGGGCTGGGGGCCGTGGACCGAGACGCCGGCGGTCGGCACGCCTGTCGGCGCGCCATCAGCACCCACCATGCCCAGGGTGACCACGGGCAATATGGCGTTGACTGTGAATTGGATCGTGCCGCGGGCCAACGGTTCGACCATTGACGGCTATGACGTGCGTTACCGGGCGTGCCTCGCGACCAACGCCGATACGGCGGTCCTGACCTGTGCCTCGAATCCGACGTGGGCCGCCAGATGGCAGGAGCACACCCACGCGGACGACAGCACCAGCACTATCGTCGGAAGTCTGATCAATGGCACCGCGTACCAAGTACGGGTCCGTGCGACGACGGACGCCAACCGTAAGAGTCCGTGGTCGAAAGCCGCCGTGGGCATGCCGAGAGGCGCACCCGATGCGCCCACGCTGACGCTGGCATCAGGCAATCGGCAGCTGATCGTGACGTGGCCCAGGCCGAACGCCAGGGGGTCAGCAATCACGAGCTTCCAACTGCGGTATTGCGACAACGAGGACACAGCGAAGGACTGCACCAGCGATTACGACGACTGGACGATGAGGACGATCGGTGCGAGTTCGACGCGCTACCCGATCTCCGGGCTCACCAACGACAACGAGTACTTCGTCGAGATGCGCACCTTCAGCAGCAGTCATGGGGAGAGTTCCTGGACGAGTCGAGCAACTGCGACGCCGGGAGCACCGAATCCGCCCTCGACGCCTCGACTGACGGCCGGCAATGCACAGATCACTGTGACGTGGACGGCTCCCGCCAAGAACCACTCGGACATCACCGAGTACGAAGTGGCGTACTGCAACGACACCGACGACGAATGCTCCGCTGTCGGCGGCGCTGGCTGGCAGACGCCGGTGTCTCACACCGACCTGACGGACTTGAGCACGGTGCTCTCGTCCCTGACGAACGGCAAGACCTACAGGATTCGCGTCAGGGCACAGAATGATCAGGGATGGGGTACATGGTCGTCGCTGGCTACGGCGCGGCCCACGTCGGCCTAGCGGGCCGCGCGGGCCGCGCGGGCAACGCAGCGGCACCCCAGGCGTAGCATTCGGGTTGTTCACCTCGGCAGGGAGGCGCGCATGCGCAGCTGGGACTCGATGGACGACTTCGAGGCCTTTCTGGACGGCGGCGGGCTGGTGGAGCCCGACGATGACATGCCAGACGCGTACCGCGAGGCGGTGTTCCGGTTCATCGAGCTGCACGCCAACAGCGAGTACATGGGCGGGCTGACCGAGCGGGACTGGATCGCCAAGGCGCCTGGACTGACGAACAAGCTGACCGCGTTGGCCAAGACTCAGGACGAGATCGGCCACGCCCACCTGCTGTACATGGTGGCGGCCGACATGGGCGTCAAGACCCGTGATGAGATGACAGCCGACCTGCTGGCGGGGCGCACCACGTTTCACAACGTCTTCCATTACCGGGCGTACTCGTGGGGCGATCAGATCGCCATTGCGTACCTGGTCGATGCGGCGGCCCTCGCCAGTCAGCAGGCCGTCTTCAAGAACTGCAGCTACGGGCCCTACAAGCGCATCCTGCGGCGGATCATCGCCGAGGAGGGCTTCCACATGCGCAACGGCGAGGAGCTGTTGCTGAAGATGGCCAAGGGCACTGCCCAGCAGCACGAGATGATGCAGGAAGGCATCGACCGGTGGTGGTGGCCGTCGGTACAGCTATTCGGCCCCGACACGCGACCCGACGACGTGCTGCTGCGCTGGCACATCAAGTCTGAGCGCAACGAGGATCTGCGGGACCGGTTCGTGCAGAAGATGGTGCCGCAGCTGACCGCCGCGGGCTTCACCATTCCCGACCCGGACTTGCTCCAGGACCCAGACACCGGTCGCTGGGTCAGCGGGGAGATCGACTGGGATGCGCTGAAAGCGGCCATCGCCGGTCGTGGCCCCGACAGCGCCCGACGTCTGAACGATGCACGCGTCGCTTGGGAGGGGGCAGCGTGGGTGCGCGCCGCGCTGGACGAGGCAGCGGCGGTGCCTGCATGAGCGAGGGACGGAGCACGGCCGCCATGGAGGCGGCGCCAGTCAGCACGGCCGCCATGGAGGCGGCGGTTTTCGAGGCGGTGTCGACGGTGTGCGACCCCGAGTATCCCGAGATCACGATCGCCGAGCTGGGGATTCTCGAACGGGTCACGGCTAACGGCGACAGCAGCGCCGTCCGGATCGAGCTGGTCCCGACCATGCTGGGCTGTCCTGCGCTCGACGTGATCGCCGATGATGTGACCGCTGCGGCCCGTTCGGCGTGCGTCGGCAGCGACGTGTCGGTGGAAGTGGTGTTCGTCGCCGAGCCGGTATGGACGCCCGATCGCATCGCGCCCGGAGCAGTGAGCTTCTTGGCCCGCGAGTACTCGGTGGCCGTTCGTCGTTCTCACTCCGATAGGGCCGTGCCCACGGCGACATGCCCCATCTGCGGCAACGACGCCCTGGAGCACCGGTCGGACTTCGGGCCGACGCCGTGTCGCAGCGTGGAATGGTGCCCGAGCTGCCGCAATCCCATCGAGGTCGTCGGCAGGGTTGAGTTCCCGGCGGCCATCGGGGCGGCGCAAGCCAGCCCGGCCGCCGCCGGGACGGCGCAGGTCAGCGCAGCGTCGGCATGAAGACCTACGAGGTGTTCCTCAAGCGTCCTGGCAAGGATCCGTTCACCCATGTCGGCGCACTCGAGGCACCCGATGACGATCTGGCCCTCAGCTTTGCCCGCGACTGCTACACCCGGCGCTCCGAGGGAGACCAGATGTGGGTGGTGGCCCGCGAGGACCTGCTGGTCGCCGACCCTGTCGAGCTCGAGATGGCAGACCGTCCTCACCGCCACAACGACGGCGCGCTGTTGCGGGATCTGCGGCAGGCCGGAGACCCACCAGCCTCATGACCGACTCGGCCCCAGCAAACATGCCCGGAGCGCGCGAAGTGGTGCTGGCGCTCGCCGACGACGAGCTGTGCATCGGCCAGAACCTGGCGTGGTGGATCGCCGTCGGCCCGTTCCTCGAGGAGGATCTGGCGCTCACGTCGATCAGCCAGGACGAGCTGGGTCATGCTCGGGCGCTGTACGGGCTGCTCGGAGACGACATCGACGCATTGGCCTATGGACGCCAGCCGCACGAGTACCGCAGCGCGCACCTCACCGAGCTGCCGTGCCGCGACTGGGGCGAAACCCTGGTCCGGCACTTCCTGTACGACACCGCCGAGACCGTCCGCTGGGCAGCGTTGACCAACTCCTCGTGGGAAGCCCTCGGCGCGGTTGCGCGTCGTGCCCTAGCCGAAGAACGATCGCACCTGCGCCACGCGTCGGGGTTGCTGTCACGGCTGCTGCGCACCGAGGAAGGCCGGTCGCAGCTGCTCCCGCTGTTCGATCGATTCACGCCGTTGGCGTGCGAGCTGTTCGAGCTCCCGCCTGGTTGCTCGCACGATGCACTCCTCGCCGACGGCGTGATGAATCGCAGCATGAGCGACCAGCGTGCCGAATGGCAGGGTGCGGTCGACGAGGCTGTGGCGAGCGCGGGGTACCAGCCACAGTGGCCCGCTGACAGCGCCAACGCAGCAGCGGCGAGCGGCCGCGCAGGTCAGCGCTCGGCGCACTTTGCGGCCTTGCACGCCGAAATGGTCGAAGTGCTCTCCATCGACCCGTCAGCGGTCTGGTAGCCCAGCCTCGCGCCGGCTCGGCACTGGGCCACGCTTCGCCAGGAACCTCGTCATGGGCGTGACGACGCTGCTGGGGTGTGACGCGGGTGCGCCGGCAACCGACCTGCCACAATCGCCGGGGCGCTGGCCGCGGCACCCGCGACCACGAGAGACGGAGTGAGGGATTTCATGGCATTGCGAGGGACATCGGTGGTTCGACGCGAGGACGAGTCGCTGCTGCGCGGCCGGGGCCGGTTTGTCGCCAACCTCACCGCCGATGCCGAGTGGGAGCCCATGGCGCACGCCTGCTACGTGACGTCGACGGTTCCCCACGCTGAGATCACTGGCCTCGATGTGGGCGCGGCTCGCAGCGCGCCCGGTGTGGTCGATGTGGTCACCGCAGCCGATGTCAATCTGGAGCCCTACCCGTCGCCGAACCCGGCCTTTGACGCCGCCATCGTGCGCCCGATGCTGGCCGCCGAGCGGGTGCGGTTCGTGGGCGAGCCTGTCGCCGTCGTGGTGGCAGACAGTCCGGCCGCGGCGATCGATGCAGCGGAGCTGGTCATCGTCGACTACGAGCCGCTGCCGGCGCTCGTCGATCCTGAAGCAGCACTGGAGGGCCCAGCACTGTTCGATGGCATGGCCGAGCCGAACGTCGTGATCCGCATGTCGCTCGACGGCGAGCAGGCCGACTTCGATTCATGCGAGGCGGTCGCCGAGGTCCGCACGATCAACAACCGCATCGCACCGTGCCCGCTGGAGCCGCGCGTTGCAGCCAGCCGCTGGGCTGACGACGGACGCCTGCACCATGTCAATGCCGGCCAGGGGCCTCACCCGGTGCGCGCCGGTCTCGCCAAGATCCTCGAACTCGACCGGTCACAGATGCGTGTGCTCTCGCGCGACGTGGGCGGGAGCTTCGGGGCGAAGGCTCGCCCGCATCCCGAGGAGGCGCTGCTGGGTTGGCTGGCAGCTCGCACCGGCCGGCCGGTCATGTGGGTGCCCTCGCGCACCGACGACATGGTGGGTCTTGTCCATGGCCGCGGGCAGATCCAGTACTGCCGCATCGGCGGCACCCGCGACGGGCGCATCACGGCGTTTGCGGTGCACGTGGTCCAGCAGGCCGGCGCCTACGGGAACATGGGCGCGGCGTTGCCGAACAACGGCCGGGCGATGCTCGCGGGCTGTTACGACATCGCCACGCTGGGCTTCACCTCGGTCTCGGTGCTCACCAACACCACACCGACCGGTCCCTACCGCGGCGCCGGCAGGCCCGAAGCGGCGGCGGCCATCGAGCGTGCGGTCGACGTCTTCGCCGCCGAGATCGGCATGGACCCTGCCGAGGTGCGCCGGAAGAACTTCTTGCAGCCCGAGGTCTTCCCGCTCACCACCCGCACCGGCATGCCCTACGACACCGGCGCGTACGAAGCCAGCATGGATGCTGCGCTCGACGCGGTCGGCTACAGCGAACTGCGTGCAGAGCAGGTCCGCCGCCGTGCAGGCGGCGACGACAAGCTGCTCGGCATCGGATTGGCGACCTACGTCGAGCGCACCGCAGGCATCGGACGCTCCGAGTACGGGGCAGTGGAACTGCTGGCGGGCGGCCGCATCGTGGCTCGCACCGGTTCATCGCCCTACGGGCAGGGCCACCACACCTCGTGGGCGATGCTCATCTCCGACCGCACCGGCGTGCCGATGCACAGCATCGACATCGTCCACGGCGACACCGACGAGGTGCCCCGTGGCGAGGTGACCGGCGGCTCGCGTTCGGTGCAGCTGGCAGGTACGGCCATCTGGGAAGCCTCCGGCACGCTGGTCGATCAGGCCCGCTCGGTGGCCGCGACGCTGCTGGAAGCCGACCAGGCAGACATCACGCTCAACACCGACGTCGGCGCATTTCACGTCGTAGGCACCCCGGCGGTGTCGGTGGACTGGACGGCGATCGCCGAACACCTCGCGTCGGCCGCTGAGGCATCAAGGGGCGACGGCGACGACGACTCAGATGGCGACAACGCTGCGGGGCCGCGCCTGCTGCATGCCGAGGAGGTGTTCGACTCCGAAGCACCCACGTTCCCCTTCGGCACCCATGTCGCCGTGGTGGAGGTCGACCGCCACACCGGCGAGGTGGAGCTTCGCCGGCTCGTGGCCTGCGACGATGCCGGCACCATTCTCAACCCGCTGCTCGCAGCGGGTCAGGTGCACGGCGGCCTCGCACAAGGTGCGGCCCAGGCGCTGTACGAGGAGTTCGTCTACGACGCCGACGGCATCCCGCTCACCGGGAACTTCGCCGACTATCCGATCGTCTCTGCCGCAGAGCTGCCGTTCTTCGACCGCGTCGTGCTCGAGACGCCCACGCACATCAACCCGCTCGGCGCCAAGGGCATCGGCGAGTCGGGCACCGTGGGCGCCACGCCGGCCGTCCAGAACGCCGTCGTCGATGCCGTCGCCCACCTGGGCATCCGCCACATCGACATGCCGCTCACCCCCCAACGCGTCTGGCAAGCCATCACCGACGCCACCGCAGGAGTTTCGTGAGCATCGAAATACTCTGAGATTGGGGCGGCCTAACCCTGACCCGGCTCCAACTCAGCCGCTGTCACCGCACGGACGTCAAGTTCGATGGGATTGGGCTCATCGAGTTCGTCGCCGCCTGTGACCGAACCCAGGTCCCGGAAGCGCTTCGCCTGCGGAAGCACTCTGCTCTGCAAGGAGCCCACGCTGTCGTTGTAGGCACCGACCGCGCTGCGCAGGCCGCGACCCATCTTGTCGACGTGTTCAAGGTAGGTGGAGAGCCGGGAATAGAGGTCGTTGCCGAGCTTGGCGACCGTCTCCGCGTTGCGGGCGATGTCCTGCCGCTGCCAGGCCAGTGCGACGGTCCGCAGGAATGCAATGAGCAAGCCCGGGGTTGCGATCAGCACCCGGTGACGGTGCCAGGCGTTCTGCCAGACATCGCTGTCGACGTCCATGGCCACGTCGAGCATGGGGTCGGTCGGCACGTACATGAGCACGAAATCGGGAGATCCGGACACCCACCGGCCATAGTCTCGGTCGCCGAGTTCCTTGGCCCGCTCGATGAGGGCGGCGGCATGCTCCGCGAGGGCCCGCTGCTGCTCTGCCTCGTCCGCAGACTGCACGGCGCGGTCGTAGGCAGCGAACGGCGTCTTGGCATCGATCACGACGCTCGCCCCGCCCGGCACCTTGACCACCACGTCGGGTCGCAGCCGGCCCTCGGCCCCGAGTTCGCCGACGGTGGCCTGCTCGATGTAGTCGATGTGGCGGCTCATGCCGGCAGCCTCGACGACATTGCGGAGGTGCTGCTCGCCCCATGCACCTCGCATCTTGGAGTCGCGCAGGATCTGGCGCAGGCCGCTTGTCTCCGACACGAGCTGATCGACGCTCTGCGACACCTTGGCCGTGTCTTCCACACGGGCCTTGTCGGCTTTGTTCACGTGCTTCTGCAACTCCGCCAGGCGTTCCCGCATCGGCTCGACAAGTTCTTTGACCGTCTTGCCAGCCGTCTTGGTCTGCTCGGTGCTCAGGTCGCGGAATTCCTTCATGAAGGCGTCGCGCGTCGTCTCGCTCACCTGAGCCGCAATCTCCTTGAAGCGATTCTCGATCTCCGCCTGCTGTTTCGCCATCGTCTCGACCCGCGCCGCCCGATCAGCCTCCACCGAGGCCAGGTCGGCCCGCAACTCAGCGACAGCGTCGCGTTGCCCCGCCGACTCGTCGCGAGCCGTGTCGCGTTCGTGCGCCACCTGTGCCAACCGGCGGGACAGCACGGCCCATACGACGACCGCGCCAGCGGTCAGGCCCATCAGCAATCCGAGCACAACGGCAAAACCGGTGGACATGAGGCGCACTCCTTGTTGATGATGAGTTCCGGGTTGATGATGGGTTCGGGCGGTCAGCGGACGTACCCGACCGGAACGGGCTGCTCATTGTCTAGCGAGGGGTCGTTACACGACAGCGCGGCGGCCGCTGCAATGCTGACACGACGCGAGGCGTGCAACAGAATTCCGCCGTGGTGAAACGAGAAATATTGTGGAGGAAAAACAGAAAAATAGCTGTATGAAAATAGAATTCGACCGTTAGCCTGCCAGCATGATCGAACGGGCCATTGCATCGGGGACCCCCGCATCACTGCTGCATCAGCGACTGTCGCGGTACCCCGCTGTCGCGCTCGTCGGGCCTCGCCAGTGCGGGAAGACCACCTTGGCCCGTTCGCTGGGCAGTCACTATTTCGACATGGAGCAGGAAACCGACCGCTTGCGACTCGATCTGCAGTGGGCCGACGTCACCGCCGCATCCGAATTGGTCGTGATCGACGAGGCTCAGGCTTCGCCGGAGATCTTTCCGCGACTGCGAGGCGCCATCGATGCGGACCGACGCCGCAATGGACGCTTCCTCCTGCTCGGATCGATCTCGCCGGCCCTCATGCGAGATGTCTCCGAATCGCTCGCCGGACGGTTGACCGTGGTGGAACTCTCGCCGTTGTCACTGCGAGAGTTGCCTCCCGATGACGCTGAGCGGCTGTGGCGTTGCGGGGGCTTTCCCGACGGTGGCGTGCTCGACGGCCACGGTTTCCCCCAGTGGCAGCGCGACTACTTGACACTGCTGGCTCAGCGTGATCTCCCGGCGTGGGGCCTGCCGTCTGGCCCCCAGACCACCCGGCGGCTATTCGGGTTGCTCGCGGCTCGCCACGGCCAACTCTGGAACGCCAGTGACATCGGGCGGGCCCTCGGCCTCTCGTACCACACGGTCAATGCGTATCTCGACTACCTCGAAGGCGCCTTCCTGATCCGCCGGCTTCCCGCCTACAGCGCCAACCCTTCCAAGCAGTTCACCAAGCGCCCGAAGATGTACTGGCGCGACAGCGGCTTGCTCCACAGCCTGTCGGGCTTGGGCATCGACGACGAGCTCGCCTCGCTGCCGGGTGTGGGGGCAAGCTGGGAAGGACACGTCATCGACCAGGTCCTGACTGCGCTGAGCCAAGCCGGACACGACCATGAGGCGTGGCATCTGCGGACCGCAACCGGTCGAGAGATCGACCTCGTGCTGCGGGTTCGCCGAGAAGTCTGGGCAATCGAGATCAAGCTGACCACCCAGCCCAAGGGCGCGGACATGGCCCGACTCGATGAGACGGCCAGTCTCATTGGCGCACACCGCAAGTTCCTGGTGTCACGCCAGCCCGGGTCGTTCGGAGACGGTGTGCGCACTGCCTGCGATCTCGTCGGAATGATCAGCGCCGCGACTCGATAGCGTCCGCGGCGCAGCCAGCAGGGCGTGCAGCCCTCGGGGCCGACCGCGACCACCGCGCCACTAGCGTCAGAAACGGTGCACAGCGCAAACGTCGGCACGCGTTCATGGGTCACGAGCAGCAAAGGGCCGGGCCGCTGAGTTCCCGACGTGCCACAGCGGTCGCATTCGCAGTGCTGCTGTTGGCGTCGGCGTGCAGCCCCGGTGCCGACGAGCCGACCGAGCCGACGAGCGCCCCCCGTGCGACCCGAGCTCCCGGCGATACGTCTGTTGTCGAGACCGCACCTGCAACGTCGCAAGCGCCGGCGGTCGCGCCTGCGCCACCGGAGTCGCCAGACGCCGGGCCACGCCGGGGGGGCACGCTGCGGGTGCTGCTGGCCGCTGATCCCACTCTCATCACCGGCTGGACACCGTGGGATCACGTCTGCGCATGGTCGTGCCGCAATGTGCTCGACCATGTGCTCGAGACGCTCACCGTCGTGGCGCCCGACGGATCGGTGGAACCCTGGCTGGCGGAGTCGGTGTCCGCGGACCCGTCGTTGCAACGCTGGACGGTCACGCTGCGCCCGGGCATCACCTTCACCGACGGCGAGCCGCTGGATGCGCTCACGGTCAAGACCGGCATCGACGACTACCTGCGCTCGGGTCGAGCCAGCAGCAGCCACCTGCGCGACGCTCGCATCACCTCGGTCATCGTTATCGACGAGCTCACGCTGGTTATCGAAGTAGGCGAACCCAACGCCGGCCTTCCCGCTGCGCTGGCCGGCCCCGTCGGGCGGGTTTTCTCGACGGTCGCCGCCGAGGCCGAGCCGGAGACCTTCGCCAGAGCGCCGGTGGGCACCGGGCCGTTCGTGTTCCGGCGCTGGTCGGTCGGGGAGCCGGCGGTCTTGGAGGCAAACCCCGACTACTGGCGCACCGCGGCAGACGGCGCTGCGCTGCCATGGGCCGACGACATCGTGTTCACCGAGATGCCCGACGAGCGCCAGCGGCTCGAAGCACTGCTCGACGGCCGCGGCGACATCCTGATGTCGAGATCGGCCGAGCTGTCCACGGCGGTGGCTGCGGCGACCGATGGCGCAGGCCGCCAGCTCGCCGCCGTCCAGCGATATGACGACAACGCCGGGGTGGTGCTGTTCAACCTGCTGCGCGCCCCGCTCGACGACATCCGGGTGCGGCGAGCGTTGGTGGCTGCTGCCGACCAGTCCCGACTCGTCGCTGCGCTCGGCCCCGATGTCGATTGGCTGGCAGCGACGCAGTGGTGGTCGCCCGCAAGCATCTGGTATTCGGAGGAGGTCGCGGCGGCCTGGCCGAGCCATGACGCCGAGCGCGCCCATTCGCTGCTGCGCGAGTACACGGAAGACCCCGAACGCTCCGACGGCCGGGATCCCGGCGAGCCTGTGCGAATCAGAGTGCTGTGCACCGACGACCTCGCCCTCGGCCGGATGACCGCCGAACTGGAGCGACAGTGGGAGAGCACCGGTCTTGTCGACGTCGACGTCGAGACGCTGGCGCGCACGGGACTCATCAGCCGGGTCATGGGGTCGGTGGTGCAGAGCCCCTCCTTTGCCGGCGACTTCGGCGCGACGTGCTGGCGTGTCGGCGGCGAGTCCGATCCAGCGGTGCTGGCATCGGCCGCTGTCGGCCCCGTGCGAACCACGCCGCTGAACGCGTCCAATCTCAGCGGTGAGCACTTGAGCGCCCTGGTGAGCCTGATCGAGTCGACTGACGCCGGAGACGACCGGCGCGACGCCGTTGCGCAGTTCATGGCCGAACTCGCCAACGAAGCCCCCTACGTGTTCCTGGCCTACTCGTCGAGCGTGGTGGCGGCGACGGCCGATGTCGAAGGGCTGGGGCGGATGTCGCTTCCCGACGGCAGGGTGATCGAAGGGCATCGACTCGGCGTCGGCCGCTACGACGAGGTGTGGCTGCGCCGTGAATGACAGTGCTGCATGCAGCGTGGACCCGCCGGCTGGGCTACTGCGGTGGCGATGAAGGTGCCCGTTCGTGACTGAGGCTGTGCAGCCCGAGCTGTCGCCGCCGAGCCTTGAGCAGCTCGGCTGGCGGCGCCGAGCCTTTCCCGCGCCCGAGGTGCCCGACGGCTGCACCGTCAGCCGCGTCGCCGTGGAGCATCGGGGCGCCTACGAACTCGTTGATGGCTCAGGCGAGGTCACAGGAGCGCTCGATGCGGCCGGGCGCCGCGCAGCGAATACACCGTTCGACTATCCGACTGTCGGCGACTGGGTCGTCCGCTCAACCGAGCCCCGAAGCGATCGTCGCGTGGCGATCACCGGAGTGCTCGACCGCACTTCATTGCTGTGCCGTCGCGCAGCCGGCCCGCGGACACGACCTCAACTGGTGGCCGCCAATGCCGACACGCTCGCCGTCGTCATCACCCCCGCGCCCGCCGGCAGCGGGTCTGCTGCGGATTCGGTGGCGTCAGACCCCGCAGGACACCGCATCGAGTGGTACCTCACGGCGGCGTTCAGCGGCGGTGCTCGGCCGGTGATCGTCGTGAACAAGATCGACACGGTGTCGGGCGCCGAATATCAAGCGACCGTCGATGCGCTGCGTCGTCGGCTTGGCTCTGCAGCGGCGGACGTCCCGATCCTGGCAACCAGCGCTCTCGACGGTCGCGGGCTCGACAGCCTCGGCGCCCTGGCCGGCGACGGTGCGACGGTCGCGCTCAGCGGGCCGTCCGGGGTCGGCAAGTCATCGCTGGTCAACCGGCTCGCCGGAGCCGATGTGGTGCCTGTCGCCCCGCTGAGTCCGGACGGCCGCGGACGGCACACGACGGTGCGGCGCCAGCTTGTGCCGGTCGGCGGGCCCGACGGGGGGACATTCGTCGACACCCCGGGCTTGCAGGATCTGATCCCCTGGAGCGGTGATCTGGGAGTGGGAAACCAGGCTGGGCGACGAGGTGCAGCCAGTGGGCTCGGCCAGGCATTCCCGGAAATTGCCGAACGAGCCCGTCATTGCCGTTTTGCCGACTGCACGCACACGGTCGAGCCGGATTGTGCCGTGACTGCTGCAGTGGCGGCCGGGGAGCTGGCGGCGCAGCGCCTGAGCGCGTATCTCGAACTCGTCTCCGACATGGCGGGGGATCGATTCGGCGAACGGGGCAGCCCGCGCTGAGGTGCGACACCGACGCGGCGCCGAGCTCCGGGCTCAGCGGCCCTTGAACTCGGGGCGGCGCTTGTTCATGAACGCGTCGACGCCCTCTTGGTAGTCCTCGCTGTCGAAGCACGCCCGGATCATGGCCTCCACCTCGGCGAAGTCACGCTGGGATTCCGGCTTCTGCCATTGGGTGAGCGCCGCCTTGGCGGCAGCGATGGTCAGCGGAGCGTTCTGGCCGATGAGATCGGTCCATTCCTCCACCGACGCTTCGAGGTGCGCCTTGGGCACCACCCGGTTGACGAGACCCATCTGCAGGGCCTCCTGCGCTCCGAACCGGTCGGCCAGGAAAAAGATGCGCTTGGCGGCCGAGGGTCCCACCAGCCGCATCAGCGTTCCGATCCCCGCGGCGCCGTAGCCGAGCCCCAAGCGAGCAGCGGGGATTGTGAACTGCGCATCCTCCGCGGCGACGCGCAAATCAGCCGTCAGTGCCACTGCGAGACCGCCGCCGATGCAATAGCCGTGGATGGCAGCAATGAGCGGTTTGGACAGTCCCAGCAGCGCGGCATGCGCTCTCGACGTCGTGTCGTCGTAGTCGCGGTTGCCGCTCGCGTCAGACCGCTGTTCGCCGAATTGGCTGATATCGGCGCCTGCCGCGAAGGCGCGCTCGCCGGCGCCGCGGATCACCACCACCCGGATCTCGCGGTCGTTCTCCAGCTCGGTCGCGGCATCGGTGATGCCGTTCCACATCTGCGCGCTGATGGCGTTGTGCCGCTCAGGATGGTCGAGGATGATGCGGCCCACGTGGCCGTCGCGTTCGAGATGTACTTGCCCGCTCACGACGGCCGACGCTACCGCCCGGCCAGTGGACATGCCCGTGATCGATGTGCCGACGCAGCGTGCGCGTAGCCGGTGACGCGAGGGATCGAGCGAGGCTTGAACTCAAGACTCAGGCGGCACCCAGCTGGCGTCGCGGCGTTCGCGGAAGGCGGCGATGCCTTCGGCCGCCTCCTCGCCTTGGAACAGCCGCTGGCTCAGTTCGGCCGTCCACTCCCAGGCTTCGCTGCGTGGCATCTGCGGCACCTTCGTGACGAGCTGCTTGGTGTTGGCCAGCGCGTTGGGGCCGCCCCGCACCAGTCGACGCAATGTTGCCGCCACTTCGTCGTCGAGCTGTTCGCGCGGCACCGCTCGATTGATCAGCCCGGCCTCTGCCGCTCGGGGGGCCGGCACCCGCTCGCCCTCGAGGAACAACTCGCTGGCATCGGCGCGGCGCAGCTTCGGCAAGCAGACCACCGAGATCACCGCGGGCGCCACGCCGATGCGAACCTCGGTGAAGCCGATGATGGCGTCGTCGGCGGCGATCGAGATGTCCATTGCAGCAGCCAGCCCCACACCGCCGGCGGTGACATGTCCTGCCAGGCGGCCCACTACGGGCTTGTCGCAGGTCATGATCTGCTCGAGGATCTCCACGAAGTTGTGGCGCAGCGTCGGCTGGGGCACTCCGGGCTGCGCGGCGCGCAGGTCCGCACCAGCACAGAACGTGTTGCCTACGTGGGTGAACAGGATCGCTCGCACGCCGGGGTCTGCCAGTGCCGCTTCGAAGTGATCGCCGACGCCGTTGACAATCTCGACGCTGAGCGCATTGCGGTAGTCGGGCCGGTTCAGCGTGATCGTCGCCACACCGCCCGCGACCTCATAGAGCACGGCCGCATCGGGGTCGTCTATCGGCGTGTGATCGTCGGTGCCGTCGCCGGCAAGGTCGGTTGACATCGCAGCGATGCTAGGCAACCAGCCGTGAGTCCGGGCAAGTGCCGTCATCGAGACATCAGCTGGCAGGCGTGATCGGACCGCCTGCGGCGAACATGGCCGGAAATCGTTTTCGTGCCGATCAGCATCTGCAGCAGCGTCGATGATGACGACACCGGCTGCGCTGACAATCCACGAAGGCCAGTCCGTTAGCCGCTGGATGAGACTCGCCGTTACAGCAGCAGCCAATTCGTCTAGTGTCCTGATGGCGAGCGCATTCGTTTCGTTCATGGCGCGGCATTGTGGTACGGCGAGTTTCTCGGTGCCTCTCAGCGTGCCTGAGCGCCCACAGCTAGCGTTGGCTGCTTGTGCGCCAGCAGCGCACCTAGGCACGCTGACAAGCAGTCAGGCACTCAGCCCGACGAAACCCCAGCGCGATCAGCCTCGCGGTGCTTCTGCCGCGCAGCCCAAGAACACCACGCGAGCGGGCCAGTCATGAGGCACAAACCTGCGGTAGCCATGGCCCATGACGGGATGCCGTACATGAGAGCGGCGGTGAGTGCCGCGCCGATGACACATGTCTGAGCGAAGATCGAGGTCCTCGGCTTCCGTGCTCGAGTCTTCGGAGTGTCGCGCTGTGTTGGGCGCATGTGTTCATTGTAGTTCACGGTGCTCATGCTCGTTTCCGTTTGGCTCTCGGCGTTCATCGGTTGCACCAGGCCGTGTGGCCCATTTCCTCGCAGCGCCAGCGCGTAAATCGCTGGACCGCCTCTTGCATCTCCGCGGCGGTGATCTCCCCGTTCCGGTACCGGCGGTACGCCTCGTTGATCTCGTCGTACTTCTGTTTGATCTCCGCAGCGGTCGGCTTCGGGTCCGGCGTCGGCTCAGGGTCTTCGTCGTCGGAGCCGTCGTTATCAGTGCCCGAGTCGTCACCGGTGCCGTCTTGGTTGTCGGTGCCCGAGTCGTCGCTGCTGCCGGTGGCCGCAATGATGGCTTCAGTGATGGCAGCGGCACACACGGCACTCGCGGTTGTGGCGGTGGCCCAGGCGACCCATGCGGGGGCCGCAGTACCTGCTGTGGCTATGGTGCTCTTGACCGCTACCGCGGCTAGGGCAGCGCAGCCAACGCCGACGGCGACGTTGGTGATGAACCGCTTTGTCGACTCGGGTGACTCATCCCAGCGCCTCTCGATCTCGCTGGCGATTGCCGTAGTTACTTCGTCAAGTGTGTCGGGCGTATCTTCTAGCGTTTCGACCGCTGCGAGCAATCCGCGAAGGGTGGCTTCGTTGTAGCTCTTGTACCGATCCTTGAGCGTGCCCAATAGATCGAAGCTCTTGCAGGCCACCGGTCGTTCGGGTGGCGGGTAGTAGGTGCCGGTGCCGTCGTTCTTGTTGATCGCCTCCATTACGTCGTCTGCCCAGTCGCTACAGGCACTCGCGCCGGTATAGCGGGGCGGGTCTTTGGGGTGTGCGCTCGCTACGGGGTGGCAGCCGTTGCCGCCGTAATGGAAGTGGCGGGTCTTGTGGGTGTGCGATTGGGTTCCGCAGTAAGTGATCGGCCCTGTTGCGTGGCTTGCGTCGGCGTAGGTGCACGCAGGCCGGTCGATGAGCGTGTGGCCGTGGCCGGGGTTCCATTTGCCTACCCCGCACGGCGGCTCGTGGTCGGGGCTGCAGCCGCCGTTGCCGTGGCGATGTTCGCCCGCCGAGCACGGCGGAGGTGGCGGGGTCTGGCAGTTCGGTGGGGTGCCGGTCTGGCCTGCGGGGCATTTCTCCGGCTGGCAGTTGGGCGGCGTGCCGACCTGCCCGGCGGG